>NZ_LT963352.1:5137500-5455000 GCF_900236475.1 Streptomyces chartreusis NRRL 3882
GGCTGGCGCACCACGGCGCCGACGATCCGGCGCGTCTCGCCGTTGACGTCCTTCTTCGCCGAGAAGACGAGGTTGCCGAGTGCCGAGGTGGTGGTGCCGGTCTTGATGCCGGTGACGTCGTTGGAGCCGACCAGGCGGTTCCAGTTGTCGTGCTTGACGCCCTTGTAGTCGACGTACGACATCATCGCGGCGACCTCGCGGAAGGCGGGCTGCTGCATGGCCGCCTTGGCGAGCTTCACCTGGTCCACGGCCGTGGACACGGTGGTGTTGTTCAGGCCCGACGGATCGGTGTACGTCGTGTTCTTCATGCCGAGGTCCTTGGCGGCGTCGTTCATCTTCTGCACGAACGCCTTCTCGGAACCCGCGTCCCAGCGGGCCAGCAGCCGCGCCACGTTGTTCGCGGAAGCGATCAGGATGCTCTCCAGGGCCTCCCGCTCACTGATCTTGTCGCCCTTGGTGACGTCGACGGTGGACTCCTGGCCGGCGTCGGACTGGTCCTCGGCGGCCTGGTCGATCTCGATCTTCGGCCCGTCCTCACCGCTCTTGAGCGGGTGCTCGCGGAGGATCAGATAGGCGGTCATGACCTTGGCGACGCTCGCGATCGGCACGGGCTTCTGCTCGCCGGACGACCCGAACGTGCCGATGCCCTGCACGTCCAGCGCGGCCTGGCCCTTGGCCGGCCAGGGGATGTCGACCTTGCCGCCTTCGAAGGTGTAGCTGTCCTCGGCGGTGAGGTCGAGGGTGGGCGCCGGCAGGGGGCGCACGCTCTGCACGACGCCGAGGAGGACCACCAGCAGCAGTACCAGCGGCGTCCAGATCTTCACCCGCCGCACGGCCGTCCGCAGCGGGGTGTCCGGCGGCGGCGGGGTGTTCGTCAGCTCGGCCAGCAGATCCAGCGGAGGCCGGGGCGGCAGGGGCTGCTGGGTGGTCCGCTCCGGGCCGACGGTGGGCACGGGGGCGGTGGCGTCGGCCGGGGCGGGCGCAGGGGCCTGTCCGGCTTGTGCGCCGGACGCCGGCTTCCGCGTCGACGGATCGTCCAGCGGCTTGAGCGCGACGAACTTGCTGGTCCGCTCGGCGTCCTTCTCGGGCGCGTCCTTGGCGTCCTTGGCGGCCCCGCCGAGCTTCAGCATGGTGGTCGGCTGATCGACCGGGGGCCGTACGGCTTTGAAGACGGCGGTGGGCTGGTCGACGGGGGGCCCGGCGTCGCCCTTGCCGCAGTCGGTGTCGTCCGACCCGGGGGCCTCGTCCGCGCTGCCGCGGGTGTCGTCGGCTTCGGTGCCCTGGGTGTCGTCGGTGTCGTCGGCGGTGGTGCCGGTGGCCGAGTCGGCCTCGGAAGCGCCCGTGCCGCCGCCGGTGGCGGAACGGTCCGCCTCAGGCTCGTCGGCACCGTCCTTCCCGCCCCGGTCATCGGCACCGACCTCGGCACCCTCGTCCGCGCTTTCGGTCTCCGGCCGGTCCTGGACGCCGGCGGCGGCCTCGGCGTCCTCGTCCGTGTCTTCGGCCGCTCGGTCGTCCCGGGCGTCCGTGTCGGCCCCAGCAGGCTTCGCAGGCTTCTGGGCGTCCGTATCGGTCTCTGCGGCCTCTGCGGGCTCTTCCGCCCGCTCAGCCGCCTCCTGGCCGCTCCCAGAGCCCTTGTCGGCGTCCTTGGCTGACGAGGGCTTCTCGTCCCGGTCGGCCGACGCGACCCACGCGGCCACGGCGTCCCGCAGCCGCCCGTCACCGGCGCCGGCGTCGTCCCCCCGCTCCCCGGAGCCGGAGGACTCGGCAGGCTCCGAGGAGTCGCCGGGCTCGGCCGACTCGGCAGGCTCGGACGACTCGGCAGGCTCCGAGGACCTGGCAGCCTCCGAGGACTTGGCGGAAGCCGAAGTCCCCGCCGCCCCCGAAGACTCGCCGGAGCCCTTCACCGGCTCCTGCGCAGACTCCTGGGACCCGTCGGCCGCCGAGTCCTCGGCGCCGGCGTCGCTCTCGCCCTGCTCGGCGCCGGCCGCCGTGCCCTTGCCGCTCGCGTCGCTCTCGTCCTGCCCCGCGGCACCCGCGTCGTCGGCCCCCTGCTCGGCGTCAGCAGACGCCCCCTCGACGCCGGTGTCGCTCTCGTCCCGCCCGGAGTCGGCCGTGGCGCCCGCGTCACCGGCGTCCTGCCCGGCGTCCGCCGCCGAGTCCGCCTGGGCCGCGTCCTGCTCGGCGTCGGCCGACGTCCCTCCGCCGCTCGCGTCGCTCTCGTCCCGCCCGGAGTCGGCCGTGGCGCCCGCGTCACCGGCGCCCTGCCCGGCGTCCACCGAGTCCGCCCGGCCCGCGTCCCGCCCGGTGTCGTCCGCGCCCGGGGCATCCGCCTCACCGGCGCCCCGCCCGGCGTCGGCCGGCTGCTCCGCCGTTCGGGTGGAGAGCACGCGGGTCGCCGTGTCGGCACCCCCGCGCTTCGCGGACCTCTCCGCGTCCCGGGCCACCGCGAGGCGCGGGTCGCGCCGGGGTGGGGCCTCGCTCCTGGCCTCGGGAACCGGACTCGCGCTCCCCGACGTCGGTTCTGCCGACGACTCGCGCTGCTTCGACCTGTCGGGGGACTCGCCCGCCACCGATGCCTCCTCCTCGCGCCGCACTCCCCGCGTGCGCGTACCGAACCGTGAACCGCCGCCCGTGACACCGCTCCAGGCGCTGTCCGAACCATGTACCAGTGTCCTGTGCGCGGACCGAACCCATCCGGTAGACGAGAACGACATACCTACTGGTTCCACTACGAACCGGTCACGCACCCTCGACAGACCAATGTGAGAGGGGTCACCCTGTCATTCATCCACGCGGGGAGGCATGGATGGGCAGGAGCCGCAGAACACTTCCGGAGGAGCTTCTGTTGCTGGCACTGGACCCGACCACGGGTACCACTGCGCAGCCGCAGTCGCTCGACCTCGGTCTGGCCGGAGCACAGCTAGTGGAGCTGGCGCTGGCCGGACGGATAGCCCCAGACGGGGATCGTATCGCCGTGGTTGTACCACGGCCGACTGGAGATCCAACGTTGGACTGCGCGTTGGAGCTGCTGCGTAGGCGCGGCGCTCCCGTGCGGGCAGTGAACTGGATTGGCGGGCCGCGTCTCGGGCTCCGCCAGACCTACCTCTCGCATCTGGAGCGGTGCGGCATGGTGCATGCCGTGGCGGGCCAGATGTGCGGAGTGCTGCCGACGACTCGCTACCAGGCGACGGACACGGAGATCAGCCGGGAGATCAGGGCCCGGCTGGACTCGGCGATCCGCACCGGCGTACCGCCGGACCCGCGGACCGCCGCGCTCGCCGCCCTGGCCCACGCGGTCGGACTCGGCAAGCACCTGTATCCGGGCAACGAGGGGCGTTCCTCTCGGTCCCGGCTGCGGGACCTGATCAGGCACGACCCCATGGGCGGTCTCGTCGCGCACGCCGTGATGGACGTCCAGAACGGCGTGGCGGCACAGCCGCGCCGCAGCCCGGCCCCGTCCGGCCGTCAGGCCGCCGCCGGAGCCAGGTCCGCAGCGGAACCCGCCCGAGGCGTTCCGATGCAGCCGCGCCACGGAAGCATGGCGCGCGCCGTGGCCCACTGAGCGCCGCCGACCCACGGCACCACGCAGTACCCCAGAGCCCGGTCACGGGAGCCGCTGTCCGAGCGGGGCGGGGAGAGCACACACTCTCCCCGCCCCGCTCGGCGTGCCCGCCCGAACTGGCGTGTACCCGTCGCATATCCACCGTTTCCCAGCGGTAGGAAGCCCCTTGGTGGCAGTCTGCTCAACAGCAGATACGCAAAGTAGAGGCACGCAGCCGGAGGTGCACGTCCCGTGGCGTCCAATGTCAATCCCACCGTCAGGCGGCGCCGGCTGGGCCAGGAGCTGCGCAGGCTCCGTGAGCTCAAGGGCATGACGGCCGAAGAGGTCGCCGAGCGGCTGCTGGTGTCCCAGTCGAAGATCAGCCGGCTGGAGAACGGCCGGCGCAGCATCAGCCAGCGCGACGTACGCGACCTGTGCGGGGTCTACGAGGTCGAGGACCAGCGGATCGTCGACTCGCTGATGCAGATGGCCAAGGACTCCCGCCAGCAGGGCTGGTGGCACGCCTTCGGGGACATTCCGTACAGCGTCTACATCGGCCTGGAGACGGACGCCGAGTCGCTCAGGGTCTACGAACCCCAGATCATCACCGGTCTGCTGCAGACGCGTGCGTACGCCGAGGCCATCATCCGGGGCGGCTCGCCCGAGGCCTCGGAAGCGGACAACGACAAGCGCGTCGAGGTCCGGCTGCGCCGGCAGGGCCGGATCACCGCCGAGACGGACCCGCTGCGGCTGTGGGTGGTCCTGGACGAGGCGTCCCTGCACCGGATCGTCGGGAGCCGGCAGGTGATGCGCGAGCAGCTGGAGCACCTCATCGAGATGTCCCAGCTGCCCCACATCACCGTGCAGGTGCTGCCGTTCGAGGTCGGCGCGCACGCCGGTATCAACGGCCAGTACTCGATCCTGGAGTTCGCCGACGCGGCCGACTCCAGCGTCGTGTACATCGAGGGCGTGACCAGCGACCTGTACCTGGAGAAGCCGCTCGACGTGCAGAAGTACACGGTGATGTACGAGCACCTGCGCGCGCAGTCGCTGAACGTGGACCAGTCGCGGCAGCTCATCGAGCGTCTGGCGAAGGACTACGCACGCTGAACCGCCACCGGAAGAGGCCTTCCACCGGGCAAAGCGCGGGATGTTACACCCCTGACACACCTGACTGGAAGTCTCCCCTGGAATATGCCATCCGGTCGAGTGAATGACTGCTCCGGACGAGGATGTTGGCGAGTAGCGTCGATCACGCCAACCACCAGCACGGGTTGGCGTAAACGCAACTGGCTACGGAGCGAACATGGCAATTCGTCTGGGCGCCACGGAAACGTGGACGACGTCCTCCTACACCAACAACAACGGCGCCTGTGTGATGGTCAGGTCGACCGTCGAAGAGGCCCTGGAACTCGGGGACACCAAGATCCCCGAGGGGCCCAAGCTGGCGTTTCCCGCCGACGCGTGGAGCGCCTTCGTGGCCTCGGTCAAGGCCTGAGCCACGGCTCGACAACAGCACAAGCACCACCGAAAGAGCCCTCTCGACCAGCCTCGCCGTCCTTGCCGAGAGGGCTCCGCTTGTGCCCGGGAAGCCCGTGGGGCTGCTGGGCTCAGCTCACCGGGAACGCCACGTCACACACCGGGTCCTCGGGGCCCGCCGCCTCCCAGTCCGCGAAGTACAGCTCCCGGCAGGGGCCGGTCGCCGTCAGCCCCTCCGCGGCCATCCACTCCTCCACCGCCTCGAACGCGGCCAGGATCTGCGGGTGCGCCACCTGTGCCTTGGTGATCCGGGTGTACGCCAGCCGCTGGGCCGGCACCACCCGCACCGCCGTGCCCCGGGCCCGCCCGTGCCGTTCCGCCCAGGCACGTGCCGCCGTCGCGTCGGCGACCGGCACGCACGCCTCGGCGGGGCCGTCGCTCTCCATCGACACCTCGGCGTGGTAGGCGACGTACGGCACACCGGTCATGCCCCCGCACTCCCGGGCCGCCTCCTCCAGCCGGCCCAGCGCCGCCCCGATCCACGCCGGCAGCTCGTCCGCCAGAATGTGCCGCTTCTCGGTGATCACCACCTGCTCGGGCACGTCCACCGTCTCGATCGCGAACTTCTGGTACATCTCGGAGCTCCTCCCCGACAGTCGTCCACGGAGATAGCCGGCGAGCGTCCGCTGGCCCGCGACCCGCGCCTCGACCTGCGCCCAGTACGCGCCGAGCAGCTCGGCCGCCGTCGGCCCGTCGCCCGCCGCGACCACCTCGGCGATCCGGGCGAGCGGCATGTCCAGCTGCCGCAGCATGGCCACGAGCCGGGCCCGTTCGACCTGGCCGGCACGGTAGTAGCGGTAGCCGGTGGCCTCGTCGACGAACGCCGGGGACAGCAGCCCCAGCCGGTCGTACAGCCGCAGGGCCTTGGCCGACAGCCGGGCGCGCGCGGCGAACGCCCCGATGGTGAGCAGTTCCCTGTCCGGTACGTCCACCACGGCATCCTCCGTCATCGGGCGGCTCCTCCGCCCGACGACGAGGACGCTCGGCCCTGCCCCAGGGGCAAGGTCAACCGGGGTGGGTCAGGCCAGCTGTGCCTCGATCGCCGCCACGACCTCCGTCGACTCCGGCTCGGTCTGCGGGGAGAAGCGGGCGACGACCTCGCCGTCCCGGCCGATCAGGAACTTCTCGAAGTTCCAGCGGATGTCCCCGCTGTGCCCGTCGGCGTCGGCGAAGCCGGTCAGGCGGTCGTACAGCGGGTGCCGGTTCTCGCCGTTGACCTCGACCTTCTCGGTCATCGGGAAGGTCACGCCGTACGTCGCCGAGCAGAACTCGGCGATCTCCTCGGCGCTGCCGGGCTCCTGCCCGAGGAACTGGTTGCAGGGCACGCCGAGGACGGTGAAGCCGCGCTCGGCATAGCGCTCGTGGAGCTTCTCCAGCCCGTTGTACTGCGGGGTCAGGCCGCACTTGGAGGCCACGTTCACCACGAGCACCGCCTTGCCCGCGTACTGGGACAGGTCGGCGGAACCGCCCTGGAGGGCGCCGATCTCGACGTCGAGGGGAGAGGAACCGTTGCTAGTCGTCATGAGCGGATGCTAACTCCGGCGGATGCCGGGCCGGTTCCGGCTTCCACCAGAACCTGTCCCGCCGCCGTCCGTGAGTACAGCACCGACCGGCCCGCCCGGCCCCGTTCCACCAGGCCCGCGTCCAGCAGGACCCGCAGATGCCGCCCGACCGAGCCGAGGCCCTGGCCCGTCACGGCGACCAGCTGACTCGTGCTCAGTGGGGTGTCCAGCAGGACGAGGACACGGGCCCTGGCGGTGCCGAGCAGGGCGGCGAGGCTCGCGGGCACCGGCCTGCCGCCGCTGTCCGCGAGGACGCCCGCGCAGGGGTAGACCAGGGCGTAGCGGTCGGTGCCCTCCCACGACACCCAGCCGACCCGCTGCGGGGTGACCGGCACGAACACCAGCTCCGCGCCGGAGATCTCCCGCGGCGGGTACTCGTGCGCGTTGACCTGCAACCGGTTCTCGCCCAGCCACCGTGTGCCCGGCCGCAGCGCGTCCAGCGCCGCCGCCCAGCCGCCCCGGCCCACCTGCGCGGTCCGACCGGCGACGTCGGCTTCGAGCACGCGCCGGCGGCGGGGCCAGTACGGGCGCACGGTCTCCTCCCAGACGTACGCCAGGAGCCCGGCGGCGCGCTCGGGCAGGTCGTCGCGGTCCAGCCGGGGCGGCAGCGGGCCGCGCAGGGACACGGTGAGATGGGCGCGGGCGGCTTCGGGGGAGGCCTCCCGGACCCGTGCGACCTCGTCCGCGAAGGTCTCCCCGGCACGCGGGGTGGGGGTGAGGAAGTCGGCGATCCACTCCGGCCCGAGCCCGCAGCGCACGAGCAGCGCGGTGACCGGGTCCCGCGCGAGCCGTCGCCGGTAGGCGGGCAGGTGGGCGTCGAGCCAGCGCCGTTCGCCGGGGTGCGTGGCCACACCGGTGTGCAGCAGCCGCAGACTCGCGAAGGTCTCGGCGAGCGGGGAGAGGACGAACCGGCTCCCCGCGAGGGTGTCGGCGTTGACCTGCCACCAGCCCATGAACCGCCCCCCGAGCACGACCTTTCGCGTCTGCGCGAAACAATAACCACGCCCTACGGGCCGGCCGGAGACTCGGGCCATGCGCAGTTACCGCGAACTGTTCCGTACCCCCGAGTTCACCCCGTTCTTCCTGGCCGCGTCGGCGCAGACGGTCGCCCAGACGATGGGCGGACTGGCGCTGGGCACCCTGGTGTACCGGGCGACCGAGTCACCGCTGCTGTCCGCGGTGAGCATGTTCGGCTCGTCGCTGGTGCAGGTCCTGGGCGCGACGCTCCTGCTCTCGGCGGCCGACCGCCTGCCCCCGCGCGCGGCCCTCACCGCCCTGCCCCTCCTCTTCGCGGCGGGCACGGCGGCCCTGGCCCTGCCCGGCCTGCCGATCTGGTCCCTCTTCGCGATCGTCCTGGCCATGGGGCTGGCGAAGTCGGTGGGCGGGGGAGTGCGCTGGGGCCTGCTGAACGAGATCCTCTCCAAGGACGGCTATCTGCTGGGCCGCTCGGTCTTCAACATGATGAGCGGCCTGATGCAGATCGCCGGATACGCGACCGGCGGCGCGCTCGTGGCCCTGCTGTCCCCGCGGATCTCCCTGCTGGCGGCAGCCGCCCTCTATGGTCTGGCGGCCGTGGTCGTCCGCCTCGGCCTGACCAGCCGCCCGCCCCGTACGGCCGGGCGCCCCTCGGTGTCGGCGACGTGGCGGGCCAACGCCCTGCTCTGGTCGTCCACACCCCGCCGCCAGGTCTATCTCGCCCTCTGGATCCCCAACGGCCTGGTCGTCGGCTGCGAGTCGCTCTACGTCTCCTACGCCCCCGGCTCCGCCGGCACCCTGTTCGCCTGCGCCGCCCTGGGCATGCTGGCCGGGGACGTACTGGTGGGCCGCCTGGTCCCACCGCGACTGCGCCCCCGCCTGGGTTTCCCGCTCCTGCTGCTCCTGGCCGCCCCGTACGTGCCCTTCCTGCTCCGGCCCCCGCTGCCGCTCGCGGCGGTCGCCGTCACACTGGCCTCGGTCGGCTTCGGCGCGAGCCTCGTCCAGCAGGAGCGCCTGGTGGACCTCACGCCCGACGCCCTCACGGGCCACGCCCTGGGGCTGCACTCGGCCGGCATGCTCACGATGCAGGGCGTGGCCGCGGCCCTCGCGGGCTCGGTGGCCCAACTGACCTCCCCGGCGGGGGCGATGACGGCGATGGCGACGGTGTCGGCCGGGGTGACGCTGGCGCTGATGGCGGCGGGGAGGCGGGAGCGGCGGATGATGGCCCCGGTGCCAGGACAGTGAGCTTCCCTCAGGACAGGTCGCTACTCGGCTCCGGACACCTGCCCGGCCTCCACGAACACCTCGGGAACCTCGTTGTCGGCCACGACACGCGACAGCAGTACGGCCAGCCGCTCCCGCTCGGCGCCGCTGAGCCCCGAGGGCAGGACCTCCATCCGGCGGCAGGTCTCGGCGTAGAACTTCTCGGCGAGCGCGGCGCCCTTCTCCGTCAGCCCGACCCGCACGGCCCGCCCGTCGCGCGGGTCGGCCTCCCGCCGCACCAGTCCGCGCCGCACCGTCCGGTCCACGAGCCCGGTCAGGCTCGACTTCGCCAGCCCGAGCGTCTCCCCGAGCTCCCCCATCCCGTACGGCTGCGGCATCAGCACGCACAGCAGCTGTCCCTGCTGCGGTGTCAGCCCGTACGTCCGGCTGGCCTCCGCGTACACACCGTCCACCAGGAACGCCGCCCGTACGAGCGCGGCGACCACCCCCACCTGCCCGGTTGCCCCTTTCCCCATCCGCTCAGGGTACCGACCGGTCAGTCCCCGCGCGGGTCACTCCTCGTCCGGGGCACTCTCGTCCGGGGCCCCGCCCTCGATGAGCCGTTCCGCGATGTCGTCGGCCCACTCCTGGGCCCAGCGGCGCAGTGCGGCGACGGACTCGGCGTCGAGGCCGTGCGCGGTGAACGCGCTGTCGTCGATCCAGTCCGTGCCGGTCAGCCGGGCCTGGAGGTCGGTGAGGTCGAAGGGCTCCGGCGCGTGACGGCGGCCCAGTTCCTCCAGTTCCGGGTGGCTCCAGCGGGCCGAGGCGGCGTGTACGTCGACCAGGTCGCGGGCGAGTCCGCGGTCGGCCAGGTCCCGCACCCGGGTGCCGACGAGGTCGTCGAGGGAGAGCGCCCGCCCGAGCCCGGTCGCCACGGACGGGCGCCACAGCACCTCCTTGTGGACGCCGACCCCGTACTCCGCACCGGTCGCCGCGTCGGTGACGAGGAACTGGGCGGTCAGCGGATCGCTCTCCAGCGTCTGCACGAGCCAGCCGCGCGCCACCAGCCCCGTCCGGACGGTGTCGGCGATGCCGTCCATCCCGGCGGAGTGCTCGGTGGCGACGTCCACGTCCCGGCCGCCCCGCGACACCAGCCCGTGGGCCAGCACGGCGTACCCGCCCGCGAGGACGAGGCCGTACGCCTCACCCACCGCGAGAAGATCATTGATGAGCCGCCGGACCGGCTCGGGGGCGGCGGGTGGTGCAGACATGTCCTGATTATCGCGCGGGGGATCATCACGGGCGCGGTCGCATCGATGCCTACGGCTTGCGGCCGACGCCGCAGTACGCGTCCACACCGGCGGCGTCGGCGTCGGCGGGCTCCGGCCGCCACTCCGGTACCCGCACCACTCCCGGCTCCACCAGCTCCAGCCCGTCGAAGAAACCGGTGATCTCGGCAACCGGACGGACGTGATACGGCACGGCCCCACTCGCGTTGTAGGCCTCCGACGCGGCGATCATGCCCTCACTCGTTGCGGTGCTGTCGCTGATCACCAGGTGGCTGCCGGCCGGCAGGCCGGCCATGAGCCGGCGCACGAGCTCGCGCGCCTGCTCGTGGTCGGCGACGTGCCCCAGCGTGTTGAGGATCATCAGGCCGACCGGCCGGGACAGGTCGAGCGTGCCCGCGGCGGCCTTCAGGACCGCCTCCGGGTCGTACAGGTCGGCGTCCAGATAGGCGGTCCTGCCCTCGGGCGTGCTGGTGAGCAGGGCGTTCGCGTGGGCCAGCACGATCGGGTCGTTGTCGACGTACACGATCCGGGAGTCCGGTGCCACGCGCTGGGCGACCTCGTGCGTGTTGTCGGCGGTCGGCAGCCCGGTGCCGATGTCGAGGAACTGCCGAACGCCCTGCTCTACGGCCAGATACCGGACGGCCCGTCCCAGGAACCGGCGGCTCGTGACCGCCACGTCGACCAGGCCCGGGAAGATCGACTTGATCTGGTCGCCGATCTCGCGGTCGACCTCGTAGTTGTCCTTGCCGCCGACGAAGTAGTTCCAGAAGCGGGCCGAGTGCGGCTTGGACGTGTCGATACGGGCACGCAGGCTGTCGTCGGGCATGGCGGGGCCTCCTGGGGGTGGGAAAGGGGGACCGGTCCACCAACCTAGGTGAACTCCCTGGTGGGATACGGATGTTGTCCGGCCCCGTCACCGGTCACCGTGGGGTTTCGGCCACGCGGAAGCGAGCCGCCGCCCGTCACACCCCGCCGGAGGCGAAACCGCCCAGGCGCCGGCCGCCGGCCCCGCCGCCGTTCCCGTGCCGTCGCGTCGCCAGCCAGACGCCGCGCCCCAGCGCCCACAGGACGAGCCCGGCGGCGACCGGCGTACCGAAGATGAGCAGCAGTCCGGCACCGATGTTGGCCCCGACGACCCCCGCGGTCAGGATCCGCCACCCCACACCGGCCATGAGCCCGACGACCACCAGCGGCCCGAGGACTCCCCACCAGCGCCGGTCCATCGCCCCGCGCCGCGCACCCCGTACGAGCACCGTGGCGCCGAGCCCCGCCAGCACCAGCGCGAGCCCGCCGACGCCGGCGGCCACACCGTCCCCGATGTCCCACGGCTGGTACGCGTAGTCGAGCTCGCTCGCCGGCAGCCCGTCGTGGTTCTGCTGTCCCATCAGCCCCCAGGCTGCGACAGGCACCCCGAGGACGAGCGCGACCCCGGCCGAAAGCATTCCCCGTTTCTTCATACGGCCATGGTCACGCCGGTGGGGCGGGGCCGTCATGAGCACGCGTACTCAAGTACGCCGGCCTACTCGCCTCCCGGCCCGAGGGGCGCGGCGGGCAGTCCGAAGTGCTCGGCGATGATGCGGATCGTGTGGGTGCCGTCCGGGTTGAACTCCGGGTCGGTGTCGTACCGGGTGGTGCGCCCGACGATCCCCTGCTCCAGGAACTGCCGTATGAACAGGTCGGCCTGGCTGCCGAAGCGGCGGGACTCGCGACGCGCACCGACGTTGAAGAGGGAGACGGCGAAGCCGCCGCGGCTGTAGGCGAACTGGTAGGGATGGTCGGCGCAGTGCGGTACCGCGTACCGGTCGCCGCACGAGCAGGCGGGCGTGGACGCCAGGAACACCATGTCGACGTTCCGCTGGTCACGCACGCGGTCCTGGTACCGGAAGCCGGTGATGTACTGGCCGAGCTGCTGGACGGCGCCGCCGTCCGGGGTGGTGTCGGGGTGGTGCGTCAGCCAGGCCCACCCGTCCGCCGTGCCGGAGGTCGTGGGCGGCAGGCCCGCCTCGCTGAAGAAGCCGGTGACGTCGGCCAGGGGGATCCCCCGGCAGAACGTGAGGAACGTGTCCGGGGCGAGCCAGGTCACCGGTCCGTCACCTCCGTCGACAGCGGCGGCGAGGGCAGCGCGAAGAAGCCGGCGATCGCCCGGACGATGCGGTTGTGGTCCTCGTAGTGGTGGTCGAAGCAGTCGTGCCCGCCCTCATCCGCCTCCCGGCACCCGGCGTCGGGTCCGATCAGCCTCGCGGCCAGCAGCTCGGCGGACAGGTGGTCGGGGTTGTCCCCCGGCCGCTGCGTCAGGTCCTCGAAGCTGAACCAGGTGATCAGCCGCCCGTCCCGGTAGTACTCGAAATGCGGCGCGTGCGCCTTCGCACTGCACGGCTCGGTCACGAAGACCACGAGCTCGGCGCCTGCGCAGATCTGCCCGTAGGGCACGGGGTCGAAGTCCTCGATCTCGGCGTTGAGCATGTCGTGGACGACCCACACCCACCCGTTGCCCGCCCCGCTCACCAACGGCTCCCGCCGCAGTCCGCGCAACCCCTCGGCGAGCGTGTCCGGCTCCATCCCGCGAGCGAACACGAGATTCACCTCGTCGTGCCAACCGGATTCCAGGACCGGGCTGGACACATGCATCCATTCAGGCATGCGGCGAATCGTAGGAGCAGGCACTGACAACGGGCCGTCCGGTCCCGCCCGGGTGGCGCGATGGCGCTGGAGGCCATCGCGCCGTTCGCTCAGCCGGGAGCCACCGCGCGGCCCGTCTGCGGCGAGATCATGCCCGCGCACAGGCCCCGGGACGCCAGCCCCTGGGCTATGCGGGGGATCGCCGCGAGGGTGTTGGCGGACCAGTCGTGCATGAGGATGGTCTGGCCGTTGGTGAGGCGGCCGGCGGCCTGGACGATCGCGTCCGTGCTCGCGCCGTTCCAGTCCCGGGAGTCGACGTCCCAGATGATCTGGGTCAGGCCGTGGCGGGCCGCGACCGACTTGACCGTCGCGTTCGTCTCGCCGTACGGGGGGCGGAAGAGTTTCGGTGTGCCGCCTCCCGCGTTGGCGATGGCCTGCTGGGTCCGGGAGATCTCCGCGTCGATCTGGGCCTGGCTCAGGCCGGTCAGGTGCGGGTGGGTGTAGCTGTGGTTGCCGATCCACATGCCGGCGGACACCTGGGCCCGCACCAGGGACGGGTTGGCGGCGGCGTTCTGGCCCTGGTTGAACATCGTGGCCCGCAGCCCGTTCCGGCGGAGTACGTCGAGCAGTGCGGTCGTGCTGCCCGACGGGCCGTCGTCGAAGGTGAGGCCGACGTATCCGGTGCAGGCGGCGGCCCGGGACGGGGTGGCGGTGGCGGCTGTCGTGGTGGTGGCCGTGAGCGTGGCGGCGGCGGCCGTCGCGAGGACGGTCAGCCTCGTGAGCCGGGCGCGGAACGCGGACCGTGGTGTGGTTCCCATCGTCAGCGCACCGTGATGCTGGAGCTGCCGCTGCTCTGGTAACCCTCCGTCGCCATGATCATGTAGTACTTGAAGCTGCCCATGGGCATGCCGGCCCGGGCCCAGGCGTCGAAGTGGTTGCCGGCCGTGATGGTGCCGCCCGTCCTCTTGGACTGCCGGACGCTCCAGTACTGGTCGAAGGTCCGTACGCCCTCGACGGACGGGGCGTTGTACCGCGTCGTCTTGTAGATGTCGTACGTACCGCCGTCGCTGGTGACGGTGCCCTTGTACTGGCCCGTGGGCCGGTACGTGCCCCAGTTGTCGACGATGTAGTACTCGACCAGCGGGTTCGCCGTCCAGCCGTAGAGGGTCAGGTAGGCGTTGCCGGACGGGTTGAACGTGCCGGAGTAGGTCACGCTGCGGCGGGCCCCGGTGCTCCAGCCCTTGCCGGCGACGAAGTTCCCGGTGTTCCGCCAGGAGGTGCTGTAACTGCCGCCCGCGGACAGGGTCATGGACACCGTGCCCGGAGCGTCCGTCCAGAACGAGTAGTAGTAGCCGTTGTCGGTGCCCGTCTGGTTCCTGGTGATGACGGTGTCGGCGTGAGCGGTGCCCGGCATGGTGAGGGCCGCGGCCGCGACCAGCAGCATCGTGCAGACGCTGCTGATGAGCAGCCGTAAGCGCCCGGATGACTTGTTCATGGGGTGCTTCCTCCATGTCCTCGTGGGGTGGGTCGATGGGGGAGCTCTGTCATCCGGGAGTGTTGGCCGGGCCCTGTCAAGTGTCAATAGTTTCGGCAGGAGTTACGAAATGTTCGGGGCCGTCTGCGTCCTGGTTACTGTGGATTCGGGCGGTTCGCAGGGCGCTTGATGGCCATGGACGGGCAAGTCCTGGGAACCATCCTGCCCTTGCCGTGGGGAGGGCAGGATTCCGTTCCTCGAATGTTTCGAAGGATTTCCGGATCAAGCGGGCACCACGCTGCGCCCCGTCTCGTGGGCGTAGAGCGCCGCCCGGTCGTGCAGGGCCGCGTGGACCGCCATGTGGGCGTCCCTGCGGCGCTGCGCGGGGCCGTCGGGGAGGTGCAGGATGCCCGCGTTGCCGCGGGAGCCGCGCTGGACCTCGGCGGTGCGCGGGATGCGCAGGGACTCGTAGCGGGACAGGCGTTCCGGGATCGCCCGGACCGGCGCGTCCGCCAGGCAGGCGGCCAGGTCCATCGCGTCCTCGATCGCCTGGTTGGCGCCCTGGGCCATGAACGGGAGCATGGGGTGGGCCGCGTCGCCGAGGAGGGTGATGCGGTTCGTGGACCAGGTGCGCAGCGGCGGCCGGTCGTGCAGGGCCCACTGGTGGGTCGACTCGACCGCCTTGACCATGTCGCCGACCAGGCCCGCCCAGGTGCCGAAGACCGCACGCAGCTCGTCCGGGTCGCCGGGCCGGGACCAGGACTCGCGGGGCGGTGCGTCGGACGGCAGCGGCACGGTCGCGGCGTAGCTGAGGTACGCGCCGGACGCGACGGGATAGCACACGAAGTGCCCGCCCGGGCCGAGCCACAGCCGCACCAGTCGCTCGCGGGCCTCGGCCGGCAGCGCGTCCACCGGGACCAGGCCCCGGTAGATGCCGAGGCCCGAGTAGACCGGCTCGTCGCGGCGCAGCGTCTCGCGGACCGTGGAGTGGATGCCGTCCGCGCCGACCACCACGTCCGCCTCGCGGACCGTGCCGTCGTCGAAGGTGAGCCGGACGCCCGTCCCGTCCGGGAGTTCGCGCGCCGAGTTCAGCCGCTGGCCGAGGCCCAGACGCTCACGGTCGATCAGGGAGAGCAGAGCGTCGTGCAGATGCGCCCGGTGGATCGTCAGGTACGGCGCCGCGAACACGCGCTCGCACTCCGCGCCGAGCGGCGTGCGCGCGATGGGCCGCCCGTTCCAGCCGCGTACCTCCATCGCCTCGATCCGCACCGCGTGCTCCTCCAGCGCCGGGCCCAGGCCGAGACGCAGCAGGGGCCGGATCGCGTTCGGGGAGAGCTGGACGCCGGCGCCCACCTCGGCCAGTTCGCGGGCCTGTTCGTGGATCACGTACGGCGTGCCGTTCGCGGTCAGCGCGCCCGCCAGGGTCAGTCCGCCGATGCCCGCGCCGACGACGGCGACCGCCGGCCGCTCCACGCCGGCCGGGCCCGCGGAGTTCCCGGGCTGCCGCCGCCCTTCTGTGTCTTCGCCCAACAGCACCTCAGGGACCGCCTTCCGGGTCTTCGCGCCACATCCGTGCACCGTCGCGGTGCGAGCTCTCGCGTGGACGCACTGTCATCGGTCGTGTCCCGAGCATGTGGCGCCCGCCACCGGGCGGCAACGTCCCGCCCCGCCGTGCTGACAACTGTCGCCGCTTGCGTGACGGACGTCATCGAAACCCCCGTCACACCTGCTGCCGCACCCCCGCCCGGCCCTAACTTCCAGGAGGAGACGACCCGTTACGCACGACACCTGGAGGCACGCCGTGACACGCGAACGACGAGTGGAGCGACCGCGGTGACCGCGGTGGCCGTTGAGGGCCTGCTCAAGAGGTACGGGGACCACGAGGCCGTACGCGGCGTCGACTTCACCGTCGAGGAGGGGGAGATCTTCGCCCTGCTCGGACCGAACGGCGCCGGCAAGACCACCACCATGGAGATCCTGGAGGGCTTCCGGCACCGCGACGGCGGTGACGTGCACGTCCTCGGCCGCGATCCCGGCGACAAGGCGGACGGGCGCCTGCTGCGCGGGCAGATCGGCCTGGTGCTCCAGGACATCGCCGTGGAGCCCTACCTGTCGGTGCGGGAGACCATCGCCCGCAACGCGGGCTACTACCCGGCCCCGCGGGGTGTCGACGAGGTCATCGACCTGGTGGGGCTCCAGGAGAAGCGGGACGCGAAGGTCAAGGACCTGTCCGGCGGGCAGAAGCGGCGGCTCGACCTCGCGCTCGGCGTGATCGGCGACCCGAAGCTGCTGTTCCTCGACGAGCCGACCACCGGCTTCGACCCGGGCGCCCGCCGCGGGGCCTGGGAGGTCGTACGGAGCCTGCGTGACGCCGGCACGACCATCCTGCTGACCACCCACTACATGGACGAGGCGCAGGCCCTGGCCGACTCCGTCGCCGTCATCGCCGCCGGGCGGATCGTCGCCACGGGCACGCCCGACACCATCGGCGGGCGGGACAGCGCCCTCACCCGGATCCGGTTCGCGCTGCCGGCCGGTGCCGCCATCGACGACGTGCCGATCCCGGTCAGCGACGCCGAGGACGGTCTCGTCACCGCCGAGGCGAAGGATCCGACGGCCGCCCTGCACCGGCTCACCTCCTGGGCCCTGGACCGGGGCACGCCGCTGGCGCGGCTCACCGTCGAGCAGCCCACCCTGGAGGACGTCTACCTGGGGATGACCAGCTCCTACGTCCAGCAGGACGCCTCGTCACCGTCCGCCGGGCGGGACCGCACACCCTCCTCGGCGGCGCGTGCGCGCCGAGGGCGCCGACCCGGACGGAGCAGCCGATGACCAGCACCCTGCCCCCCACGACCACCGCCACCGGGCGGCGGGCCGAACGCCCCGGGCGGGAGCGGCCCGACGAACGCGGCTCCCTCGCCCTGCTCGCCCACCAGATCCGCTACGAGCAGCTGTCGTTCTGGCGCAACCCGCAGTCGATGGTGTTCACCTTCGTCCTGCCGATCGTGATCATCTCGGTCTTCGGTGCCGTGTTCGCCGGCAGCGAGGGCCAGGACTTCTTCTTCGGCATGAGCGGACTCCAGTACTACACGCCGACCATCGCCGCCGTGTCCGTGCTGGGCGCCTGCTACGGCCAGCTGGCGATCGTCCTCGCCATGCGCCGCCAGACCGGCGTCCTCAAACGGCTGCACGCGACCCCGCTGCCCGCCTGGGTGTACTTCGCGGGCCTGCTCGTGCACTGCGTCGTCGTCAGCGTGGTCGACGTGGCGCTGGTCATCGGCATCGGGCGGCTGTACGGGGTGCCCTGGCCCGCCGACTGGGCGGCCCTGGCGCTCACGTTGGTGCTCGGCGCGGCCAGCTTCTGCGCCCTCGGCGTCGGGGTGGCCTCGCTGATCCGCAACTCCGAGGCGGCGCCCGCGGTCGTGCAGTTCATCCAGTTCCCGCTGGTGTTCATCTCCGGCAGCTACTTCCCGATCCACTCCGAGGTGATGAACAACATCGCCGGGGTGCTGCCGGTGAAGCCGTTCAACGACGCCATGCTCGCGCCGTTCGCGCACGACGCCGGCTTCCAGTGGAAGGAACTGGCCGTGCTGGCGGCGTGGGGCGTCATCGGCGCCCTGATCGCCGTACGCAGCTTCCGCTGGGACCCGCGTCCCGAGTAGAGCCGGCGCGTCCCGACCACATCGAGGGGGCCTCCCGGAGGCCCCCTCGGCGCTTCCCCCCCCAAAAAAAAGACCCCCACACCCAGAAGGGACCCCCACCATGTCCGTGGACCACAGCGCCCGCCCGCAGATCACCTCGTTGGGAACCTGGCGTCTCGAACCGGCCGCCTCCACCGTGGAGTTCACCGGCCGGCACTTCTTCTTCCTCCCCGTGCGGGGTTCCGTCCCGGTGCGCTCGGGCCGTGTCGAGCTCGGCCCGGACGGCGTGCTGCTCCACCTCGACGCCGCGGTCGGGGCGGCGGGCTTCGAGAGCGGCAACCCGCAGCGGGACGCGGCCGTGCGCGGCCCGAGCCTCCTGGACGCCGAGCGCTTCCCCGAGCTGCGTCTCACGGGTGAACACCTCTCCACGGACGGCGACCTGACCCTCACGGGCCTGCTGGAGGTCAAGGGCCGTGCCACGCCGGTGACCTTCACGGTCGACGAGCTGACGGTGCGGGGCGAGCGGGCCGTCGTACGGGCCGGCGCCCGGGTCGACCGGCACGCGTGCGGGGTCGGCGGCATGCGCAGCCTGGTCGGAGCGGAACTGCGGGTGCGGGTACGGGCCGAGTTCGTACGGGAGGGATGAGCCGTACGACGCAGACGACGAAGAGGCCCGGCCGGTGAGGGGAATCCGGCCGGGCCTCTTGCGCAGGCGCCCGCGGGGCGCGGGGGATCACCCCGTGGGCGCCGGGTCGGGTACCGGTGTCCCGGTCGGTGCCGGTGCCGGGAAGACGTGGGACAGCCAGGCGTAGGTGCGCAGTTCCTCCAGCATGCTCAGGCCGAGCCGGTTGTGGAGCATGTGGGCGTGCGAGAAGAGGATCATGCCGGGGTGCACCGGCGACTGACGCCGGATCTCGGCGGCATGGGCGGTCAGGGCCTCGTACCAGTCGGTGAACGGCCCGTGGGCGTCCGGTGAGACGCCCGCCGTGGCCGGGTCCTGGCCGACCTCGGTGATCCGGTCGAGCAGCTCGCCCGGGTGCCCGGCGTCGCGCGCCCAAGCCTGCCAGGCGTCCCGGCCCCGGGCGAAGTAGTGGGCGCGTTCGGCCGGGCCGCCGAGGGCGACGGCGGCGGACAGCGTGCCGCGCAGGGCGAGCCGGGCGCGCCGCGCCTCGCCGGTGACGAGCGGGACCAGCCGCAGGACGAGTGTGCTGGAGAGGTGGAAGAGGGACTCGGCGGCCGGCATCAGCGTGCGGCCGCCGTAGCGCTCGTACTCGGGGTCGTAGTCGGCGCGGTGCACGCCGGGCGGCAGCAGTGCGTGGACGGTGGTGTTGACGCCGGTCTCACCGGCGGCGGCGAGCCGGGCCGCACCCTCCTGGTAGGCCTCCGGTGCCAGCGGCTCCTCGCCGGGCGCCGGCCGTCCCGCCACGGCGAGCCGGTCGCGCAGGGACTGCTCCACGCGCGCGTACGCGTCCGGGGAGAGGCCGGCGATCCGCAGCCGCAGGTGAGGCCCCGACTGCCAGTAGCGGATGAAGAACCAGGGGGTGCCGGGCGGCAGTTCGCCGACGGTCGGGCCGATGACGTCCGTCAGGACGCGGTCGTGGGCGCTGCGGGCGGTGGTGCCGAGGTGCAGGTGCCAGGCGCTCCAGCCGTGCGGTGTGGTGGTGGGCATACGCGTTCCTTGTCGGTCGGTGGGGCTGCTCCGGGGCCTTACGTGCGCAGGTCCAGCACGGCACCCCCGGTCTCGCGCGGTACGCCGACCACCGCGGACAGGACGATCGTCTCGTCCTCGCCGAGGCCGACGACCTCCTTGGTCTGGATCTCCTTGAACGCCCGGACCGGCCGGGCGAAGAGCCCCTCGGCGGCCGCGGCGAGGCACAGGCCGTGGACCGCCCAGCCGCAGGCGTGCTGGGCGGCGCTCCAGCCGGTGGGGCCGAAGCGGGCGAAGAGTTCGCGGGGGCGGACCGAGAAGAAGACGGTGAGGGGGGCGTTGGCGATGCCGCAGCCGTTGACCGGAGTCAGGCCGTAGCCGTAGTTGGCCTCCAGGCCGGCGGGGGCGGTGGGGTCGTCCCGGACCAGGTGTGCGGAGCCGTCGCGGACGCGGTGCACGCCGGGGGTGTGGCCGTCGACGTGCTGGACGACCGCGGTGACGGTGACCGCGTCGAAGGCGGCGGCCAGGAGCGGGTGCGGTGGGGGGACGCCCAGCCAGGCCAGGGTGGTGGCCAGGGTTCGGGCGGGCAGGGGGGTGTGGCACTTGGCCGAGTCCATGCCGTGCAGGGATCTGGGCATGCGGCCGGAGTGGCGGTGCCAGAGCAGTTCTGACCAGGTGGGGGTGCGGAGGGAGTGGGGCAGGGTGGGGGGTACGGCTGTGGTGACGGGCGCGGGTCGTGTGTGGCTGGTCGCGCCCACGCGGCGGTAGCCGCGTATCGGATGCGGCCCCGTGCCCCTCACGGCACTTCTGTCCACGTCGATGACCTGGGTGAGGGACGGATCTCCGTCGGGGACCGGGGATTCCGGCCCAGCCGGTCGGTGTACGGCGGGGCGTGGCTCACCCACGTCGATCAACCACGGCAGCGACCACTCCCAGGTGTGCTCCACACCCAGTTCGCGCAGCAGGCCCGATGCACCCTCGGTCGGGGGTGTCAGTGTCGCCGGCACCCCGAAGAGCTCCAGGCCCAGCGTCAACGCGCGCAGCACCATGCCCGTTTCGATCGCCACCAGCGAGCCCCGGAACCACTGGTACGCGAGTGGGATCGCCGTGTAGCGGCCGGTCAGGGCGATGCGGCTCGGGGTCCCTGTGCCGGGGCCCGTGAGGGTGTGCCGGGTGGGTTCCAGCAGCCGCCACGCGTCACCGTCCCCCACGAAGGCGTGGACCGGGAAGAGGCAGCGCGGTGAGGCGTAGGGGCGGTGTTCGTTGTACGGGTTCTCCGGTTCGCGGCGCAGGGGTGCGAACGTGGCGGTGAGGGCGTGGAGCAGGGCGTCCGGTGCGGGGTGGGCCCCGGCCGGGAGCCGGGGGTACGGCATCGCGGACAGCCGGTCGGTCGTGCCCAGGGGCAGGAGGGTCGCCGGTCCCGCCGGGCGCGGTGGCGGGGGCGGCACGTGGGAGTCGGGCGGGGGCGTGGCCGCCCAGGTCCACGGCGGTGGTTCCGGGCGGTCGTCGCCGGCACCGTAGGCGTACCACAGGGGCTCGCGGGCGATGCTGTTGTCGCCCTCCGGGCCCGGGAGGTCGACCGGGGCGCGCCGTGCCCAGGCCTCGGCGGGGGCCGTCACGGGAACGGGTGGGGGTCGTAGGGGATCGCCCGGTGCTCCTGGTCCGTGCCGCGCAGGGCGGCGCGGAGCCGGGGCAGTCCGGCCAGGCGCTGCTGGGCGTGGCCGAAGCACATCGGCACGATGCCGGGGACGACGGCACGGGCGACCGCGATGCCGGCGTCGGCGTGTTCCCGGCTGGTCTGGTCGACGACGACGATCCGGTCCAGGCCCGCGTCGGCGAAGAGCGAGGCCACGTACTCCAGGGTGCCGCGTACGTCGCCGCCGGCCGCCCGCTCCAGCCGCCCCGGCCAGTCGGGGAACGCCTCCTGGAGCGTGACGGCCGGGCCGCCGAGTCCGGCCAGGGCGCGGTCGCGGGTCTCGGGGACGGAGGAGAACCGGACGTGGTCCTCCAGGTCCTCCACGAGCCACGGGTCCTCGACCATCCGCTCGACCTGCTCGCGGGTCCAGTCGACCGGGTTCGTGACGAGCTGGGCGACCTCGCGCAGCGCGCCGCGGATCGCGGATTCGGGCTCGGCCCCGGAACCGGCGGAGGAGAAGGTCGCCGGGAAGGGGTTCTCCTCGTTCACGGCGATGACCCACACCACCGGCAGGCCGATGTCCCGGGTGGCGACCAGGAGGTGGACGTCGTAGCCGCGGGCCCGGATCAGTTCGACCATGGCCCGGCTCGTGGGGTCGGTGAGCGTGGAGACCGGGACGTGGGGGAGCGGGCGGGCCCGGTACCAGGACGTGAGGAAGGCGTCCCGCTCCGCGAGTTCGAACAGCGCGTGCAGGGCGGCCTCTTCGTAGTTGGCGCCGACCGCGCAGCCGCTGGAGCAGTCGAAGAAGTAGTGCCTGCGGTTCGCGGCACTGGCCACGCGGGCGGCGCGCCGGTCGCGGCGGAAGGCGTACTCGTACTGGTAGAAGGCGTGGTCGGCCGGCACCAGCAGGGGAGTGCCGTCGGCCAGGTCATGGCCCCAGGCCCAGTCCATCGGGGTGTCGGCCGTGAACGGCGTGGCCCTGCTGGTGGGGTGGGCGAGCTGCTCGGCGGTGTAGCGGCCGAGGCTGCCCGGGTCGACGGCCTGCCCGGCGACCTCGCGGTAGGAGCGGCCGGTCACCAGGGGGACGTCGTACGGGTAGCCGCCGAGCCGCTCGTACGCCTCCAGGACGGCGACCGGTTCGGTCTCCGCGAACGTACGGGCCCTGCCGTGGCCCATCGCCGGGGCGTCCGCGACGACCGCCATGCTCATCGCGAACGGGGCGTGCGACTCCCGCAGGATCGCGCGGACCGGCCCGAAGCGGTCGTCGACGAGCCGGTCCCGCAGGAAGCCGGGCTCGACGAGACGGCCGGCGGCGGTGCGCGTCGCGTCACCGGGTACGGCGGGCCGGGAGCGCAGGGAGCGGGGGGCCGGGGGCACGGTGCTCACCAGGTCCTCGGGGGACGGGCCGCAGACCGGGCAGTGGAAGCTGCGGGCGATGCGGTGCCGGCGCGTGCCGTGGACGGTCACCGAGTAGGCCTCGCCGGGCGCCAGGGGGCGGTCCGCCAGGTGCTCCAGGCCGGTGCGCAGCAGATCGGGCAGCAGGGGGGCGGGGGCGGCGGGGACCCGCGTGGCCTGGGTGAGGTCGCCCACGAGGGGGTGGTCGAGGACGGTGCGCTCGCGCACCTCGGCGCAGGCGGCACAGCCGGAGGAGGTGCCCGGCACCGACAAGGGGCCGACCATCACCTCGTCGTCGTACACCCGCACGGACAGGTGCGGTCCCCGTGCCTTCGTGAGGAGGTCGCGCTCCCAGGCCAGGTCCCAGCCGAGGTTGACGGAGACGGTGGCCCCGGTCGCTCGGGCCAGGGGGGCGAAGGCGGGCAGCCAGTCGTCGTAGGCCGTCGGGGGCAGTGCGGGGCCGGCGTGCACCGCGGTGGTCGGGTCAGTGGTCGGCATCGGCGGACTCCTCGGCGGTGAGGTCGGTCGGGACGGTCACCGGGCCGTACCAGAAGGGGAGTTCACCGAGCACCGGGTCGGTGCGGCGGGGCCGCCCCCGGTAGCCGGCGAGCGCGGTGAGCTGTTCCCGCAGCGCGGCCCGGACGGCGTCGTCCGCGGTCAGCAGGGCGTCGGTGGAGAGCCGGCCGGCCGTGCCGCCGGTCTGCGCGGCGGCGAGTGCCGTGCACAGCGCGGCGTACGTCGCGTCGGTGGCGGTCGGGCCCCAGCCGGCGCCGAGCGTCCGCCCGTCTAGGGTGACCTCGGCCAGCGGCCAGCCGACACCGGCGTGCCGGGCCAGGACGAGGACGGGTTCGGCTGCGTTCCCTCCCTCCCTTTCCCTGCCGAGCAGCGACCACAACTCGGCGTGGACCCGGTGGCCTTCGGCGTGCAGTGGGGCGTCCGCGTCGGGGACGAAGGCCTGCTTGGCCCCCGCGAGGTGACGCAGGGCGCCGTCGAGCAGCCAGTGCTCCCTGGTGAGGCCCGCCGCCGGGATGCCGGGTGTGCCGCCGGCGCGGTCGCGCAGGGCGGCCAGGGCGGCGGCGATGGTCGCCGTCTCCTGGTGGGCGGCCCAGGCGGTGACCGTGCCCGTGCGGTCCGCCCGGTGCTCCGCCGCGCGCAGGGCGAGGGGCATCTGCGGCAGGTGCTCGCCCTGCGCGGAGGCGAACAGGCCGGTCCAGCGGGCGGTGAGGACACCGGCGGCGTCGAGCGCGGCCTCGGGGGCGGGAAGCGGCTCGGCGGGCGCGTCGCCGAGACGGACGGCGACCGCTTCGTGCACGGGGGCGCCCGTGACGGTGACGCGGTCGGCCGTCAGATCAGGGCCGTGCACGACGTGGGCCTCACCGGGCTCCGCGACACCCGTGAGGGCGTCGGTCAGGAGCTGTGCGGCGAGGGCTCCCGCGAGGGAGTGGGCGATGGGCCCGGCCGCCGGTTCGACGCCCTCGGCGTCCGCCCAGGCCCTGGCCCGGTTCCGGAAGACCTCCCAGACGCCGGGCGCCACTCCGACGGGCCCGACGAGCACCGGCCCGGGACCGAGCAGCACGGGCACGTGCAGCGTTCCGTCCTGCTCGGTCCAGGTCCGGTCACCGTCGAGGAACTCGACGACGGCCCGTGGCACGCCCTCGGTTCCCACGGGTGCTGTCACCGCCGGGGCGCCGACGGGAGTTCCAGCACCGAATCCGTACACCGCCGGGTCGCCGACGGGAGTCGAGGTCTCGGGCTCGCGCGCCGCCGGGTCGCCGGCGGGGTTTCCGACACCTGGGCCGTGCACCGCCGGGTCGCCGGCGGGAATCAGGGCCCTGGATCCGCCCACGGACCCGCCGCCGGACAGCAGCGAGGGGTCCGCGAACATCGCGGGGTCGCAGACGGGGACCAGCGGCTTCGACGCGTCGGGGACGGTTGTCGCCGTCACGTCGGTGACGCCTGCCCGGCGCAGTCCGCGCAGGGCCGGAGCCGTCGCCGTCGCCG
Organism: Streptomyces chartreusis NRRL 3882; assembly: GCF_900236475.1. Lineage (GTDB taxonomy): Bacteria > Actinomycetota > Actinomycetes > Streptomycetales > Streptomycetaceae > Streptomyces > Streptomyces chartreusis_D. The sequence goes on from NZ_LT963352.1 coordinate 5,162,024, forward strand.
GGCCGTGCAGCCGTACCCGGGCGCGGCGCAGGCGTGCGAACGCCGCGTACGGGTCGTCCAGGCGGGCGGTGAGACGCGCCAGCGTGCCGGCGTGCAGGGCGGCCACCTCGGCCGGCGGCTCCGGCTCGGTGAGCGCGGCCGGGTCGAGCAGCAGGCCGTTCTCGCGGAGCTTGGTGAGCAGGTGCCGTACCGCCGGCCGGGCACGCTCGGTGCCGAACTCGGCGACCAGGGCGTCCTCCGTCGTCCCCGCCCGGAGCAGCGGCACGCAGCCGTCCGCCACCGCGTACAGCAGCTCCGAGCCGCGCAGCACGAACTGCCCGCGCGTCCCGCTGAAGTAGACGCCCCCCGGCACGGGCGCGTAGTGCAGCCCCGGCCGGGCCTTGAGGGACGCGGCACCGGCGCCTGCGGCCGTCCTCGCCGGGGTCCTGTCCACATCGGTCACCGTCACGGCCGGACTCCTTCCGCTTCGCCGTTGTTCACCGGGTCGTACACGAACCGCCCCCCGGCCCTGCGCCCGACTTCCAGCACCCACTCCGTCGCGTGCGTGCCGTCCGTGACGCCGGGCAGGGCCTCCTCCAGGTAGCTGGTCCCGGCCCCGCGGCGCTCCAGCATCCGCGGCAGGACCCGCACCGCGAGCGCGCTGGACAGGTCGACGTACTGCGGCTTCTGCGCCAGGCGCTTGGACTGGACGTCGGGGGCTCCGACCGACAGCGGGCCCTCGTCCTCCGGCGTCGACTTGATGACGACCTCCTCGGGGACGCCGTACCGGGCCCGCCACGCGGTCAGCGCGAGCAGCCGCTCGTGTTCGTCGGGCCCCGTGGCCACCGCCGTGTCCAGTTCGGCTCCGCCGTACCAGCGCCGCCGACCGATGAGGACGTCGCCGACCGCCATGCGCGGCGCGACACGGGTCTGCTTGCCGTCCCACGGGGTCGCCGCGTGCCAGGAGTTGGGCAGACTGTTGAAGAGCCGGCCGCTGATCACCAGGCCGGAGGCGACCGACAGCGGCGGCGGGAACAGGCCCGGGTGGCCCGTGCCCAGCGGCAGCACCCGCAGCGGGGCGCCGTCCGCGTCCTCCACCCGCAGCGTGTCGGACTCCGGGTCGTGTGCGAGGCGCAGGCCGAACCAGTCCTCCGCCGTGAGGCCGCCCGGCAGCACCGGCGTGTGCGCGTTGACGTTGAGGCGGTGCAGGCCCAGGTCCTCGGTGATGCGGGTGCCGTCGTGGCCGTAGAAGCGCCGCAGGTGGTCGGCCAGGCGGGGCAGGGCGCGGCCGCCCTGGCGGCGGTCGGCCTCGAGGAAGCGCGCGTACAGCATGCCGTGGCCCGGCAGCCCGTCGTTGAGCACGAGCTGGTCGCCGGCCTGCTGGAGCAGCACGCCGTAGATCAGCGGGTCGCTGCGGAAGCGGTCGGGCAGCGACCGGGTCAGCTCGGCGACGTCCCCGGCGGTGAGCCTCAGGGTGTCCTCACCGGCCTGGGCCGTCTTCGTGAGGAGGGCGTGCACCTCCTCGGACAGCTCGCGGCGCAGCAGGTACATGCGCTCCAGGCAGCCGTCGGCCGGTCCGATCCCGGACAGCGCGGCGGCCTGCCCCGTGCCCTCGGGCCCGTACACGGCGGCCATCGCGGCGGCCCGCCGGGAGACCTCCCCGACGATGAACGCCGCGTGCTCGGCGAGCGGCACGTTCGCCCCGGCGCCGAACCGCTCCACGAACGCGGCGGTCATCAGGACCCGTACGTCGTGCAGCCAGTCGAAGACCGTGAGGAGCTCCACCGCGGGGCCGAGGTCGGCCAGCGGGGTGTGCCAGTCGGAGGCCGCCACCTTCAGCGGCGGCATGACGTAGTCCTCCTCGACGGTGATCTGCGCGGGGCGGCCCACCGCCTGGCTGAACCGGCCGAGGTCCCCGCGCAGTTCCGCCAGGACCGGGCCCCGCTCGGCAGCCGGCGCCTCGGTCACCCGGGGCAGTCCGGTCCGCACCCGGTCCGCCAACTCCCGCACCACTTCCCGTTGTTCGGACTCGGGCAGGGTCAGCAGGTCGTCGTAGTCGCCTGCGGCGGTCTGCTCCTCGGGCCGGCCGAACGTGCACAGCACGCCCTGGTGCAGGGCCTGCCGTACGCGCCGCTCGGCCTCCTCGGCGGAGCAGCCGGCCCGGCGGGCGACGTGCGCCACGACCGCCGGGAACCTGCGCGGCCCCATGGACAGCGCGTCGAGCAGATCGCCGACGGGCCCGTCGAGCGGCACGGCGAGGCGGTGCATGCCCTGCTCGGAGAACTTCAGGAAGAACAGCTTGCCCGTCTCCGGGTCGGGCGCCGAGGTGGGCGGCATCCCCACCCACAGGCCGGTGAGGTCCGTGCCGTCGGCCGGCAGGCCGCCGAGGACGTAGTGCAGCATGACCCGGTCCAGGCCCGGCACGGCCCGCGCGCCGGTGAAGGGCACCTCGCCGGGGCGGACGGCCTCCGGATCGCCGGCCGGGGCCGGTTCGGCGATGCCCACCGCGGTGAACCGGGAGAGCGGGCTGGTGCGCACCATCGCCCGGGTCACGTACTGGATCAGTCCGCGCTCCGACTTGCGGGTGCGGGCGGACACCTTGCCCGGGCCCTCGACCGCGGCCCGGTAGCGCTCCGCCTCCTGGTGCACCTCCGGGGCGACGAGGGCGAGGGAGCGCAGCAGGTCGCCGTCGCCCAACAGGGCGGCCAGGACGGTGCGTTCGCGGTCGGCCGCAGCCGGGTAGCCCTCCGTGATCGCGGCGCGGAGCCGCTCCCGCCCGGCGTGGGCGGCCAGCCAGCGGGTCACCGAGGGGGTCGCCTCGGGGCCCTCGGGCGTCTTCTTGGGGGCGCGGCCGTTGTGGATGGCGCGGCGCAGCGCGATGAGCTCGCGGCGCTCGGTGTCCGAGGCGGCCGCGCCGATCCGCTCGTACAGCTCCTGCGAGCACGTCTCGGCGGCGTCGGCCAGGTCGGCCTCGGCGCGGGCGAGTTCACGGAGCAGGCGGCGCTGCTCCGGGTCGGCGAGGCGGGCCCTGCGCAGCGGGTTGACGCGCAGGAACCACTGGGGCTCGGGGCTGGTCATCGCGGGGCTCCCGTCTCCGTGGTGGTCAGGCGCTCCCGCCAGCTGCTGCCGAGTACCTCGTCCACCGTCTCGGCGAGGGCGAAGCACATGTAGTAGCGCTGCATCGGCGAGACCGTGAGCAGGGGCAGCTGCTGGTAGAAGAGGTTCGTCAGCAGGCGGTAGGCGGCGAAGAACGGGGACGGGGTGCTGATCGCCCCGGAGCCGTGCACGGTCCGGTGGAAGTCGGTGTCCGGCTGCTCGCCGCGCGGCACCGCCGTCTCGGCCCCGGGCGGGCCCATCCGGCTGCGGTCGACGCCGTCGGTGACGGAGTCCAGCAGGTCCGGGGTGAGGGCGCCGGTGGCGACGGCGTGGTCCAGGACCCCGGCGCCGTAGGCGAACGCGGTGCGCCACTGGGCCGCCGCCGGCGACACCGCACCGTTCAGGCGCTGTTCGACGACCTCGCGGATCCGGGGCGCCTCCTTGGCGAGGCGCTCCTGGAAGACCGGGCGCATGTCCTTGCGCGGAGCCGCCCAGGCGAGGAACGCCTCCACGTGCGACCGGGGCGAGAACACCCCGTACGCCGGTCCGAGCGCATGCGTGTCGACGAGGGCGGCGAACGCCTCCGCGAGGCGGACCGTGCCGCTGCCCGGTTCCTCGGCCAGGCCCTCGATCATCGACAGCACCGGCGTCGCGAGGGCGCCGTACACCACGGTGCGCAGGGCGTCCAGGCGCGGTTCCCGGGAGCGCAGCGCGGGGTCGCCGGGGCCGACGCGCAGCACCGCGCCGTGCTCGCGCAGCGGCAGGTACGGGGGCTCCACCGCTTCGAGCCGGCCGAACTCCCGGGCCTGCTCCAGATACACCTCCTCGGTCAGCGCCCGGGCCGGATCGAGGGGGCCGGCGTCCAGCCCGGCCTCGATCCCCGCCCAGTCGACGGCCCCGCCGGGCGCCCCCGCACCCACCGGGGCGAGCACGTCGACGTGCGGTCCGTGCAGCCAGCCGCGCCGCACCTGTACGCCGGGTACGCCCCGCTCGCCCAGTCCGCGGGCGACCGGGACGACGTGCCGCGCAAGCCAGGCCGGTGTCACCGGCATCCGGGTATGGAGTCGCACACCCGTCAGGCCGGCGGAATCCGGCCTCACGGCAATGCGCTCCGGAGCGTCAACCCCCATGTCCTTTCACCTTCCGAGAAGAACCGCAATGAATTCGAGAACGTGCATCACATCATTGGTGCGGGGAATTCGAACCGGAAGGGAAAACGGTCCGGGGCTTACATACGTCATCGTTTCCGTGACGCCCGGCTGGGGCCGGGATATCGGAATGTTCTATTCCGTTTCGAGGGTGTCCGAGGGCTGGCCGAAAACCGCCAAGAAGGCAGATCGGCCGGTGTATTCTCCGCGAGTGACATCTACGTCCCCCGCAACGCCCCCCACCCCGTCCGCCACGGACGCCGAGTGCCTCGCCCTCACCCGTAACCTGCGCCGCAGGGGAACCCTCGTGCTCTCCGTGTTCGCCCTGGTGTGGGCCGTCGCGGCGGCCTCGGGGACCGGCTCGGCGACCGACGTCGCGCCGCTCGGCATCGAGGTGGCGGCACTCGTGCTCACGGCGGCGGCGATCTACCTCGGATACCGCAAGGACGCCCGGCCCTCGCCTCGCACGGTGAGCCTGCCGGCGAACTGGGCGCGCGGCGTGGGCATCGTCAACTCCGTCGAGCTGGTGGCCATCTTCGCCGTCATCGCCGTGTCCAACGCCTCGGGGCACCCCGAGGCCGTCCCCGCGGGCATCGCCCTCGTCGTGGGGCTGCACTTCTTCCCGCTGGCCCGTCTGTACGACCAGTGGCAGTACCGGTGGACGGCGGCGCTGCTGACGGCCGTCGCGGTCGCCGGCTTCGTCCTCGTCGCGGCCGGCCTCGCGAGCGAGACCGTGCGGATCGTGGTCGGCCTGGGCAGCGCGGTGGTCCTGTGGGCCTCGTCGTACCACCTGGCCGTGCGGGGCTGAACCCGCCCGGCGACCCGAACGCAAGGATGTGCCCGACCGGCCGAGGCCGGGCAGGCGCATCCTTCTGCGTTCACGCTGTCGTGCTCATGCGGTCACGCTGGTTCAGCAGGCCGAGCAGGTGCTGGACGACGAGGAAGAGGTGCCGATCGAGCCGCTGGAGGCGCCCATCTCCGGCAGGGCGACGCCGTCGGTGACCTCGAGGGTCTCCAGCTCGTCCGTGTCGAAGCCCTCGAACGCCTTGTCCGCGTCCTGGTTCTTGATGCCGTCGATGCTCATGTCGAAATCCTTCCGGGATCCGTGGTGAGGGTGGGTCAGCAGGCCGAGCAGGTGCTGGAGGACGAGGAGGAGGTGCCGATCGAGCCGCTGGAGGCGCCCATCTCCGGCAGGGCGACGCCGTCGGTGACCTCGAGGGTCTCCAGCTCGTCCGTGTCGAAGCCCTCGAACGCCTTGTCCGCGTCCTGGTTCTTGATGTCCTTGGCGGTCATGTGATTTCCTTCCGTCGATTTCGGGAAGTACCGTGACCGGAATTCCCGGGATCATTGAGGGGTTCACCTTCCGGAATTTCTTTCGCTTCCGTCCGGCTCTGACATCCATATTGCTCGGCCCGTCATCCCGGCGCCAGGGTTTCCGGCCGCCGGCTGACATTTATCACGGGGCGAATGACTTTCCGTCGCCGCCCTGATTTCCGGAGCCGTCGAGCGGAATTGCCCATTCAGGGCTGTTCACCATGTGCCATTCCTCGCCCGGGTCCGCGGGCGGCGCCGTACCCGTGGTCGGCGTGCCCAGCAGGAAGTCGCCGACCGAGGACTCCCGGAGGTAGTCCAGGCCCAGCACGCGGGCGGACAGGTCGGCGTCGCCGTTGCCCAGCCCGCAGGGCGCCAGGCCCATCGCCGTGGCCACCAGGTACATGGTCTGGTAGAGCACCCCGGTGTGCCGCAGCGTCGTCGCGTAGGCCATGGCCCGGTACTTCCACGCCATGCGCTGGAACCGCGAGGTCACCGTGACGAGCACATCGGGGCGCACCTCGAAGCCCACCGAACGGGACGCCACACCCAGCAGCGCCCGCCGGTCCGCCTCCGCGGCGCTGACGAGGACGAGACGGTGCGCGTACGAGTCGTAGTGGTAGACGCCCGGCTCCAGCCCGGCACAGCGCAGCACCGTGACGTACAGCTCCAGTTCGTACAGCGAGCCGCCGCTCGGGTAGGGCCGCGAGACGACCTCGTCCTCGCCGGGCGCGTCCGGGCCGGGAGTGCGGTGCACCCGGACCCGCTGCACCCGGTACAGGAACTCGCCCAGCTCGCGCGCCGTCAACGCCCGCTCCCCGAAGGTGCGGTGGGAGCGGCGGGACTCGACGGCGGCGGTCAGGGACGGGTCGCCGGCGTCGATGTCGGAGCGGCGCGGGCGGTACAGCTCGGTGACGGGGCCGTGCGGCGCTGGCTTCACGGCGGGCTGCGGGTCGATCTCGCCCCGGTAGGGGTAGAGGGCGCCGAAGGCCTCGTCGTAGCGCCCGGAGCGGATGCGCGAGTGGAACAGCAGGTCGTGGAAGTCCCACTGGCGCAGCACCGGATCGGTGTCGGAGCCGAACGTGCCGTCCGCTCCGGCGAGTTCGGCGAAACCGAGGCCGACCAGATGGCACAGGACGTCCAGGGCCTCCGCCTCGCTCAGCCCGGTGACCTCCCCGGCGCTGCCCGCCCGGCCCGGCTGTCCCAGGGCGGCGGCGAGCTCGCGGGCGGCCCGGTCCACGAGCACGGCGCGGAACTTCACCAGGGGTGACTCCAGGACGAGGACTCCTTCGCGCGTACGGCAGAAGGCGAACCGCGAGAGGCGGACGCGCGCGCCGGCGGGCACGTCCGCGACCCGGTGCCCGGCGTCCCGGGCGGTCGGCTCCAACCGGACCAACTCCCGGCGCAGCGGCGGCTCGGCGTGCGTGAGCACGCTGTACGCCAGCAGATGCCCGGCCCGCTCCAGCAGCGCGTCGGCCCGCTCCCGCCCGGCGCCGTCGAGGCCCTCGTACAGCTCCTCGCGCGGCAACGGGCCCTCGGCCAGCCGGTCCAGGACGGTGCGCAGCGGGCCGCGTACCGGGCGCAGGGCGAGGGAGGTGGCGGGCCCCCGGAGCAGGGCGGTGCCCGTGCTGTCGTCGAACGTCACCCGCACGTCGGTGCGCAGCGCCCGGGCGGCGAACCCGGGGGGTTTCTTCGTGGTCGCGGGAATCATCGGGCCTCCGGTACGGACTCGTGTGGATCGACCTGTCGAAATCCACTCTGCGCCCCGCTACACCCCCTCCTCGCTCACCGGCCGCACCGAATGACAGTCACCATTCCCCCTCGTGACCGAGGTCATGGAATGCGTGACAGATGACAGGGACGGACGGCATTCGCTCGGACATTCGGCGCCCAAAGCGCATGCTCGGAACACGAATTCCACCGTCACGCTCACCGGCAGAGAAGGAAAACCTCGTGTTCAGTCGTCGACATGCGATACGTCTCGGTCTCACCACCGGCGCCGTCGGGGCGGTCGGCGCGGCGGGCGGGGTCTTCCGGACGCTCACCGCCGGACAGCCGGCCGCGGCCGCGACCCCGGCAGCCGGGAAGGCCTCCGCGGCCGCACCGGTCGAACCGTTCTCGGTGCCGCTGACGATTCCGCCGGTCCTGGCCCCGTACCGCCGTACCGGAACCGCCGACTTCTACCGCATCACGATGCGCCGCACCGGCGTGGAGATCCTGCCGGGCACCCGCACCGACGCCCTGACCTACAACGGCTCGTTCACGGGCCCCACCATCCGCGCCCGCACCGGCCGGACCACCGTCGTCCAGCAGATCAACGCGCTCGACATGCCGACCTCGGTGCATCTGCACGGCGGCAACAACCCCGTGGCGCACGACGGCGGGATGATGGACACCATCGCGCCCGGCGGCAAGCGGACGTACGTGTACGAGAACGAGCAGCCCGGCGCCACCCTGTGGACGCACGACCACGCGCACCACATGGAGTCCGAGCACGTCTACCGGGGCCTGTCCGGTCTCTACCTGCTGCGGGACCCCGCCGAGGACGGGCTGGGCCTGCCGGCCGGGAAGTACGACGTCCCCCTGGTCCTGCGGGACGCGCAGTTCGACGGCAACGCCCAGCTGGTCTACACGATGGACGACGCGGAGAACCGCACGACCATCCTGGTCAACGGCAGGCCCTGGCCGTACATGAAGGTCGAGGCCCGCAAGTACCGCTTCCGACTGGTCAACTCGTGCAACCTGCGCATCTTCGTCCTGGCGCTGTCCGACGGCTCGGCCACCCAGCACCCCGTGCGGCAGATCGGCACCGACGGCGGTCTGCTCGCCGCCCCCGCCGAGACGCCCGTGCTGGTCCTGTCCCCGGGCGAACGCATCGACTTCGTCGTCGACTTCTCGAAGTACGCGCCCGGCACCAGGCTCACCCTCGCCAACATGCTGGGCCCCGGTCCGACCGAACTCGTCGGCCAGGTCATGCGGTTCGACGTCGGTGAGCGGACCGCCGACAGCAGCCGGGTGCCCGACACCCTCGCCACGCTGCCGGCGCTGCCGAAGCCGACCGTGGAGCGCAGCTTCGAACTCTCCATGGACGAGCCCGGCTCCGGCGGCCACCAGGCGTACATCAACGGCAGGACCTTCGACCCGGACCGCATCGACACCCACATCGAGTGGGGCAGCACCGAGGTGTGGACGGTCACCAACAAGAGCGCCACCGTGCCGCACAACTTCCACACGCACCTGGTGCAGTTCCGCATTCTCGAACGGGACGGGCAGCCGCCGTATCCGGCGGAGACCGGCTGGAAGGACACCGTGCTGCTCTTTCCCGGCCAGACGGCGAAACTCCAGCTCACTTTCGATTCACACCGCGGTGTTTATCCGTACCACTGCCACATGATCGACCACAGCGCCATGGGAATGATGGCGCAAATGAAGATCGCCTGAGTTTTCCGGACCTGAGTTTCCGGGACCTGAGTTTTCCGGAAAGGAGGACCATGACCACCGAAGCAATTCCCAGCCCCTACGCCCGCCGCGTCCTCGCGGCACTGGGCAGGGACCCGACCCGTGTCGTCCTGCACCGGCCGGACACGACGGTGACGGCCGGCGCGCTGCGGGCATCCGTCCTGGGCAGCGCCGCGCTGCTGCACTCCCAGGGCATCCGCCCCGGCACCACCGTCGCCATCCTGACCGGCCCCAACCACCCGCTGATGCTCAGCGCCCGCTACGCCGTCCATCTGCTCGGCGCCACCTCCGTCTACGTCCGCTCGATGAACCCCCGCACGGACACCGAGACGTTCTCGGTCGCCACCCAGACCGGGCTGCTGCGTGACCTCGGTGTGTCGCTGCTGCTCGTGGACGAGGCGGACGAGGAGAGCGCGGCCCGCGGCAGATGGCTGGCGCGGCGGCGGCCCGGCCTGACCGTGCGGGCGATCCCGCGCACGGCGGACGGGCACGACACCGTGCCGCCGGCCCTGTCGCCGAGCCCCGACGACCTGGCCGTCGTCGACTTCACCAGCGGCAGCACCGGGCGGCCCAAGATGGTCGCGCAACGCTACGGCACCCGCGAGCACCTCGTCGGCCGGCTGGCCTCCGGCCTCGATCCGAGGGGACCGGCGACACTGCTGTCCGTCACGCCGGTCAGCCACACCACGGCACCCATGGCGGACGCCGTGCTGTGCGCGGGTGGCACGGTCGTCCTGCACGACGAGTTCGACGCCGACGCGACCCTGACGGCGATCGCCGAACTCGGGGTGACCGACGTGTACCTGGCGGTGCCCCACCTGTACCGCCTGCTCGACCACCCGCTGGTCACGTCGTACGACCTGTCGTCGCTGCGCCGCATCACGTACAGCGGCACCCCGGCCGCGCCCGAGCGGGTCCGGCAGGCGGTCCGGGTCTTCGGCGACGTACTGATCCAGGTGTACGGCACCACGGAGGCGGGCGGCATCAGCAGCCTCACCCCGCTCGACCACCGCGAGCCGGAACTGCTGGGCTCGGCCGGCCGGCCCTTCCCCTGGGTACGCGTCGAGATCCGGGAGCCGGACTCGGGCACACCGCTGGGGCGGGGGCGGAGCGGCGAGATCTGGATCAACTCGCCGACGGTGTCGGCCGGTTACCTCGACGACGCGGAGCTGACCGCGGCGACCTATCGGGACGGCTGGCTGCGCACCGGCGACCTAGGCCACTGGGACCGCTACGGCTATCTCCGGCTGGACGGCCGGGTCGGTGACGTCATCAAGCACGGCGGGCTCAAGCTCGACCCGTCCGCCATCGAGGCGGCCCTGCTGAAGCATCCGCAGGTGCGCCAGGCTGCCGTGTTCGGCGTACGCGACGAGGACCTGGTGGAGCAGGTCCACGCCGCCGTCGAACTCCACTCGGGCGCCGGTCACACCTCCTGCGACCTGCGCGACTACGTCGCAGCCACCCTCACTCCGGAACACGCCCCACTCAGCGTCTCGATCTGGCCCGAACTCCCCCTCACCCCCACGGGAAAGCCGGACCGAACACGGCTGCGGGGCGCCACGGCCCCGATACGAATCCGCCCGACGCCGAAAACACCCCGCACGGAACCCCGGCCCCCGACGGAAGCCACGACCCCCTTGCCCTCGCCGGGCGACCCGGTGCCCTTGCCCTCGCCGGGCGACCCGGTGCCCTTGCCCTCGGCGGGCGGGCCGGTACCTCCGCCCTCCACGGGCGACCGGGTGCCTCCGCTCCCGGCGGACGGCTCGGCGTCCTTGCCTTCGCCGGGTGGCCCGGTGCCTGTGCCCTTGGCGGGCGGCCCGGTACCCGCGCCGCGCGCAGACGGCTTGGCACCCCTGCTCCCGGAGAGCGGTCCGGCACCACCGTCCCCGGCGGGCGGCCCGGCACCTTCGCCATCCGCGGGCGGCCGGGTGCCTCGGCTCCCGGCGGGCGGCTCGGTGCCCTTGCCCCCGGCGGGTGGGCCGGTGCCTCCGCCCTTGGCGGGCGGCCCGGTACCTCTGCCCCGCGCAGATGGCGTGGCACCTCCGCTCCCGGAGAGCGGGCCGGCACCTTCGCCCTCCGCGGGTGGTCCGGTGCCTCCGCTCACGGTGGGCGGCTCGGTGCCCCTGCCTTCGCCGGGTGGCCCGGTGCCTGTGCCCTTGGCGGGCGGCCCGGTACCTGCGCCGCGCGCAGACGGCGTGGCACCCCTGCTCCCGGAGAGCGGTCCGGCACCACCGTCCCCGGCCGGCAGGGGCCCCGCGCCGGAGCCGGTGGAGGGGCGCGGCGCCGGGCCGCCCGGGCACGGCGGCTTCGCCGGAGCAGACGTCCGCCGGTCCATCGAGCCGCGCAGGCGTACCGATCCGCGCAACAGAAAGGGCATCCCATGACCGCGTTCGGCCACTTCGCCAGGTCACTGAGGCTGCGGCGGCTCTACCGTCACAGCACGGCCGGCCTGATGATCACCCCTCTCGACCACTCGATCAGCGACGGACCCGTCGTACCCAAGGGCACGAGCCTCGACCACCTCGCCGGGCAGCTCGCTGCCGGCGGCGCGGACGCGGTCGTCGTGCACAAGGGCAGCGTCCGCCACATCAGCCCGGAGCGGTTCGCCGCGATGTCGCTGATCATCCACCTCAACGCGTCCACCAGCCAGGCGCTCGACCCCGACGCGAAGTACGTGGTGACGCAGGTCGAGGAGGCCCTCCGGCTCGGCGCGGACGCGGTGAGCGTCCACGTCAACGTCGGCTCCGACGACGAGCGGCAGCAGATCGGCGACCTCGGCCGGATCGCCGACGCCTGCGACCGGTGGAACCTGCCGCTGCTCGCCATGGTGTATCCGCGCGGCCCCCGGGTCACCGACCCGCGCGACCCGGACCTGGTGGCGCACGCCGTCACCGTCGCCTCCGACCTGGGCGCGGACCTGGTCAAGACCGTCTTCCTCGGCTCGACCGCGGAGATGCTCGACCTGACCGCCGCCTGCCCGGTGCCCGTCCTGGTCGCGGGCGGTCCCGCGATGCCCACCGAGGAGGACGTGCTGGCCTACGTCCGGGACGCCCTGGCCGGCGGTGCCGGCGGAGTGGCGATGGGCCGCAACATCTTCCAGGCCTCCGATCCACGGCGGCTCGCCGCCAAGGTGGCCCGGCTGATCCACCACTTCCCGGAGCAGCACTTCGCCCCGCTCGCCTTCCAGGCCGCCGACGCACACCGGGACGAGCGCCTGACCCCCGATCACCTGGACGCCCCGGCCCACCTCGGCGCGCCCGGCTCCCCGCTCGACCGCGACACCCGCACCGACCGCGACACCCACCACCTCTCCGACGTTCCACACTCGACAGGAGGTCCGCACCATGACGGACGCAAAACTGTGCTGGCTTGACATCCGCCGCGCCGGCACCGCCACCCAGGCCGTCCTCGAAGAGGCCCTGCACCAGCGCATCGACGGCATCGTCGCCGCCGACCCGGCCGCCTTCGCCGGCCTGCCTCCCACCGTCCGCAAGGTCCTGCTCTTCGAGGACGGCCTCGACTCCGTCCCCGCCGACCTGGGCGCCGCCGACCTGGTGGTCGTCCCGGGCCCCCGCGAGGACCGGGCCGCGCTCCAGGAGGCCCACCCGGACGTCGAGTTCGGCCGCTACGTGGAGATCGTCGACGCCGACACCCTGGAGGACGCCTGCCTGGCGGCCCGCCTGGAGCCGTGGAGCGTGCTGGACTTCCGTGACCCCACCAAGATCCCGCTGGAGATCGTGATCGCGGCCGCCACCGGCGCACCGGGCTCGATCATCACCACCGCGTCCAACACCGAGGAGGCCGAGATCATCTACGGCGTCCTGGAACTGGGCTCGGACGGCGTCCTGATGCGGGCCAGCACCGTCGGCGACGCCACGGCCCTGCGCACCGCCGCCAGCGCCCGGGGCGGCGAGATCGACCTGGTGGAACTGACCGTCACCCGGACCACGCACATCGGCATGGGGGAGCGGGCCTGCGTCGACACCACGACCCACTTCCGCAAGGACGAGGGCATCCTCGTCGGCTCGCACTCCAAGGGCATGGTGCTGTGCGTCAGCGAGACCCACCCGCTGCCGTACATGCCGACCCGTCCGTTCCGGGTCAACGCCGGCGCCCTGCACTCGTACACCGTCTCGCAGGCCGGCCGCACCCACTACCTGAGCGAACTCCACGCCGGCAGCAAGGTGCTGGCCGTCGACGTCAAGGGCCGCACACGGCCCGTCAGCGTCGGCCGCGTCAAGATCGAGACCCGTCCGCTGATCTCCATCGACGCGGTCGCCCCCAGCGGGCAGACGGTCAACCTGATCCTCCAGGACGACTGGCACGTCCGGGTCCTCGGCCCGAACGCCTCGGTCCTCAACTCCACGGAGCTGAAGCCGGGCGACACCATCCTCGGGCACCTGCCCACTGCGGACCGCCATGTCGGCTACCCGATCGACGAGTTCTGCCTGGAGAAGTGAGCGCGGCACACCACCCGACACCAGACGCCGTAGCGACCGCACCAGCCCCGGGCCCCACCGGCCCGTGCCGAGCGCCCGCACGGCCCCGCCCCGCCCCGGCACCCCACGTGCCGGGGCCGGCGCGCGTTTGGCCACGGCCGGCAGGGCCCCCGCGCCCGCCGGCCCCGTCCCGCGCCCGCTCACCGATCCGGCCCCCTCACCCGCCGGCCCCGTCCCGCGCCCGTCCCTTCCCGAACGGGCCCTCACAGCAGCCCGTGTTCCCCGGCGATCCGCGCCGCGTCGAACCGATTCCGTCCACCCAGCTTCTTGATCGCGGCGGACGTCAGATTCCGTACCGTTCCCGCCGCCAGGTACAGCTCGCCCGCGATCTCCTTCACGGTCGCCCCGCCGGCCGTCAGCCGCAGCACGTCCATCTCCCGGGTGCTCAGCGACAACTCCCCGACGGCGACGGGCCGCAGCAGCGACGGGTCGACGGTCAGACAGCCACCCGCGACACCCATGAGCGTCGTGACGAGCTGGGGCAGCCGGGCGTTCTTCGGTACGACGCCCAGGGCGCCGGCCGCCACGGCCCGGTCCACGACCGACGACGTGGCCGCCCCCACCAGCAGCGCGACCCCGCACTTGGGATGCCGGCTCCGTACGTCGGTGGCGACGCGCAGCGCCTTGCCGCCCATCGTGGACTCGCCGAGCAGCAGCACCGTCGGCCGGTGCCGTTCCACGGCCGGCTGGACGGCGTCGTACGACGTGGCCAGGCCGACGACCTCCAGCCCGTCGACGCCGTTGAGCGTCTCGGCGAAGGCCTCCAGCACGAGTTGGTGATCACCTGCGAGGACTATCCGTATCGACATGCTCGACCCCCGTACGGCAGGACTAAGGCAAAGACTCGGGAAAGACAGCGGAACTGGTGCGTCGTCGGGTGCGCGTCAGCCGGAGGGGGCACGCCACGTCTCGTGCAGCCGGACCAACCGCTCCACCACCGCCTGTGCCGCCTTCTCGAGGCTGGGGCCGTCGCTGCGCATGTCGACCTCGACGTGCTCGGCGCCGGCCGGCAGGGAAGCCGCGACGACACCCGACAGGACGCGGAAGGACGGGGCCAGTTCCTCGCCTCCGCTTCCGCCCGGGACGACCACGACGCTGGCGGTGACCGGCCCGAGGTCGGCGGCGATCTGACCGGTCAGCGCGGCGAAGCTCTCCGGCCGTTCCACATCGGCTTGATACGGCAGCGCGACCAGCCCGATTCCGGCCAGTTCCTTGCACAGGAACGCCGCGTTCGTGGCCGCGTCGTCACCGCGCCCGGGGTGCCCCGCGCCGACCACCGCGACGGCGGCACCCAACGCGCACAGCTGACTGGCGACCCGCCGCCCGACGCCGGTGGTGGCATCGACGACAAGGACGACACAGCCGTGCAAAGGCGGTAGTACATGTGCGACTGTGTGCGACACCGGAACTCCTGACCGGGTAACGTGGCCAATATGTGAACGATCTACGGGGGTTCTTCGCACGCCTTGCGGCGCCCCCGTGCCGCGTCGCTGCTCCCGAGCCGGCGCGGCCGCCCGGTCCGGACATGTGGTTCACATGTGGTTCAAGGGGGAGACGCCACGTGGACGAGGTATCGCCACTCGATCAGCAGACCCTCGCGGTGTACCGCGCGATTCTGTTCCACAAGCAACATGATCCGGACAAGCTCGCCGAGCTCCTCGACATCAGCTGCGACGATGTGCACGGCGCACTCACGCGCCTGTCCGACCTGTCGTTGCTGGCCCCTTCGCAGGACTCACCCGGCACGCTGCGCGCGGTGAACCCGTCACTCGGCCTGAAGGTCCTGCTCCAGCGGGAACAGGACGAACTGGCCTGGCGGCAGCAGCGCATCGAGCAGAACCGGGCCGCGCTCGCGGCGCTCGCGGCCGAGTACACGGCGTCGGCCGGGTCCGGCTCGGACGGCACGGAACAGCTCGACAACGTGGACGAGATCCGCACCCGGCTGGAGGCCCTCGCCGAGTCGTGCCAGCAGGAGTCCCTGGTCTTCCACCCCGTGGGCGGCCTGACCAAGGAGGCGATCGAGGCGTCCCGGCCCCTGAACGAGCGAGCGCTCGCCCGGGGCGTCCGGTTCCGTTCGATCTACCTCGACAGCGCCGTCAACGACCGGGTGACGAGAGCTCACGCCCAGTGGATGGCGGAGCACAACAGCGAGATCCGCACGTCGCCGACCCTGCCGATGCGGCTGCTCATCATCGACACGACCGCGGCCATCGTGGCCAACCTGCCCGGCCAGACGGGCCCCGCGGCCCTGATGTTCCACAGCCGGCCGGTGGTGCTCGCCATGCGGGCCCTGTTCGAGGCGTACTGGGAACACGCGAGCCCGTTCCATCAGCACTCCTCACCCGACGACGACCCGCAGGGACTCACCCCGCAGGAGCGCAAACTCCTCCAGCTCCTCGCCACCGGCCTCACCGACGAGGCGGTGGCCCGGGCCCTCGGCATCGGAGTCCGCACGGAACGCCGCATCATGGCGGAGCTCATGGAACGCCTGGGCGCCTCCAGCCGGTTCGAGGCGGGAGTCCAGGCGGCCCGCCGCCAGTGGATCTGACAGCCGGTCGCCGTGCGGTCCCCGGGCCGGACAACCGGGTGCGAGCGGGTGCCGGCACCCGGTGTCTCCTGCGCGGAGATCACCGCTCGACCTGCGGAACGGGCGGCCAGGTGAAGTCGGTGACGTCGGTCGGCGCCTGCTGCCAGGTGAAGTCGTCACCGCCGTGCAGCGGTCCCGGGATCCCGGTGACGCCGCCCAGGGGCACCGGAGTCCAGGTGAAGTCGTCGGGCGAACCGGGCAGGTGAGGCAGCGGCGGCAGCACGTCGCCGACCGAGCGGTCGGCCTGCGAGACGGCCGAGCCGGCCCCCTGCGCCCCCTCGGCCCGCGGAGCGGCCTGCGCCGGCACCGCCCAGGCGAGGGTGGCCAGCACGGCCGAACCGAGGACGACGACGGCGGAACAACGGTTGGTGACACGGATCATGGCTGGTCTCCATTCCATGCGTGAGTCAGGACCTTGCGACGATGCATGGAGCCAGTAGTGCTTCAGCTCCCCCGGACCGTTCCGCGTTCCCCGCGCTTCCCGGCCGCTGATAAGAGAGAACCATCCCGCCACCCCCGCTGTCCGCGTCCTGCCACGCCAGGAAGCTGCCTGGCAGGGAGTTGCACGACGCCCGGGGGGTGTCCCCACCCGTGGGCGGTGGCTCGCCGGATGGGCGGCGGCGTGCGCGAGAGGTGATCGTGTACCGACGGGTTTCCCGCTCAACGGGCGCCCACGTGACGGATCACGAAGACGGACCATTGGGGGAACGGTGAAGCGTCCTGCGGAGCACGCTCTGGCCCGCCGTACGGTGCTGGCCGGCATGGCGGCGGCAACCGGTGCGGGAACGGTGTGGGGTACCACGGGGAAGGCCGTCGCCGGCGGGTGGAGGGGACCGGTGGGGAACGGGGCGGTGGATGCCGAGGTGGCGCGCCTGGAGGGCGGATTGATCGAGCTGCGGCGGGACATCCACCGGCACCCCGAGCTGCCGGGGGAGGAGCGTCGCACCGCGGGCGTGGTGGCCCGGGAGCTGCGGGCGGCCGGGCTGACCGTCACCACAGGGGTCGGCGGCCACGGCGTGGTCGGCGTCCTGCACGGCACGCGCCCGGGCCGGACGGTCGCGTACCGGGCGGACATGGACGCCGTGCCGCCCAAGGACATCGTGGGGGGCGGCCCGGCCGCGGCCCATCTCTGCGGGCACGACATCCACACGACGGTGGCCCTGGGCGTCGCCAAGGTCCTGGCGCGGCTGCGGCGGCACCTGAGCGGCACGGTCGTCTTCCTCTTCCAGCCCGCCGAGGAGAGCCTCTCCGGAGCCCGCGCACTGATCGAGGCGGGCGTGCTGGAGCGCACTCGCGTCGAGGAGATCCACGCGCTGCACTGCGGGCCCTTCCCCGTCGGCCGGTTCGCGGTGACCGGCGGCTACGGGATGCCGGGCCAGGACAAGGCCGAGGTGACGCTCCAGGGCCCGGACGCACCCGAGGCCGCGCGGCGCCTGGCCGCCGGGATCGGCGCGCTCTCCACGGTGACGCCCCCGCAGACGCCCGCGGACATCGAGCGGATGGTCACCGATGCCCAGACGCCCGACGGCCCGTTCGCCCGCTTCGTCGCCCTACGGGCCTCGGCACGGGAGGCCAGGGTGAGCGTGTCCTACCGCTGTTGGCCGCAGGAGCGGTACACGGAGATACGCGGGGAGATCCGCCGGCTGGCCATGTCGTACGCGGGAGCCGCCGTGAGCTTCCCCGCCGAGCCGTTCCCGGCCCTGGTCTGCCCGGAACCCGACGCCCGCGCACTCGCCCGCCACCTGCGCAGCGCACTGGGCCGTGACTCGGTCGCCACGCTCCGTTCCGCGTTCCCGCCCTTCAGCGGCGAGGACTACGCCCTCTACCTGGACCGCGTCCCCGGCACCTACACCTTCCTCGGTGTCCGTGCCCCCGGCGCCCCCGTCACCACCAGCTACCCGCACTTCCCCGACTTCGCCCCGGACGAGCGGTCCATCGGCATCGGCGTACGGGCGATGGCGGGGTGGCTGGCGCAGCGGACTCGGTGTTAGACCGCCGGGCCGTCACGCAGTCCGGGACCCGTGGGCAGCGTCAGCACGCAGCCGGTGTGCAGCGTGATGCGTATGGGTGTGAAGTCGACGGCGTCCACCGGGGACTTGCCGGTACCAGGGTTGCGGGCGTAGCGCGGATGGGCACCGGCACTGATCTGCCAGCGCATCCGGTGCCCGGCCGGGAAGCGGTAGGCGGTGGAGCTCATCCGCACGGTGACCTCCGAGGGTGCCTGCCCCACCGTCTCCAGCCGGGCCAGCCCGTCACAGACGTTGGTGGAGCGGCCCTGCGCGTCCACGTCGCACAGACGGGTGAAGACGTCGGCGTACCCGGTGTCCGTGGAGACGCTCAACCGCGCGGAGACCGGCCCGAGGAGGTCCACGGGTTCGTCCAGCGGTGGCCCGGTGAACGTCAGGACGTCGTCTCGGCCTTCCAAGACGCTGTTGTCGCGCGGACCGGCCGTCCGGGAGAGCAGCGGGCCGCCGATGGACGGCGTGGGGTCGTCCGGGTCGTATCGCAGGGATGCCAGAGGCACGGAACCTGGACTGTCGGCGGACCCCGAGCCGCCGGCGAACCCCGAGCCGTCCACGGAGCCTGAACCGTCCGCAGCCCCCGCGCCCTCGGCGGGCCCTGCGCCTGCGGCGGGCCCCGGGCCGTCGGTGGAGCCTGAACCGTCCGCGGGCCCCGCGCCGCCTGCGAATCCCACGCCGTCGGCGGGCCCGGCGCAGTCCGCGGCCCCCACGCCCTCGGCGGCCCCCACGCCCTGGGCGGACCCCGGGCCGTCCACGGAGCCTGGGCCGTCGGCGGCCCCTGCGCCTGCGGCGGGCCCTGGGCCGTCGGTGGAGCCTGAACCGTCCGCGGGCCCCGCGCCGCCCGCGAATCCCACGCCGTCGGCGGGCCCGGCGCAGTCCGCGGCCCCCACGCCCTCGGCGGCCCATGCGCCCTCGGCGGGCCCTGCGCCCTCGGCGGGCCCCGGGCCGTCAGTGGATCCCGAGCCGTCGGCGGAGCCTGGGCCTTCGGCGGTTCCGGAGCCGTCGGCGAACTCCCAGCCGCTGGCGGGCCCCGAGCCGTCCAAGGAGCCTGAACCGTCGGCGGCCCCCGCGCCCGCGGCGGCCCCCGCGCCCGCGGCGGGCCCCGGGCCGTCGGTGGAGCCTGAACCGTCCGCGGGCCCGGCGTCGCCCGCAGGCGCCACGACGTCCACGAACCCCCCGCCGTCGGCACGCCCCTCGTCCGCCAGCCGGTCGAGGCTGCCGTCCGCGGTGGGAACCCATGAGGTGGTGGCGGGCGAGAGGGGCGGCCAGTCGTCGAGGTCCCGCCATGCGTCCTCGCCGCCGACGTGCACGCGCACGCGCGTGGGGCGCAGCCCCGAGGGATCGCCGCACAGGTGCGCCCGCAGCCAGGCCAGGCTTTCGGCGAAGACCTCGGGCCAGCCCTGCTGCATGGCGGAGGTATGGGTCCAGGGGCCGACGAGCAGGGCGGTGTCGCATCCGGCCTGCCGCAGCCGGGCGTACTGGTCGAAGGTCTGGTCGACCAGGGCGTCGTACCGTCCGGAGATCAGGCTCGTAGGGACGCTCAGACCCTCGGCCGCCCGTGCCAGGGACGCGCCGTCCCAGTACGGGTCGCCTCCGTCCGGGTGCGTCATCACGTCGTCCAGCCACGGCACGTCCCCGAGAGCGGACGCGTACGCCCCGCGCAGCGGCCGCGCGGTGACGATGTCGCGCATACGGCGCTGGAGGCGCAGCGTCGCCCGGGCGAACGGCCCGATCCCCCGATTCTGGTAGGCCATCCCCAGGCCGACGAGCAGCGCGTTCTCCAGCCGGAGGGCGCCGTCCGCGTAGAACAGGGCGTACGGGTCGTGCAGCCCCACCTGTACCACCATGGCCTTCAGTTCCGGCGGCGGGTCCAGGGCGAGCGCCCACTGCACGTACCCCAGATAGCTGGGGCCGACCGTCCCCAGCGTCCCGTCGAACCAGGGCCGCCCGCGCAGCCAGGACACCGTGGCCAGGCCGTCGGCGGCCTCGTGGCGCCACAGATCGAACGCACCGCCAGAGCCGCCGGTGCCGCGGCAGCTCTGGAGGACCACGTGGAACCCCTGCTCGGCGAAGAGCATGCCGTACATGGGGGACCAGGGCAGGCCCCTGCCGTACGGCGAACGCACCAGGAGAGTGGGGAAGTCGCCGGGCGTCCGGGGGAAGTAGTGGTCGGTGACCAGCGGACTGCCGTCGGCGGCCGGCACCACCAGCCCGGGCTCCCATCCGACGTCGTGCCGCTTGTCCGGCAGCCCGCGCCAGATCGCCCTCATCATCCGCGAGGACAGCGGCGGCTTCCGGCCGGGCGGTGTCCAGGCGGGCCTTGCCGCAGCGTCGTCGTTGCGTGATGCCATGGTTCCCCTCCTCTATTCTCGTACGACGTACGAGAATAGAGGATGCTTGGATGGCGACCACCACCACGGCGACCCACAAGGACAGGAGCACGGAGACGGTGACGCGTGACGGCGGCGGGTCCGGGACCCCGGGCACCGACCCTCGACAGCTGTGGCTGAGCCCCGATCGGCCCCGCAGGGGCCGCAGGCCGGGTTTCAGCCGCGAGGCGATCACGGCGGCCGCCGTGGCCCTGGCCGACGCGGAAGGGCTCGAAGCGGTCACCATGCGGCGGGTCGCCGCACAGGTCGGAGCCGGAGCCATGTCGCTCTACAGCTACGCCCCCGACAAGGAAACGCTGCTGGAGCTGATGGTCGACCACGTCAGCGGCGAACTGCCAGCGTCGGGCCCTCTCACCGGCGACTGGCGCGCCGACCTGAAGACCATCGCCCACCGCCAGCGCGACCTGATGCTCCGCCACCCCTGGCTGCCCGCCGCTCTCTCCACCCGCCGCAGCCCCGGCCCCCACACGCTGGCCTTCCTGGAACACGCCCTCGCCGCCTTGCGCCCCACCGGTCTGGACGGCGCGGCGAAGCTGGAGGTCTTCGCCCAGCTCACCGCGTTCGTCGCCGGGCACGTCACCTACGAGATCACGCAGGCGGCAGCGGCCAGGTCCCCCGACCGGGCCGCGGCGGAAGCCCGTTACCTCGCCACCGTCGCCGCGGACGGGCACCACCCGGAACTCGCCGAAGCCCTCGCGGCCCCCGCACGCGCCGTGACCCCCGAAGCCACCTTCACCCGCTTCCTCAACCGCCTGATCGACGGCCTCGGCACCGACTGATCCCGCCGGCTGCGGGGCGGGAGAGCCAGGGTCAGCTGCGGGGCAGGAGGAGCCGGGAGAGCGCGGCGGTGGCGAGGAGGAGCGCGGCGACGGTGAGCAGACCGATGCGCATGCCCGGGAGGGAGAAGTCCCCGCCGGGGCCGGCGAGCAGACTGCCGAACAGGGCGACGGACAGCGCACCGCCGGTCTGGCGAAGGGAGTTGAGCAGCCCGGACGCGGTCCCCGCGCGCTCCTGCGGGACGGCGTCCATCAGCAGCGCGGTCAGCGCGGGCACCGCGAGCGCCCCGCCGACGCTCAACGGCAGCAGCAGGACGAGCACCAGCCATATCGGGGTGTGCGCGGCCAGCGGCAGCATGGCCAGCATCGCTCCGGTGAAGATCAGCTGCCCGGCGACGATCACCGGCCGCCGCCCGATCCGCTCCGCCAGCCGCGGCGACACCAGGTTGGTCGCCGTCACCACCGCCGACATCGGCACGAACATCAGCCCCGCCGCGATCGCCGACATTCCGCGCAGCTGCTGGTAGTACAGCCCGAGCAGGAAGATCCCGCCGTAGAAGGCGGCGTTGACGGCGAAACCGCCCGCGAGCGGGACGGCCACCCGGCGGTCCCTCAGCATGCCCAGCGGGACCATGGGCTGGCGGTGCCGGGACTCCACCACGCGGAAGGCGTACCCGGAGGCGAGGGCGAGCGCGGCGGCGGCCAGCACGGGGCCGCTGGTCCAGCCGAGGTGGCCGCCCTCGATCACCGCGAAGGCCAGCCCGGCCAGGGCCAGTACGGCGGTGAGCTGACCGCCGCCGTCCAGTGCGGCGGGCCGGCGCGGGGAGCGCGGCACCCGGACCAGCAGGCCCAGGATCACCGCGCCCACCGGGAGGTTGAGCAGGAAGACCGCCCGCCAGCCGGACGAGTCGGTGAGCAGCCCGCCCAGCACCGGGCCCGCGGCCATCGCCACCGAGCCGCCGACCGTCCACAGCGCGATGGCGCGGGCACGCGCCCGGGCGTCCTCGTAGGCCTGCCGGATCAGCGCCAGCGAGGCCGGCATCACGATCGCGGCGGCGGCGCCCTGCGCCACGCGTGCGCCGACCAGCACGCCGATGCCGGGCGCGAGCGCGCAGGCGAGCGAGGCGAGGGTGAACAAGGCGACGCCCCATGCGTAGGCGCGGCGGGCGCCGATGCGGTCGGCGAGGGCGCCCGCGGAGAGCATCAGGGCCGCGAACATCAGGGTGTACGCGTCGACCACCCACTGAAGCCCGGCCATCCCGCCGCTGAGGGAGTCCCGGATCGCGGGCAGCGCGATGTTCACCGCCGAGACGTCGATGGTGATCACGGTGAAGCCGAGCAGCGAAGCGACCAGCGCGACGCCGCTGCGCCGCGGGGCGGGCGCCGACGGCTCGGACCCGTGCCCGGGGCTGGAGACGGTGGTGGCGGACGGGGACGGGGACGAGGACGGGGACGGGGATGCGGACGGGGTCGGGGCGGGGGTGGCCGGCATGGTGAACTCCTGGACGGCTGAACAGAGATGACCGGGCGGGCGGCCGCAGGCCACCGGGGCCGCGGACCGGTGTCGCGCACCCCCTGGGCCCAGGCGGACGGGCCGCCCGCTCCGGCGGATCAACTCTCCGCCCGCGCGCGACCCGCCCGGAAGACCGCGCTGTGCCCGGGGTGCGGCGTTCCAGGCCCTGACACGGCCCCCCACGCTCCTTGACCGCCTGCGACAATGGCCGAATGGCAGCAGCGGATACGAGGGGCACGGAGCTCGGCCGATACCTGAAGGCCCGCAGGGCGCAGGTGCGCCCGGAGGACGTCGGTCTCCCGGCCGGCGCGGGCCTGCGCCGCACTCCCGGACTGCGCCGTGAGGAGCTGGCCGCGCTGGCCGGAGTGAGCGTCGACTACTACATCCGCCTGGAGCGCGGCCGGGAGACCAACCCTTCCCCCGCCGTCGTGGACGCCCTCGGCCGTGCCCTGCGGCTGCGCGGCGACGGTTACGAACGCCTGCACGAGCTCGCGGAACTGGCCTCCGGCCGGCCCTCCGAACTGCCGGCCTGCTCGGACCACACCGTCCGTGACTCGGTCCTGCGGATGCTGGAGTCGGTGCGCCCGCTGCCCGCCTACGTGGTGAGCCGCTTCAACCGCGTACTGGCCGCGAACCCGCCCGGCCGACGGCTGATGCCCGGTCTCTGGGACTGGCCGGAGGACCAGCGCAACCTGACCCGCTACCTGTTCCTCCACCCGGTCGGCCGGACGCTCTACGAGCCGTGGGAGGAGACCGTCGCCCTCTCGGTGGCGCATCTGCGGGCGGTCGCCGGGGCCGATCCGGACGATCCCGAGCTGACCGCGCTCGTGGGCGAACTGATGCTGAAGTCACCGAAGTTCGCGCAGCTCTGGGAGCGGTACGACGTCTGCGAACGCGGCGGCGGGCAGAAGTGCTTCCGGCACCCGAAGGTCGGCCCGATGACCCTGACCTACGAGGTCATGCGACTGGCCCGGACGGGCGGCCAGCGCATGGTGGTCTACCAGGCGGCCCCCGGCACCCCGGACGAGGCGGCCATGCTCCGCCTGGAACCGGCGGACACCCACCCGAAGCCGCCGCACTCCGGCCGGCAACTGATCACCGACGGTCATCACTGACCGCTGGTGCCGCCGGTGATCAGGACGGTCTCGTCGGTGCAGCGGCTCAAGTGAGCGCTCCGCGAACCCAGTCGGCGGTGGTGGGCAGCCAGTCGGCCCGGGCATTGCCGAGGAGGTGATCGCCGTGCGGGACGAACAGGTACTCGCCGTGCGGCGCCAGGCGGGCCAGCGGCTCCCCGTTGGTCACGCCGGGGATGACGTCGCGGCCGCCGTCCACCACCAGGAGCGGGCAGGCGATACGCGGTGCCGGCGTGGACAGGTCGACGCGGCGGGCGAAGTCGCGGGCCGCCTCGGGTCCTCCGGCCCGCCGGGTGAGGATGTCCCGCACCAAGGGCGGGGCGGTGTCCCAGTCGAGGCGGAAGGGACCGCTCACGGTGGCGGCAGCGGCCACGCGAGGTTCGTGGGCGGCGCTTTCCGCGACGTAGTAACCACCCAGGCTGAGCCCGATGAGCCCGACCCGGTCGACCCCGAGCGCGTCGATGACCTGGCCGATCACCTGGTGGTAGTCCGGCCGCACCGTGGTGGTGGCCGCGAGTACGCCCTGGCCGGGCCCGTCCATCGTGAACACCGCCACGCCCCTGCGCAGCAGGGCCGAGGTGACGGTGTGGAACTCCTCTTTACCGGAGTCCAGGCCGGGGACGACGACCACGGTGGCCGGCGCGTCGGCGGGGCCGCGCAGCCAGCCGGTGAAGGCCGGCCCCTCGACCCTGCGGGCACCGGGCTCCAGGAGGGCCAGCGCGCAGCCCATGGCGCGGTCCGCCTCCGTGGCGGCCGGGGACTGGTCCCCGTGCGGGGCGAGCGTGGCGATGTGGAACCAGCGTGCCGCCACCTGATAGTGCTCGCCCGCCGACCGGGGTGAGGCGGCCTGCTTCGCTCGGGCGACGTGCTGCTGCGCAGTCCGGATGAATGCCTCGCCCCACCCGTCGACGGAGACGAGTCCACCGGTGACGCGCTCGTACTCGTGCGGGTCGAGCCCGGCCCCGGTGGCGCGCGTCCTCTGGGCGGCGGCGAATTCGGCGGCGCTCATCGCACGCTTCCCGTGGTGAGGACGGCCTTGCCCCGAATACGGCGTTCCCGCAGGTCGACCAGTGTCCGCGCGGTCTGTTCCCAGTCGGCGACGCGGCCGATCTCCGGATGGAGCCGCCCGCCGTTCACCAGGCGCACCAGAGTGGTGAGGTCGGGGCCGTAGGGCGCGCCGGCGTAGTGGAAGTGGCGGATCGTGGCCCCCTCGCAACCGGCGAGGAGGTCGAAGAAGTCGAGAGTCACCGGAGTGCGGCCGGCCTGGCCGAACCAGATCAGCGTGCCGCCCGGTGCCAGCTTCGACAGAGCGGCCGGCAGATCGGCGCCGCCGGTGGATTCCAGCACCACGTCGAACGGCCCCTGAGCCTCGGTCACCTCGTGCACGACCGCCGCCGCCCCCAGCTCGAGCAGCCGCTCGCCGCGTGACGGCGTGGCGGTCACCACGCTGACCTCCGCTCCTGCGGCCGCTGCCAGTTCGGTGAAGTAGTGGCCGACACCGCCCGACGCACCGGTCAGCAGGATCCGCCGCCCCGTCACGCCGCCGGCCGTACGAAGGAGCCGAAGTGCGGTGATCCCCGCCAGCGGCAGGGCTGCGGCCTGAACGGCGCCGATGCCATCGGGCAGCACCGCGA
Organism: Streptomyces chartreusis NRRL 3882; assembly: GCF_900236475.1. Lineage (GTDB taxonomy): Bacteria > Actinomycetota > Actinomycetes > Streptomycetales > Streptomycetaceae > Streptomyces > Streptomyces chartreusis_D. The sequence continues at coordinate 5,187,570 of NZ_LT963352.1, forward strand.
GCGAGTGAGTGGGCACCGCCGCGTACTCCGCCCAGCCGCCCTGCGGCGGGTGCCCCACCACTCGGGCGCCGATCTGCGGGCCGGAGCCGTCGGCCGCAGCCTGCACCACCAGGCCGGCGACATCCTTGCCGGGAAGCAGCCCCGGCCGCGGCCGCTCCAGGAGGAACGTCTCGCCCCGGTTCGGCGCGAACGCCTCGACCCTGATCAATGCCTCGTCCGGCTGCGGGACGGGCTGGACGTCCTCCGCGAACGCGACCGGACGCGCCGGATTCCCCGTGGGGATCAGTCTCTGCATGCGATGCATGAAACGGGCGGCGACGCCGGGCAATCCAACAAGAGAACGGAAACGCCCACAACCGTTGGCTGTCACCTATGGTGAAAGGCGTGGATCTCGACTTGGCGCACGTCCGCGCCTTTGTGCTCGCCGCACAGGAGCTGCACTTCGGACGGGCGGCCGCGGCACTGTCGATCTCACAGCAGGGGCTGTCCAAACGGATCGCGCGGCTGGAGTCCCAGCTCGGCACCGAGCTGTTCCGGCGCAGTGGCCAAGGGGTGCAGCTCACCGAGGTCGGACGTCGTTTCCTGGGACCGGCCCGGCAGACGCTGGCCGCCGCTGACCAGGCCCTGGCCGCGGTCCGGGAGGAGCACCGTCCGCTACGGGTTGACGTGTGGGGCCACCTGTACGCGCCGATGCGGGCACTTGCCCAGGTGGCGACGCGGACCGGCGAGCTCTCTCTGGAACTTGGACACGGCCGCGATCTGCCGTCGGTGGCGGCCGCCCTGCTGCACGGCGACATCGACGCGGGCTTCGGGCGGGTACATCCGCCACTGCCGACCGGACTGACGCACCGTCTGGTGCGCCTCGAGCCGGTGGACGTCGTCCTCGGCGAGGGCCATCCGCTCGCGGCCGAGCCCGCGCTGCGGCCCGAACAGCTGCGGGACAGTGTGCTGTGGACTCCCGGGGCGCTGGACCGGCTCGACTTCCTGCGCCGCTTCGCCGAACAGTTCGGCATCCGAGACCACGCCGAGGGCCCCAATCTGGGCCTTGACCACTTCCTCGCCGCCATGCTCTCGGACGCACGGCGCTTCTCGCTGCTCCCGGCCGACGTACCGCTTCCCCGGTTGCCCGGGGCCCGTTCCGTCCCGCTGGTGAATCCCACACCGCTGTACGCCTGGTCACTGCTGTGGCGCGACACCGGCGGGCATCCACTGCTGCGTGACCTGCTGACCGCCTTCATGACAGAGGCCGGCCGCAACCGCTGGCTGGAGTACGACCCGGCCCACGACTGGCTGCCCGAGCCCCACGCCACCACCTAGGGCCTGTCGTTTGGATCACGTCGCAGACGCGGGGGGGCACTGCCACTTCCCTGCGACCTGATCCAAACGACAGGCCCTAGTCCGCCGACGTGCCGAAGGGGTTGTCGATCAGGTACCGCCACAGGCCGTCAGGTCCGCGTCGGGCCACGTCGGTGGCGGTTCCCTCAAGGCGGACCCGCTCGCCGTCCGGACGGTGGCCGTCGATGGTCCAGTCGACGATGAGCAGGGCGATGTCGTCGGCGACGTACGTGTGCCGTGGGCGGACACTGATGGGCAGCCCCAATGACTGGAACGCGGAGTTGGCGGCTGCGATCTCCTGCCCGGTGACGCATGTGCCGGGACGCGGCACGAAAAGAGCCCGTCGGTCGTAGACACGGGCGAGGGCCTCGGGGCTGCCGGAGTTGAACGCGGCAGCGAAGACCATGGGGTGTTGCGCGGCGTCGCAGGACAGGGCGACAGTGGAGTCATGGTCGTGCCTGGGATTCATGTCGATGCTCATGACGGCAGCCAAGCGTGTCGCGAAGCAGCTCACCAAACGGAAACCCACGACTGGGACACCGACCTCGTTCCGTCCCGGCCCGGGCGCACCTCGCGGCCGCAACCGGACTGCCCCGTCGAGATCGCCCTGGCGGCTGTCGCGGGCCGCTGGACCACCCTGGTCTTGCGGGAGCTGATGCACGCGCCGTATTCCTTCGGCACCCTGCGCGACAGGCTTCCGCTGATCAGCCCCAAGGTTCTGTCCGACCGGCTGCACACGCTCCGCGAACGCGGCCTGATCGCTCAGGAGCGGCTCCCTGGCTTCCCCGCCCGCACCCGCTACACGCTCACTCCGGCCGGACGAGCTCTGCGCCCGCTGCTCATCGAGCTGTACCGCACCGGGGAGCGGCTGTCGCATCTCTCCACCTCACGGCGCGACGCGAGGGATAGGTGATCCGCTGACCCGTCCGGTGACCGGAGCGACGGCGACCGGGTCGTCGAGGGTGTTGGTCTCCGTCGGCGACTTCCCGCGACAAGGAGGCCGCCCGGCTCGCCGGCATCCCGACCGGCCGCCGGATCACCTCGGCCTACGTCGCCCGTGCCCTGCTGGCGGGCGTGGTCGGGGTGCTGGTGATCGGCCGGATGAACGTGGCCGGCCCCTCGGTGGGCCCGGGTTGGGAGCTGACCGCGATCGCCGCGGCCGTGGTCGGCGGGCTGTCGCTCTCCGGCGGCGAGGGCCGGATGACCGGCATCGCGGCCGGCGCCATCCTCTCGACCGGCTCCGCGCCCGGTACTTCGGACGTCTCCGAAGCTGAGGGGCGCAAACTGCCCGCCGACGCCGCAATTTCACCCAACCCCGATAACATGTTCGAACTCGCGATGGTTGCCCCATCGCTTTTCATCCACCCAACCATTCGAACAAATCGGCCAAACAATTGATACCTAGAGCATCGCGGGTGATTTCGCGAATAAGCGGCACAACTTCCCTGGTTGCCTGGCGTCATCGACGTGCGATGCTGTGGATCGCGGCGGGTGCGGTGGCTCTCGGATTCCTCGTCGCACTGGAGATCGCCGCACGCCGCTACGGTCAGCCAGGGCCGATCGCCAACCAGGTGGAGGCCCTGATCTTCGCCCCGAAACCGGGACCGCTGTACAGCGGTATGGCGTTGATGATGGTGGTGCTCACCTGGCGGCAACGGTTCATCGCGGCCGGTGCCGCGATCGGTATCGACGCCGTCTTCCTGCTGGTGCGGTGGGCAGTCGACGCCAAGACGGCCGACGGCCATCTCTTCGGCAACGGCGCGCTGTGGGTGATGCTGGGCTGCGCGGTCATCGCTGTCACGCGCCGCACCGGCCGGGAACGCGTCCTGCTGCTGAAGGGCGTCGGGCTGGGCCTGTTGCTGGTGGCCGCCCGCAAGACCGGCGACACCTGGCTGTTCATCACAGCGAAGACCCGCCCGGGGGTGCTCGACCAGTACGTGGCAACCGCCGATCAGGCGCTGGGCAACCCGTCATGGCTGGCGGGCCGGATCGTCGAGGCCACCGGCCCGATCGGCACCCATGTCCTCGACCTGGTCTACGCCCAGCTCGCGGTGGCCGCGGTCGTCGTCGCGCTCTACCAGCTGCGCAACGTGGCGGTCGAGCGCCGCTTCCCGAGCCATCATCTGGTGCGCACCTTCCTGGTGATCGGCCTTCTCGGGCCGGGCATCTACATGCTCTTCCCGGTGGTCGGACCGGTCTTCGCCTACGGCCCGGGCGCCTCCGGCACCGGCGGCGTGCACTGGGCGGTGGCCAACCTGTGGCCGGACACACCGCCGCCGATCAGCACCCCGCACCCGTTCTCGTACGACGGGATCACCCCCCGCAACTGCATGCCCAGCCTGCACACGGCGTGGGCTGTCGCGATCTTCGTACACACCCGCACAGCGCCACGGATTCTGCGGTTCGCGGGCACGTTCTGGCTGATTGCCACGCTCTGCGCAACCCTGGGATTCGGCTACCACTACGGCGTGGATCTCATCGCCGGCGTGGTGTTCGCACTCACCATCGAGGCAGCGCTGCGCGCGCTCGACCGCGGCTGGGACCGACCGGGGATCCAACTGGTCACCTACGGCGCCACGGTCTTCGCCGCGCTCTTGGTGTCGTACCGCTACCTGCCGATGGAGATGGCCCGGCATCCAGCGGTGTTCGGGCCACTTCTCGTCCTGGCGATGAGCTCGGTGATCTACGGCTACGTGCGGACCACCAGACAATGGCAGCCGACGATCGCACCGACGCGCCCACCGGAACCGCAACCCGAGCCGGCTTGAGCAGCGTTGGTCACCGAGGCCGAGAGCGTGGTGCCGTCGACGAACACCCGCTGATCAGGACCCCGTTGACGGCGCTCCCACCCCGAGGACGTCGAGCATCGCCCGGGTGGCCGGGCTGGGGTTGAAGCGGCTCCACGCCAGGTACTCGATGCGATGCGGCCCGTCGACCACCGGGACCAGCGCCAGTTCGGAGTCGTCGGTGGCCCGCGGCCGGATGAACGCCGACGGCAGCAGCGCGATGCCGAGCCCGCGCGCGATCAGCCGGGTGATCAGCTCCACGACGCCGGCTTCGTACGCCACGTCGCGGACCAGGCCCGCGGCGGCGAACGCCTGATCGGACTGGGCGCGGGCGGGCGTCCCGCTCACGAAGTCCACGAACGTCTCTTCGGCGGTCTCCCGCAGCGTGACCTGGGAAACGCCCGCCAGCCGGTGCCCGGCCGGCACCACCAGCACGTGCTCGTCGTGAGCCAGAACAACGCTCTCCACACCGGAAGGCCGTTCGTTCTCCGGCATGCCGAGGAAGGCGATGTCCAGGTCGCCGTCGCGGACCGCCGCCGCCAGTTCATCGCTGCGCCCGGACCGGAGGGCGACGCGGACGTCCGGGTGCTGGGCACGGTACCGCTGCAGCAGTTCGGGTACGTCGACGGCTGCCGTCGTCACGATCACGCCGACGGCGAGCCGGCCGCGCACCACGCCGGTCGCGGCGGCGGCGTCGGCAGCCGCGCGGTCGGCGGCGGCCAGGCACTCGCGTGCGCCGGCGACGAACGCCGCTCCCGCCGGGGTCAGCTCGACCCGGCGGCTGGACCGGGCGAACAGCTTGACCCCGAGCTCCCGTTCCAGGCCGGCGATCCGGTGACTGAGCGACGACTGCACCACGAAGCAGCGCTCAGCGGCGCGGGTGAAGTTGCGGGTTTCGGCGACGGCGACGACGTAGCGCATCTGCTGGAGATCCACACAGTCATCGTTCTGGTTCATGGCTGCGATGGCAAGCATGTGTTGGACTCATGACCGGCCTGGATCTGAGACTTCATCACATGCATACGTCGACCGAGCGGGCACCGGGCCCGCCGCGGAGCTCGTCCCCACGGCAGGTGGCCACCGTCGCACTGACCGCACTCGCCCCCGCGACCTGGGGCACCACGTACGTCGTCACCACGGAACTGCTCCCAGCCGGGCATCCGCTGTTCGCCGGGATGCTCCGCGCCCTGCCGGGCGGGCTGCTCGCACTGGCGATCACCCGCGTGCTCCCGCGCGGGGACTGGTGGTGGAAGGCCGCCGTCCTCGGCGCGCTCAACATCGGCGCCTTGTACCCCCTCTTGTTCGTGGCGGCCGAACGACTCCCTGGCGGTGTCGCCGCCACCCTCGGTGCCACCCAACCGCTGCTGGTCGCGGGGTTGGCCGTCGCACTGCTCCACGACCGGCCCACGGCCTGGCGACTGACCTGGGGCGTGCTCGGCGTGGTCGGTGTCGGACTCGTCGTACTGGGGCCACAGGCCCGGCTGGACGCCGTCGGCGTCCTCGCCGGCATCGGCGGTACGGCCACCATGGCCGCCGGGATCGTCCTCACCAAGCGGTGGGGCCTTCCCACGGGCGTCGGGCTTCCCAAGGGCGTCGGGCCACTGACCCTGACCGGCTGGCAACTGACGGCGGGCGGCCTGCTCCTGCTCCCGCTCACCCTCGCGATCGAGGGGGCGCCGCCGCGCATCGACGCCCCCGCCGCCGGCGGATACCTGTGGCTCGGCAGCGTGGGCGGGCTGGTCGCGTCCACGCTGTGGTTCCGCGGTGTCGGAAAGCTGCCGGTCGGCGCGTCCGCACCGCTGGTGCTGCTGTCCCCGCTGGTCGCGGCCGTCATCGGCATCGCGCTGGGGGAGTCGCTGAGCCTGCTGCAGACCGTGGGCTTCGTCCTCGCCCTGGCCGCGTTGCTGGCGGCGCAACTCAAGGCCCCGAACCTGCCGGGCCGCGTGGCACGCGCCAGACCGACAGAAACCCGCACCCGAGAAAAGCCGAACACAAGGCGAACCCGAACAAAGGGGATTGATCCGATGAGGACGGGCATGAAGATAGCCGTACTGGGCGCCACCGGGATGGTCGGCAGCCGGGTGACCAATGAGGCAAGTGCACGCGGACACCAGGTGCTCGCCCTGTCCCGGAAACCCGCGAACGAGAACCCGGGGATCCGCAACGTGACGCCGATCGCGGTCGACGCGAACGACTCGCACGCCCTACGCGAGGCGCTCGCAGGCTCCGCCTCCCACGGCGCTGCGGACGCCAGATCGCGGTCGTCGGGGCTGCGCAGGGCGCCGGCGCCGCCGACCACGAGGACGCGGATCCCGAGCTGGTAGCCGACAACCCGGCGTACGTACCCGCCGAGATCAAGCCCGTCGCCGCCGCCGGAATCGCTCAGCTGCGAACCTGCCGGTCCCATGCCGATGCCGACTGCGTCTACCTGAGCCCACCGGCCCTGCTCGAACCCGGCGAACGAACCGGCCGCTATCGGCGCGGCACCGACACGTTGCTCATCAGCGCCGACGGCCGATCCTGGATCAGCGCCGAGGACCTGGCCGTCGCCGTGGTCGACGAACTCGAGACCCCCGGCCCCGACCACCTCGTCACGGTGGTCCACCGAGGCGAACGCCACCCGTCAGCGTGAGCCGGTCTCTCTGGCGCGAATTTACGGAGTGAGGACTCACTCATTGACGGAGTGAGTCCTCACTCCGTACTCTCTCGGTCATGACAGCATCTGAGGAGAAGCAGAGCACCCGCCGCCGCGCCCCCGCCATGTCGCCGGAGCAGCGCCGCGAAATGATCATCCAGACCGCGATCCCGCTGATCGCCGAGTACGGTGCCGCCGTGACGACCGCGAAGATCGCCCGCGCCGCGGGCATCGGCGAGGGCACGATCTTCCGCGTCTTCGCCGACAAGGACGAGCTGCTGCAGGCCTGCATGGCCGAGGCGCTCTCACCCGAGCACGCGGTCCGCGAGCTCGACGCGATCGACCTGTCCCAGCCGCTGCCCGACCGGCTCGCGGAGGCGGCCGAGGCGCTGCAGGCGCACATGTCCAGGATGGGTGCGGTCCTCGGCTCGCTCGGGCATCGCGGCGGCAAGCACCCCGGCACGGTACGCGGCGCGGGCCGCGACGAGTCGACGACCCGTATCCGCGCGGCCCTCGCCGAACTGCTGGAGCCCGAGAAGGCCGCCCTGCGCCGCCCGCCGGAGCAGATCGCGGCCCTCTTCTTCGGGCTGCTCTTCACCCAGCCGCGCACGGAGGACGAGCCCGACCTGACCCCGCAGGAGCTGGTGGAGGTGTTCTTGCACGGGGCGCTCTCGGGGGCCACCAAGTGAGCGCGCGCAGAAGGCGCCTGGGGGTTACGGCCCTGGCCGTCCTGGCCCCCGTCCTGGTGTGGCTGGTCGCGGACCCACTGCTGGGACACCGGCTGCGGATCACCGACGGCGAGCGGACGCTCGGCATCGGCGCCGCGCCCGCAGCGGTCGTCGCACTGCTCGCGTCGCTCTCCGGCTGGGGGCTGCTGGCCGCCCTGGAGCGATCAGGCGTGCGGCGCGCCCGCGCCATCTGGACGGGGCTGGCCGGCGCGGTACTGGCCGTGTCCTTCCTGCCGCTCCTCGGCGACGGCATGGACGGCGGCACCCGGCTCGCCCTCGCCCTGATGCACGTGGCGGTGGCGGCGGTGCTGATCCCGGGGCTGGGCGGCAGGTCACCCGGGGCGGGGACGGGTGCGGGTTTCTCCCCCTCATGCCCGCAGCCCGCCGAGCGCGCCGCCGGGCGCGGCCAGCCGCGTTCCTGGCCGAGGCCCTCGGTGGCGGGCCGGTCATCTCTGATCCGCGCTTCTCGCGGCTCTATGCGCTGGTGCCCGCCCGGATGTCTGCGACGCTGCACCAGGTCGCCGACACGGGCCCCGCCTTGATGATGGCCCCGACACGCTCGTTATCAGGCTGCGACAACAGCGTCCTGAGCTGACCTGCGCACAGCGATGATCCACGCGGTCACTCAGGTTTGGCCGTGATCACCGCTGTCTCTTCCGGCGCCGCGACGCTTACCGTGCCGTCGGCCGTGACGAAGGGCTCCTTACCGGGCTGCCGTGCGCCGATGCATGCGAGGGCGAGCGTGGCGGTCACGGCCAGGACGACAACGGCGGCTCCCGAGAGCAGGAAGGCGTTCTCGACTCCGGCGAGGGTGATGGCGGTCGAGGCCACAAAGGGGGAGATCGCCAGGGCTCCTGCCACCCCGGCCTCCCACAGGCCGAGCGCCTTCGCCAGATGATGGCTCGGTATGCGCTGCTGCACCAGTGCGATCAAGGGAATGTCCGTGAGGGCCGAGGCCAGCCCCGTGGCGGTCAGGAGAACCGCCGCCACAGCATGGGAGGTGACCGTTCCCAGCGGAGCCCGGAAGATCCCGAGCAGGGCCCACGCCAGCACCGCGGCCAGTGCGAGTCTGCGGATGCGCAGACCGGCCAGGAGCAGGGCGCCCACCACTTCGGCGACCCCGGCGACGCCGAGCAGCAGGCCGTACTGGCCGCCCTGTCCCACGACCGCGACCAGCCCGACGGTCAGGAAACCGTTGGTCAGGGCGAGGGCGAGCACGAAGGTCACGATGACCACGAGTACGTCGGGAGCGGCCCGCACGGCCCTGAGCCCGGCGCTGAGATCGGACCACAACCCCGTCTGACCCCCGGTCGGGGCGGGGCGGGTCACGCGGATGGCGGCCACGGCGGCCGCCGAGCCCAGGAAGGTCAGTCCGTTGACCGCCAGCGCCGACTGCGGCGAGCCGAAGGCCAGCAGCGGCGCGAGCATGAGCGGGCCGACGAAGAAGGCGGCCCGGAAGGCGACTTGCAGCAGTCCGTTGGCCTGCTGGAGGCGGTCGTCCGGCACGATCTGCGGGACGATGGCGTTGCGGGCCGGGGCGAACGGGGCGCCGATCAGTGCCAGGAGCGCCGTGGTCGCCACGAGCAGGGGCAGGTTCAGCAGGTCGAGGGAGAGCAGGACCGAAGCCACGGCCACCACGGCGACCCGGGCCAGGTCGGTGGCGATCATCAGCTTCCGGCGGTCGCGGCGGTCGGCGTACGAGGCGACGACGAAGGTGGCCACGAACGCGGGCGCGAACGCGGAGACGCTGACCACGGCGACGGCCGTGGGGTCCTTCGTCAGTGACCAGGCCAGCCAGGCGGTCGCGGCGGTGTACAGGCCGTCGCCGAAGCGTGAGATGCCCTGGCCGGCGAAGAGAAGCAGGAAGTTGCGGTCCTTCAGCAGTGACATGCGGCCACTGTCGGGTCCTGTCGGGGGCCTGATCCACTTATTAGGCAGATGGCTAATCAGTCGTGCTCAGTCACCTCGCCGTCGCCGTCGCCGTGCAGGAAGCTTTCCAGGCTCGGTGTCAGGCCCGCCACCTGTCCGGGCGCGAGCCGGTACAGGACGTAATAGCCCTCGCGGCGGCGCTCCAGCAGGCCCGCGTCCGCCAGCACCCGCAGGTGCTTGGACAGGGCGGCCTCGCTGACGCCGACGAGCGGGGCCAACTCCTGGGTGCTGCGCGGGCGTTCGGCGAGCAGCCGCAGGGCACGCAGCCGGGTGTCGTCGGCGAGCGCGCGGAGTGTGCCGACGAGCCTGGTCGGCGGAATCCTCGGGCGGGCTTCCCGGACGATCGAGGAGACGGGGAAGACGAGCCCGAGGGGCCACGGACCGTCGCAGTTGACGCGTACGTGCGGCCACACATAGGCGCTGGGGGCGAGCACGAGTGTGTCGTCCGGGCCGATGGCGACCTCGTGGTCGTGCGGCCGCTCCAGCCAGAAGCGTTCGGCCTGCGGATCGCTGCGCACCTCCGGCCACAGGCCGCGGAGCATCCCGTACAGGCCGCGCTGCTCGATCTGGTGTCCGGCCTCGCTGACGCCGGCGGCGAGTTCGGGTTCGAGCCGTGCCCATTCCTCCTGGAATGCCTCCCGCCAGTAGCGCTCCAGCATGCTCAGGAACCGTTCGAGCAGCGCGCGGGGGTCGTCGAGGAGCATCGCGGCCATCGCTTCGTCGCTTTCCCGTGCGACTCGCTCCCGCAACAGGCCGCGTACCTCCGGTTCGTCCAGCACCTGCGGATCCCTGCCCTCGCCGCCGCCCGGCCAGGGCGTGAGCAGGGGGACGGCGAACTCCAGGCGGACCAGTTCCGGATCCGCCCCGCGCAAGCCGGCCAGTTCGTCTTCGAAGGCCGCCAGTTGGCCGGTCGGCTGCGGAAAGAGGAACTCGGGGAAGTACGAGCGCACCGCGTAGGAGAACGCCTCGATCTCCCGCTTCAGCGCCGGGGACAGCTTGCGCATCGCACGCACCCAGCCGTGCTGGACGGGGTGATGCTTGGGCTCCACCAGCACATGGAGACTCAGCACGGCTTCCATCGTCGGCGAGTAGGCGAACCCCACCCGCTCCGCACCGTCGGCAGGGACCCGGAACACAATCGTCATGACCCGCCATCCTTGCCTCACGGCATCCGCGACGGGAGCCGCGCCGCGCCGCGTTCTCGGCCTTCGGCCTGCACCGGTGCCCGCCTCCGCGCAGGCGTCGTGACCCTCGAAGGGCGTGCAGGTGTCGACGTAGTGGGCTCCAGCAGCTTTGGCGCGCTGCTTCGGCATCGCGTCGAGCTGCTCCTCCTTCTCGTGCAGGTACGTCACGTCGCCGGGGGACGGGCAGTTCGCGGCCGCACTCGTCGACGTCGGAGGGCAGGATCGCGGGGTAGCCGGCGACGTAGACCTCCGCCTCGGGCGCGCGGCGCTCAACCTCCTTCAGCGCGGCGGAGAGCTTTTCGCCGGCCTGCTTGATCTTGTGCTGCATCTCGTCGGTGCCGCTGTAGCTGACGTACTGCCGCTCGCAGGGGGCGTCCTTGGGGATGCACTTGCTGCTGCCCAGGGCCTGATACGCCACTCCCATGACGCACGGTTTGATCAGCGAGGCGAAGCCGATGTCGTTGCCTCCGATGCCGGCGGTCACCAGCCGGGTCCCCGCGGACGGCGCGGCGAACCTCGGGCTGTTGGTGCCGTCGTCGGTGGACTGGGAGGAGGTGAGGCCAGGGACCTTGGCGCCGCTGCAGCTGAGGTCCTTGAAGACGGCGCCCGTCAGGCTCGGTTCGGCGGCGACCAGGGACTTCCGCGACGAGGTGGTCCTGGCCACCAAGTTCGGCAACGACCTGGCGATCGCCGGGCTGGTCGGCATCTCCCCGGACTACCTGTCGCAGATCGAGCGGGGCCTCAAGGTGCCGTCGCTGCCCATCCTGTGCGCCCTCGCACAGGAATTGGGGTTCCCACGGCCGCACTGCTGTCGGAGCAGCCACCGGTGGAGGAGGAGTCGGCGGACACCGCGGACGCTGCGGTCGGTCGGGCCCTCCTTGGCTACGGCCCAGCCCTCAGCACCGCGCCCGTGCCGGCGGACCAGCTGCAGGACCGGGTTGAAGCTGCATGGCAGAGCTGGCAGACGGCAGGAGACCGCTTCACCAAGGCGGCCGACACCCTGCCCGGGCTCGTCGCCGACGTCGAACACGCCTTACGCGCCGCTCGGACAGGGACGGACCCAACAGAGCGCCGCGCCGTACTCCGAGCGTCGGCGGACTTGTACTGCCTGCTCCGCTCGTATCTGCGCCGCACCGGCCGCGTGGACCTTGCCACTCTGGCTGCCGACCGAGCCATGCGAGCCGCCGAGGACGCCGACGATCCGCTCCGCATCGCCGCCGCTCAGTGGAACCTCGGTCACGTACTGCTTGCTGCGGGCCAGCCCGCCGAGGCGGAGGAACTCGCGCTCCGGGCGGCTGAGCAGATTGCCACCGCGCGGATGCCGGAGGTCGAGAGGGTCGCGATGGGTGGCGCCCTCCAGCTGGTCGCCGTGGTGGGGGCCGCGCGTCGGCGCCAATGGTGGGAAGCGAGGGAGCGGCTCACCCGGTATGCCGCGCCCGCGGCCCGCGTCGTCCCCGACGTGAGCAACATCGGCTGGACGGTGTTCGGGCCCACGAACATTGCGCTGCACGCCTTGAGCATCGAGATGGAAGCGGGAGAAACCGGCGAGGCCCTGCACACCGCGGACGCCATCGACACGAGCGGACTGCCCTCACTGGAGCGCGAGTTCACGTTCGGTCTGGAGGTGGCGGCCTGCCACAGCCAGCGCCGGGACGACGCCGCCGCGCTTCTCGCCCTCCTCGGCTTGGAGGTGACCGCCCCGGAGGACCTGGCCCGGACGCCGCTCGCGCGGCAGCTGGTGCTGACGGTGATGCGCCGAGGCCGGGCCATGCACGCGCGGCAAGCCGAGCAACTGGCGGTGCGCATCGGCCTCGTGTAGGCCGCCGAGCCCGTGGTTCACCCGAACTGTCAGCTCGGGTGGGCGTGACCACACATCCCTAGGGTCGCGCGTATGAGGCGGACCAACTGCGACCGGGGAGGCACGAGCATGACCAGCGACCACAGCCAACGGGCCTCAAGGCCCGTTGAGGCTGCACCCGGACTACTCGTGCACCCCACCACTGACCGCCGACTGGCTTCGGAACACTGGCTTTTGTCGACGCTGCCGGCCCTGCTCCGGCACCGGGCCCGGCTGGAATGGAAACAGCACCACGTGGCGATGATGCCGCTGGGCACGCTCTTCTCGGCCGTACGGATCCCCAGCCGCTTGGTAGTCGCTCTGGCGGGAAGCAGCGAGGCCGATTGCTTGGACGCGTTCCTTGCCGAGGCCCTCGGCGGAGGGCCGGTCATCTCTGATCCGCGCTTCTCGCGGCTCTATGCGCTGGTGCCTGCCCGGATGTCTGCGACGCTGCACCAGGTTGCCGACACGTGGCGGGCCCTGGAGGTGGAATGCCTCGGCCGCGGCAGCTACCTGGGAGTGCCGCGACTGGATGCCGTGCCCCGGGAGCACGCATTCGCCTGCTACTGGTCGGTGCCGATGGACTCAGCGGCGATGCTGTGCAGTCCACTCACGGTCGCCCGGCTGATCGCCGCCGGAAAGCACTGCTTGGCCATGGAGCCTGAGGCGTGACCGACAACGTCTACCCGTCATTCTTCGATGCCCCGTGGGTGGACGCGTTCGTGCACCTGGCAGACCACTGCATCACCTGCGCCACGTGCTCCGCCATGGACGAGGAGGGAACAAACCTCGGTCTCCTCTGCGCGGAAGGCGAACGACTGAACGAGGAGTTCCGGCAGGCTCGGCGCGCCTGACCGGCCCCAACGCTCCCGTCCGCGCCTCCCGCCGAGTCCGCGTCGATGTCAGAAGAACATGTCAAAGGCCCCGGACCATGATCGGTCCGGGGCCTTTTGGCTGGTGCCCCGGCAGGATTCGAACCTGCAACACCCGCTTTAGGAGTGGGATCGGATCCTTGCCAGGGGATGCCTGGCGCTGCCGCGCGGTGCTGTTTCCCCTGGTCAGGACCGCGCGGCGAGCCACTTGATCCGGCTCATGCCGCTCTGTATCGGGCAGTCCGCTCACGCATCGCTCACGCGCTGCCGGCTGCTGAGCAGCGCGTGGGTCAGACCTGGCCGAGGTCGATCTCCACTGGGAAGGGGGCCACTACCTTGAGGACGCCGGTGAACACGTCTCCGTCCCGGTAGGTCTTCGTCGCGGGGTCAAGAACGTAGGTGTACACGAGAGGAACCCCTGTCGCGGCCTGCTCGATCCGCCAGTAGAAGCCGATGCCTGCCTTGGCGTACTGGTCGACCTTCACGATCCGGTCGGTGGTCTCCGAGCCTGGTGACACCACCTCCGCGACCAGCAGTACATGCTCAGGGCGGGTGGGGGTGATGTCGATCGTGTCTGCGCGGTACACGACGACGTCCGGACGGCGATTGGTGAGCGGGACGTCCTGAAGCCGGACGTCGAAGCCAGTGTCGGCGTTCCACTCCGGGCCCGCGGCGGCATCCAGGGCGTTCGCCAGAACGCGGGCCAGCCGGTTGTGCCGCTTGGAGGCACTCGGAGTCACGACGACCATCCCGTCCACGATCTCGATGCCGGAACACTGCTCCTCGGACCAGGACTCGTACTCCTCCGCCGTGATCTGCTCATGCATCCACGCCGGGGCCACCATCTCGGCCGTCATGAAGCACCTCCCGGACACTGTGCTGCGGGTCCGATCCCGCTGAATGCAGCGTACTGTCTGCCGTCCGTCCGGCACGCTTGTCCCGCTCACGCACCCCCCGTCGGCCGCCATCCGACCAGCACGCCCACGGCAAGAGTGAGGAACCGGCACGGTGGCCTCGTCATCAGGGGACCGGAACAGGCCAGCGGCATCACTGACCCAGTGCGGCAGCCGCCGCGGTACCGCTGGCGCGGATACGGCGCGGCGGGGACCTTGCCCCGTTCGGTACGCGTCTGCTGCCCGAGGCGGATCGGGTGATCGCTGAGGCCGCCGCCAGGCTTGTACCGCACTGACGACGCCTCTCGGCGGTGACTATGTGCCCGGCTCGGAGTGCGTGCCGGATGGCGCCGATTCGTTGGGCGCCATTGGGGAGATCAACACCCCGCCTGGCTCATGCAAACCCTGGAGTAGGGGGGCCGAGGACGAATAGAGCGCCTCCCTGGGCAAGAAACCCCAGGTCGGTGACGTAACGCGTTGTCCCCCCAACAGGATTTGAAGCTGCGACACCCACTTTAGAGAAACCCCAGATTGCGTTGGTGGGCGCGGCGGGAGCGACTTGATCAGGCTCGATGGCAATGGGTGTTTCTACGGCGTCCATATGCTTTCTGACCTGCGTGGATGGCGTCCTGGTGAGTCCCAGACGGTTCCTCTCACGGAATCGTGAGCCCGGGCCCCACTGGCCCGCTGGTCAGCCCTGTCGGCCGAGCACATCGCTCAGCCTCGGCGGGGACGGGGCGGGGACGTAGTCCTTGGTGCGACGGAGGACCGGCACTCGGCCTTCGCGGCGGGGGTTCACTTCGCGAGTTGACCACCTGCGCCGATGGCTCCGCAAGCGGGGCATCCACCACCGGATCGCCCGCAAAGGCATCGAGTCCTCGCAGCGGCTGGGCCGCCACCGCTGGGTCGTCGAGAGGACGGTGTCCTGGCTCGCCGGCTGCCGACGGCTGCACCGCCGCTACGAGCGCAAGGCCGAACACTTCCTGGCCTTCGTCGGCATCGCCGCAGCCCTGATCAGCTACCGCAGACTCGCCAACTGAAACGACGTCCTACAGTCCCCAAGCGCGCCGACCGCATCCGCGTCGGCAGTGGTCCAGCCGCTGTCAGGACACGCTCGGCCCCGTCCGAGGCTCGAGGAGAGCGAGGGCGAACTCGAACGCCCGGTCGGCCCGTGCGCGGTCTCCCGAGACGAGAAGGTCGAGCTGAAGTCCCCGTATCTGAGCCAGGAGGAGGGTGGCCAGGGTTGACGCGTCCTCGGGCGCCCACCCGTCCTGCCGGAGCCACCCGGAGATGAAATCGACGAAGTCGTCCATCGACCGCGCGAGCTCTCCGCCGTCGCTGGACTGCCACCCCTTGGCGGCGACCATTTCGAACAGGAGCAGGAACTGCCGCTGCTCCTTCGGCTCGCACAGCCGTCGCCAAGTGACCCTCAGCAGTTGTGCCGTCGACCCGGCTTCCTGGAGTTCCCTGTCGGCGGTCACCTGAGCGAAGAGATCGGTGCGCATCTTCTCCACTACGCACTTGATCAGCTCGTCCTTCGACGAGAAGTGGCGCAGCAGCGTCGCGTGGGTCACCCCCAGCGCCTGGGCCACCGGACGCAGCGACAGGCCGGCGATGCCGTGATCGAGGACGTACTCGGTGGCCGCGGCCAGCAGCTCCGGCCGCCGGTGCTGAAACCGGAGGGTCCGCCCGTCGACGCGCTCGGAACTCATCAGCTGTCGTCCTCCTCCGCTTGCGTGGTCGATTAAGTGTACCAACTGGTTGTCCTAACCGAGTGGTACTGCTACTTTTTCATGCACCGAAGCCGGAAGCCTCCGCATCGGTCGGGACCCCCTGAGGGACGACGATGACTGATCCGGCACGCGCATCAATAGCCGGACCTTCCATCACGACAAGGACACTGATGACTGACACGACAAAGACACTGATGACTGACGACGAGACGGCAGTCCGCGCCGCGAGCACGGCCTTCGCCCAGGCGATGCAGGCGATGGACCCCGAGGCGATGAAGGATCTGTGGGACGACGGCTACGAGCACCTGGTCTACCAGCCGGAGGAGATCGAAGCCGCCCTCACGACGTGGGACGCGATCGTCGACTACTGGCGCCAGCTTCCGGGATTCGTCGACCGGATCGAAGGGCGTGAGTACAGCAGCCACGTCGCTGTGCTCGGCGATGTCGCGCTCGTCTACTGGCGGGGCCACACCAAGGTCGAGTTCAAGGACTCCAGCGAGCCACTCGCCGGCGACTCACGGCTCTCGGCCGCTCTGCGTCGGACTGACGACGGTTGGCGATTCATCCACTGGCACGAGTCGCGCCAGCTCGTCGTCGGGTGAGAGCACGACCATGAGTACGGGAGTTCCGCAGCTGCCACGCGGGGAAGCGGGTTTCGCTGAGCGCCTGCACCGGCTGGTGTTCAACAAGCTGCGGTTCGACCGCGCACCCGACCTCGTCGTCTCGCCACGGCCCGACGACGAGGTCAACGCCTCGGTCCTCGGTGCAGCGGCGTACGGCCGGAAGATCGCCGTCCATTCCTGCGACCACTGGGAGCACTGCTGACCCGGGCGACCGGCCGTCCCCTCAGCGAGTACATGCAGGAAAATCTGTGTGAGCCCCACCGGGCGAAGCGCCGGTACACCGTCGGCCAGGCCGGGCCGAACACCGGGGGCAACTGCCGCCATGTGCACCCCGAGGTGGCCACGAAGATGATCGCCGCCAGGCATTCGCGGTCTCCCGCCCGCCGTCTGCCTCCGCCCTGCAGACGCTTCATCTCCGTCGGCGGGACCACTCGGCGAAACAGCAGCCACAACTCGTCCGGTACCAACCGCTCGACCAGATCCGTCATGCGCGGCTCAACGAGCGATCACGCCAAAGGAAACGACGTCTAAGTCGTCGCGCTGCACGGCTGCCGCAACAACGCTCATCACGCAAGGAAACCCTACGAGGAGTCTGCCATGGTGCAATTCCCCCCTGTTCCCCCGGGTCGCGAATTTTACGCCCCCAACCGTTTCGAAATGAGTCTTGAGGATGTCGAGGTTGAGGGCGAGATCCCGCGGGAAATCAACGGGATCTTCTTTCAGGCCGGCGCCGACGAGCTCGTCCCCGCGGCTGTCGGAGGGGCGCTGTGATGCCATTCGACTATGCCGCCTACGAGGAGGCTTTCAACGCCGGGGACGACGATGCCCTGGTGGAGCGTTACTTCACCGAGGACGCCCGGTTCTCCGGGTCGAGCGTGGACCTGCGTGGCCGTGAGGAGATCCGGGCGTTCCTCCATCAGGCCCATGACGGCATCCGCGAGACGATGCGGCCGCAGGTGGTCACCCGCAGCGGCACGCACGTCGCCGCCGAGATCGACACGGATTTCCAGGCGACCGAGGACCGGCCGGACTTCGTGTTCGGGCCGCTCGCCCGCGGCGAGCTGACCACGGTCAAGTTCTTCGTCACCTACGAGCTCGACCCCGCGGGGGAGAAGATCGCCGCGCTGCGGGCCGCGACCTGGAAGGCCGGACAGGGTGTGAGCCCCGCACCGACCCGGATCACGCCGACCGCCGCCGGACGGCGTGCCTTCCTGGACTACCTCATCTCGCTCAGCACCGCGAACACCGAACGGTTCCCCCTCTTCTACGCCGACGACATCGAGCTGACGCTGCCCTCCGTGGGCGTGCTGCGCGGACCGGACGCCGTGGCCGCGTTCTACAGGAAGATGTTCCAGACCGTCCGAGAGAACGTCACCGCGCACGCGGTGATCATCGACAAGCACGGCATCGCGCTGGAGGCAACCACGCGCATCACGGCCGTAGTGGACGCGCCGGACTTCCCCGTCGGGCCCCTGAGGCAGGGCGAGAGTGTCGAGAACGACTACTTCATCCACTACGGCCTGCATGACGGGCGCATCAACCGCATCGACCTGGCACCCCGCGGCGAGTTGCGGGGACCTTTCGTCGCGGAGTCGGCATGACCGATTACCTGTTCCGCGCACCGCTGTCGACGCCGGAGTCGCGGGCCGGCCACCCGCCGCGACCGCGGGTCGAACGGCGCAAGGGCATGCTCATCGAGCGTGACATCGCCGTCGAGGTCTCACCGGGTCTACACGTCTACGTCGACGTGTACCGGCCGGACAACGAGGAACCCGCGGCCCCCCTGATCAGCTGATCGCCGTACGGCAAGCACAACCCGGCGCCGATCGGGGTCATGCCCGGTGATCGGCGACACCACGCGGCGCGCTCCCACGTTGCCTGTGGAGTCGTGATCAGCGGCGTCGTGCTTGCGGCGGTTGCGGGGCCGGAGCGGCGGCTGCGTGGTGGACCGGAGTGTTGGGGCGCTGTGCTGCGCTGTCGGCCCAAGCAGGGCTCTGGGCTTGTGCTGCGCGGGCTTGTGCACTGGGTGCAGGCTGTGCGCCGAGGCGTTGGATCCGCCAGGTCAGGACCCGTGCGGGGCGGCGGGCATCGTCCAGAGCGCGCTGGTCGGCCGCATGCTGAGGAGCTGCTCCGGGTCGTGGCCGACTGCCTCGGCTTCGGCGAGGACGGCGGTGAGAGCGCCGAAGGCGGAGTCCTCGATGACCTGCTCCGCATGGTCTGGCACCGCCCGGCGTATCTGGCGGATGTGCCGTTCCACGGTCAGCGGTCGGCGCTGTGCAAGGACGGCCAGGGGTGCGGCTGCGGCTTGGTCGTAGGCGGCCTGGAGGTGGAGCAGAGTCTGGTGGGCGGCGGCGACCTGCTGGTCGTGGTGGCGGAGCTGGTGCCAGCGGGCCGCGGCGGTGACGACGAGGATCGCAGCATCCAGGAACATCGCCAGGGCGGCGAACGCCGTCGCTGCTTCTCGGAGTTGGGAGCGCAGGGGCTGGGG
Organism: Streptomyces chartreusis NRRL 3882; assembly: GCF_900236475.1. Classification (GTDB taxonomy): domain Bacteria; phylum Actinomycetota; class Actinomycetes; order Streptomycetales; family Streptomycetaceae; genus Streptomyces; species Streptomyces chartreusis_D. The sequence goes on from NZ_LT963352.1 coordinate 5,206,613, forward strand.
TGCGAGGAGGGGGAGGGCGTCGAGGGCTTCGCCGAAGGCGGCGAGGTGGGCTTGGGAGGCTTCGTCGTCGGCTTGGTCGAGGTGATGGGGGATGCGCTCGGTCGTGGCGGTGGCCTGGTGCCATGAGTCGGGCCTGCGTCGGCCAGGCTGGTCGGCGGGCTGCGAGTCGATGTTTTCCAGGCGTTCTTGGATCTTGGGGAAGGACAGGTCCGGAGCGAGTTTGGAGCCGGAGTACCAGATCGGGCCGCCTGCGTCGTCTTCGACGGCGACCTTGTAGCCGCGTACGTCGCCGGAGGGGAAGTACACGATTTCGACGAGCACGCCGTCCAGGTGGTGGAGCAGGTCGACGAACTCCTCCATGCTGGAGGCGGCGGCCACGGCGGTGCGGACGGTGCTGCGCAGTCGTTCAGAGGCGGTCTTGTTCTGACCAGCGCGACGGGCCTTCTCCTGCTCGGCGCGGGTCGGCCGTTTGGCGGCGGTGCGGTCTCCGCGTACGACTTGGAACAGGCCGTATTCCTTCTCGATCGAGGCGAGTTCGCGGTCGGCGGTGAGGTAGTCGTGCCAGTGGCGGGCAGTACGCAGATCCGCCCGGACCTTGGTGGCGGCGATGTGGATGTGGTCGGGGGCGTGGCGGACGGCCACCCAGCGGCAGCCGTCCGGATCACCATCGGGCGAGATGCCGGTGGCGGCGACGACGCGGCGGGCGATGTCGGCCCACTCCTCGTCGCTGAGGTGGCGGTCGGTCTCGGCGGCGCGGATTGAGCAGTGCCACACGTGCTTCTCGGGAGCGCGGCCGAGCCGCCGGGCCTGCTTGACGTGCAGGTCGAGGTCCGCCACGAGGAGCCTCCTGGTGGCGTCAGCGTCCTCGGAGCGGCCGGGGTCGGGGGCGAAGCCGTCCCATGAGGCGACCAGGTGCGGGTCGGTGTGGTCCTTGGCCCTCTTCGTGTCGAACAGGTACCGGATCAAGCCCGCAGTCTCCTTGCCACTGCTGATCTTCGCGATCACCGCGCCACCTTCCTGGAGACAGCCTCGTTCGCGCCTGCCGCGATGTGGCGAACGGTGGCGCCGACTGCGATCAGGGTGGCCTCGGCCTGAGCCAGGAGGGCGGTGTCCACATGGTGTGGATGGCCGCCGGAGTTGAGCTTCTTGGCGATCTGGTTGATGTTGTGGCCGATCTTGGCGACCTCGCCACGGAGGGCGGTCAGCTCGTCGATGTAGTCGTCGAGCGGGGTTCGCTGGCCGGGCAGGGCGAGGTCTCCGTGGACGTGTGCCATGACGACGGCGCCGACGTAGTGGGCGCCGGCGATGTTCAGCGACCGCGCCATGCGGAGGATGTTGGTCTTCTCCTCGACGCTGTAGCGAGCGTCGACTCGCTCCTTGCGCTGGCCGTTCGGGTCGGGCTTGCGCCGACGGGCGACGCGGTGCAGGGCAGCGGCTTCGGCGGCACGCGGCAGCGGAGTCGACGGGCTGTTCCCCCTCCGGCGCCCCCTGGCGCCCGAGCGCCTCCGCCACCCCCGGGGCGGAGGCATCCCCGCTGAGGCCGTCCTTGGACGGTCCAGCGGCATACCTTGCCGGCGCGTGGGTGGCTGTGCTGGTCATTCCCTCTTGCGTAGTGGGGAGTTCACGGCGCGCGTCGTGCATGAGGCGGTTCTCCGTTGGGCGTTGCTGGTGCGGGGTGGTCTCGGTTCGACCAGCTGCGGGTCGGTCACTCGTCCCCACGCTGACCTGCGCGGGGACGAGTGATGGGTGGTCGAGTGGGGGGATCGGCTGTGGGGCTCAGAGGGAGCCAGCGCGGGCCGTGTCGGGTTCGGCCGACTGCGACGAGGCGGCCTCGTCGAGCTCGGTCTGCAGGATGTTCTTGAGCGTTTCCGCGTCGGCCTTGCTGATCGAGAGGCCCTGGCCACGGATTGCTGCTTCGACGTGGCGGCGTGAGGCGCGTCCTCCGCGTCCTGGTTGCGTGGTTCGTGCGATGGCTAGGAGTTCGTCGGACGCAGTGCGGGCCTGCTGATCTTCTGTCTTGGCGGAAGGGTGCGAGGACTCGGGCACATCGGCGGCAACCCGCGCCACGTCGCCTTGACCGGCTACCGCGTCTAGACCGGCTGGCTCCGGCAGACCGGAGTCGTCCTGGGCAAGAGTGGAGGGCTGGGCGCCGACACTGCCGCTGTGGCCGTGATCGGCACAGGAGTGGCCTTCGGGGGTGGGGTCAGCCACGAGCTGGTGGATCTGCCGCATCAGGACGCCGAAGGCCAGCAGGGCCGCAGTCGGGGGAACCGCGGCGACCACGTAGTCGAGGATGGGCACGGTGCTGGTGTTGCCCGTGCCGCTGACCCCGGACCGCAAGGAGTGGGGGAGCGCCTGGGTGGAGACGGGGCGCGTCTTCACCAAGGAGAACGGCGAGATGCTCCACTCCGCCAACGTCACACGGCGGTTCATCGAGCTGTACGAGGAGATCGGCCTCCCACCGGTCCGGCTCCACGACCTCCGCCACGGCGCCGCGACCCTCGACCACGCGGCCGGGGCCGACCTGAAGGACATCCAGGAGATGCTCGGCCACTCCTCGATCACCATCACGGCCGACACGTACACGAGCCTGCTCCCCGAAGCGGACCTGGCGATCGCCGAGGCCGCAGCCCGGCTCGTCCCGCGCGCCCGCGCCACCTCCGAGAACACCGCTCCCGAAGCGGAGCCCGAGCCCGACGACACGGAACATCCCGGCCCGGAGTCCGTGCCGGATGATGCTGATCCGTTGGGAGGAATTCCGGAGATCAACTCTCCGTCCGCTCACGCACCGCTCACGCAAACGGCCCCGGACGAGGAGTCCGAGGCCGAGTAGAAGCCCTCCCTGGGGGAGAATCCCCAGGTCAGAGCGGTAACACGTTGTGCCCCCGGCAGGATTCGAACCTGCGACACCCGCTTTAGGAGAGCGGTGCTCTATCCCCTGAGCTACGAAGGCAGTGGCATCGGACGCAAGCAGCGGCGTGCCTGTGGTCTGGGAGGACCACAGGCGTCAGCGTACCGGATACGGGTCGGGTGGGTGTGGGGGTCAGGTCAGGGGGACGTGGGTGAAGCGGCCGGCGGTGTGGAGGTCCGACTCGATGCGGGTGGCGGTTGAGATCAGTTCGGGGAGCAGGTCCGTCAGGCATGCGCGCAGGGTGTGGCGGCTCGCGTGCATCGCTGTGTTCAGGGCGGCCACGACTCTTCCGGAACGGTCGCGGATCGGGACCGCGAGGGAGCGGAGGCCCTCTTCCAGTTCCTCGTCCACGAGGGCGTAGCCCTGGGAGCGGATCGAGGGCAGGTCGAGTTGCTCGTGGTTCGCGCGGGTGTCTGCCAGTAGGACTCGTCCCAGTGCCGTCGCGTGCGCGGGCAGGCGCGTGCCCAGCGTGATGTTCACGCTCATCACCCGGCCCGTCGTCACCCTGGCCGTGTACTGGATCTCCTCGCCCGGGTCCGAGAGCACCGCCAGTGACGTCGACTCGTGGATGCGGGACGTCAGGTCGGACAGGTGGGGCTGGGCGATTTCGGGGAGGGACGTGCGGGACAGGGGTGGGAAGCCCAGGGAGAGGACCCGGGGGGTCAGGGCGAAGGTGCGCGGGCTCGGGGTGGTCACCAGGCCCAGGTGTTCGTAGGTGATCAGTGCTCGGCGGGCCGTCGCCCGGGCCAGGCCCGTCGCCTGGGCCACCTGCGTGAGGGTCAGCTCCGGCCTGCCCTCGCCGAAGGCCGTGAGGACCGTCAGGCCCCGTGCCAGGGATTCGATGAAGTCGCGGCCCAGCTGTTGCTTGGACGCGCCCGTCCAGAGGGCCAGGTCGGCCGGGGGCGGGCCGGGCTCCGGGGGTGGTGTGCGGTGCAGTACGCGTTCCATCTCCGTCACCGCCGACCGCAACCTCGGCAGCAGGGTGGTGCGTAGGTCGTGTGCGGTGTGCCGGCTCGTGTGGCTGACCACGCTCGCCACGCAGGCGATCTTCCGGCTGTCGCCTGCGTGCGGGGACCGGACCGGTACGGAGACCGCCACCAGGCCCGGTTCGATCAGTTGGTCGTCCAGGGCCCAGCCCTCCGCGGCCGCCTCTTCCGTACGGCCGGCGAAGGCCTCGTCGTCCCGTGCGTCCGCTCCGTACGTGCGCGGCGGTACGGCCGTGAAGGACAGGTCCCTCGGGTCCGCCGCCCTGCGGTCGCGCCAGTGTTGCCAGTCGGTTTCCGTCCACTCCGTCGCGAACAGCGGGCCCGGTGCGGTGCGTTCGGCTGGGAGCAGGTCGCCGATGCGGAAGCTGAGGGACATCGCGCGGCGGCGGGTCGCCTGGTGGATGAAGCGGATGCCGTCGCGGTCGGCGACCGCGAGGGACACCGACTCGTCGAGTTCGTCGGCCAGGGCGTCCGCTCGGGCGGAGAGGAGGGAGGGGAGGCGCAGTGCGGAGAGGTAGGCGTTGCCCAGTTCCATCAGGCGGGGGGCCAGGTGTACGTCCCGGCCGTCCACACGGACGTAGTCCATGCGGGCGAGTGTCGCCGTGATGCGGTCGACCGTGGAGCGGGCGAGGCCGGTGGCTCGTTCGAGGGCGCTGAGGCTCAGGGTGCCGTTCGACTCGGTCAGCTCCCGCAGGACCGCGATGCCGCGGATCAGCGGCGTGACCGCCTCAGTGGGCGGCGACCCCGTCTGCCCGCCGGCCCGTGGTGTCGCCCCGGTCCCGTCGACCGGTGGGACCGCCCCCTGGGCGTCATGCGTGGGCTTCGCTGGCATCGGCTCTCCGGTACGGCGGTCGCGGCACCCGCGGCAGTCGCGGCAGGCCTACCGTAATCCGGAACCGGTCCTGCTACCGCGCGCTGATCTGCCCGGTGCCAACGGCACCCCGTGCCGGCCGCTACCTCCCGCTGCCCGCCGCCACCGACTCCCGCGTCACCCGCACCCGGTGGTCCCCCGACGGTTCCGCCTCCACCACCCTGATCACGACCCCACGCTGCCGGTCCGAGAACGTCTCTCCCGGCACGAACGTCGCGTCGGACAGTTCCGAGTGGACGTTCGGCGCGCGTGTGCAGCCGCCGCTGTCGCGGCGGGAGTCCTGGACGGTGACCGGGCCCATGCCCGTGTCCACCGTGGCGTCGACCTTGTAGATCAGGACGCCCGGGCGGCACACCGCCTCGTCGTTGCCGGCGCGGGTGCGCAGTTCGACGGCGTAGCCGGTGCTGCTGTCCAGGGGTACGACGACCAGCTTGGAGCCGCCCGTGCGGGCCAGCGGCGTCAGGGTGAACTCCGTGGTGCCCGGAGTCGATACGCAGTGCACCTGCGCGGCGTCGAGCCAGCCCAGTTTCCACTTGTGCCAGCCGAGGAGGTCGTTGTTGGCGCCCCAGTCCTCGCTCATGATGTCCCAGTGGCCGACCGCGCCCCCGCCCTCCGCGGTGTACAGGTCGGGCAGGCCGAAGACGTGGCCGTTCTCGTGGGGGAGGACGCGGTAGCCGGTGCGGTCGTAGGAGCCGGAGCCGTCGTCCTGGCGGGAGTAGACGAAGGAGGCGTTGGCCACGGGTATGCCGTCCGCCGTCGGCGCCTCGGGGTTGCCGGCGAAGGTGACCGAGAGGACGGTGTCGAGGGCGGAAGGGCCGGCGTTCGGGGTGACCAGTACGTTCAGCAGGTCGTACGCGCGGAAGTCCACCTTCGGGTCGGCCACGGCCACGAGGTCCTGGACCAGCGCGCGGTAGCCGGGGTCGAAGGGGGCGCCGCGCTCTATGCCGTACTCGCGGAAGGACTTCGGCATCCGCAGCCACTCCGGGATCGGGGTCGCGGGGCGGTAGTCGAGGCGGCCGTAGGAGCTGGTGCGGAACCAGTGCCGGGTCTGCGGGAAGAACTCCCGGTAGCGGTCCAGGGCCTTGCCCTCGCCGGGGGCGTCGGAGAAGTCGATCATCAGGGTGAGGGCGCGGACGGTGCCGGTGGAACGGGCGTAGCCGCCGGTGGTGGGGATGCCCTCGGACATCTGGACCTCGCGGGCGCCGCGGATCAGGCAGGGACCGTGCGCGGAGCTGCGGGACAGGACGATCGGGCCGGCTCCGGCCGTGGTGGCGCCCGGGGCGAGGTGGCCCGTGCCGGCCGAGGTGCTGACCGTGAAGGTCAGGGCGGTCACGCAGGCGAGAGCGGCCAGACGCCGCCGGCGTATCCGGTGGCCGGGCGGCCCCGGGACATCCGACCGGGGGCGCCGGGGCTGCGAGGGCTGCGGCCGCGTGCGAGGGACCTGCATGGAACCTCCCGCGCCACGGCAGCCTCCGGTCTCCGGCTGCGCCCTTGCGATCACCCTGCGTCGCGGGGTGTGCGGACGCGCGTTGGAGGAGACCGATCGTGGGTTTCCCGTGAGTAGCGGCGTGTGGCAGCCGTGTCAGGAGCGGGCCAACCTTGTGAGCCAGGTCACAAACAAAAATCCCGAGCGCGGGAAATACCGGGGACCCGGTCCCCGTTTAGCCATGTGTCCGACTGAAACGGGGAGCCTCTCCCCGGATCGCATCACCGCACACCCAGACCACGGATCACCTAGATCACCCGGACCCACCCAGGAGCACACCGTGCAGACCGCCACCCCCGCACCGCGCAAGGCGCCCCGGCCCCGTGCCGACGCCCTGCGCAACCGGGAGCGGATCGTCACCGCCGCCCGGGAGATGTTCGTCGAGCACGGCCCCGAGGTGCCGCTCGACGAGATCGCCCGCCGGGCCGGCGTCGGCAACGCCACGGTGTACCGCAACTTCCCGGACCGCGACGCCCTCGTGCGCGAGGTCGTCTGCTCCGTGCTGGACCGCACGGGCGCGGCCGGCGAGCGCGCGCTCGCGGAGACCGGGGACGCCTTCGAGGCCCTGGAGCGCTTCGTGCACACCTCCGCCGACGAGCGGATCAGTGCGCTGTGCCCGATGGTCTCGAGCACGTTCGACGAGAACCACCCCGACCTGGAGGCGGCGCGCGAGCGCGTGGAGCGGATCCTCGAGACGGTCATGGACCGCGCCAAGGCGGCCGGCCAGCTCCGCCCCGACGTGGGCGTCGGTGACCTGATGGTCGCCGTGGCCCAGCTCAGCAGGCCCCCGGCCGGCACGGCGTGCTTCAGTGCCGACCGCTTCGTACACCGTCATCTTCAGCTGTTCCTGGACGGACTGCGGGCCCCGGCCCGTTCCGCCCTGCCGGGCGCGGCAGTGACCATGGAGGACCTCCGCCAATCCTGACCGATTAGATCCCGGCGCCACCCCAGTCACCCCACACAGATCTCCACAGATCTCCACCACACAGAACTCGCGGCCACGCCGGTCGTCGAGTCGTCCCTCGACGTCACCTTTTTCCGTCACCTTGTCCCGAAGTGGGTACCCCCATGTCTGAAACAGCCTCAAAGGCTCTCGGCGCTCCGGCGGCCTCGCCGGACGCCGGCCGCTGGAAAGCGCTCGTCTTCATCGCGCTGGCCCAGCTGATGGTCGTCCTGGACGCCACCATCGTGAACATCGCCCTGCCCTCCGCCCAGCAGGACCTGGGCATCTCCGACGGCAACCGGCAGTGGGTCGTCACGGCCTACGCGCTCGCCTTCGGCGGTCTGCTTCTGTTCGGCGGCCGGATAGCCGACCTGTGGGGCCGCAAGAGGGCGTTCGTCCTCGGGCTCGGCGGCTTCGCCGTCGCCTCCGCGCTCGGCGGCGCGGCGACCAACGAGGCGATGATGTTCGGCGCCCGCGCGCTCCAGGGCGTCTTCGGTGCCCTGCTCGCGCCCGCCGCGCTCTCCCTGCTCGCCGTGATGTTCACCGACGCCAAGGAGCGCGCCAAGGCGTTCGGCATCTACGGCGCGATCGCCGGTGGCGGCGGTGCCGTCGGTCTGATCCTGGGCGGCTTCCTCACCGAGTACCTGGACTGGCGCTGGACGTTCTTCGTGAACATCCCGTTCGCCATCGTCGCCGCGGCCGGTGCGTACTTCGTCATCCGTGAGCCGGAGGGCGGCCGCAACCGCTCCCCGCTCGACATCCCGGGCGTCGTCCTGTCCACCCTCGGCCTGGTCGCCCTCGTCTACGGCTTCACCCGCGCCGAGTCCGCGGGCTGGAGCGACTCCGTGACCATCGGCATGTTCGTGGCCTCCGTCGTCCTGCTCGCGACCTTCGTGGTCGTCGAGTCCAGGGTGAAGGCCCCGCTGCTGCCGCTGCGCGTGATCACGGAGCGCAACCGGGGTGGCATCTACCTCTCCCTCGGTCTCGCGATCATCGCGATGTTCGGCCTGTTCCTCTTCCTGACCTACTACCTCCAGATCGTGAAGGGGTACTCGCCGGTCAAGACCGGGTTCGCGTTCCTGCCGATGATCGCGGGCATGATCACGGGTTCCACCCAGATCGGCACCCGCCTGATGACCCGGGTCGCGCCGCGCCTGCTGATGGGCCCCGGCTTCCTGGTCGCAGCCCTCGGCATGCTGCTGCTGACCCGACTGGAGATCGGCTCCTCGTACGCGGCCCTGCTGCTGCCGGCGATGCTGCTGCTCGGCCTCGGCATGGGTACGGCGTTCATGCCGGCCATGTCCCTGGCCACCCAGGGTGTCGAGCCGCGGGACGCCGGTGTCGCCTCCGCGATGGTCAACACCTCGCAGCAGGTGGGCGGCGCGATCGGTACGGCCCTGCTGAACACGATCGCCGCCTCGGCCACCACGTCCTACATCGCGGACCACATCGCCGGGGCCGGCAGCCGGTCCCAGCAGCAGCTGGTCCAGCTGGAGGGCATGGTCGAGGGCTACACGAGCGCCATCTGGTTCGCCGTCGGCATCCTCGTCGTGGCCGCCGCGATCGCCCTGACCTTCGTCAACGCGGGCCGCCCCGGCAGCGCCGCGGTGACCGGCTCCCGTTCCGGCGAGGGCGTGGCGGACGAGGTGCAGGTCCCGGTCGTCGCCCACTGACGGCCGTACCGGGAAAACCCCTTCGGGCCCTCCGTAGGCACGAGGAAGGGGACGCCTCGTACCTACGGATTCCAGGACCTGCCCCGGCTCAGCGGAGCCAGGGCAGGTCCGCACCGGCTTCGGCCGGCTGAAGTCCCTCGGCGATGATCCGCATGATCTCGCCGAGGGACTTCTGCTGTTCCGGGGTGAGCCGGTCGAAGACCGCCTGCCGCACGGCCTCCACATGACCCGGCGCGGTCTGCCGCAGCACCTCGTAACCCTCGTTCGTCAGCACGGCGAACTGGCCCCGCTTGTCGTCGGGGCAGTCCTCGCGGCGCACCCAGCCGTTCTTCTCGAGGCGCGCGACGGCGTGCGAGAGGCGGGAGCGGGTGATCTTCGCCAGCATGGCGAGCTCCGTCATCCGCAGCCGGCGCCGCGGCGCCTCGGCGAGCTTGACCAGGAGGCCGTAGTAGACGTGCGGCATGCCCGCGTCGCGCTGGAGCTGACGGTCGAGGTGGTCGTCGAGGAGGGTGACGCCCTCCATGAACGATCGCCATACGCGCTGTTCCTCGTCGGTGAGCCAGCGCGGTTCCACGGGCTCTGCCACGGAGCCCGGTGCCGGTGCGGATGCGGGTGCCTTCATGTCTTCCACTCTACGTGGCCCCTCCTTGAACTTTAAACAAATGCCCTGTACAGTTTTGTTAGGGAACCATGTTTTGGAAGGAGCCGCAGCATGTCCGCCGCCACCCAGGAGCGCATGCCCGCTCTGTACCTGAGTCACGGTGCCCCGCCACTGGCGGACGACCCGGTCTGGCCCGGTGAACTGGCCGCCTGGTCGGCCGGCCTGCCGCGCCCCCGGGCGATCCTGATGGTCTCCGCCCACTGGGAGGAGGCCCCGCTCGCCATCGGCGCCACCGAGACCGTCCCGCTCGTCTACGACTTCTGGGGCTTCCCCGAGCACTACTACCGGGTGACCTACGAGGCCCCCGGCGCACCGGAGCTCGCCGAGTCGGTACGGAAGCTGCTGCGCGCCCCCGGTGTTCCCGTCCAGGACGTCCCCGACCGCGGCCTCGACCACGGCGCGTACGTCCCGCTGGTCGAGATGTACCCGGAGGCCGACATCCCGGTCCTCCAGGTCTCCATGCCGACGCTCGACCCGGTCCGGCTCATGGAGATCGGCCGCAGGCTCGCCCCGCTGCGGGACGAGGGCGTGCTCATCGTCGGCTCCGGCTTCTTCACCCACAACCTGGCCGCGCTCCGGCAGGGCGGCATCCCCGCCTGGTCGGCGGAGTTCGACGACTGGGGCCGGCGGGCGCTGGAGGCGCGGGACGTGGACGCCCTGCTCGACTTCACCCGCAAGTCCCCCGCGGGGCAGCTCGCCCACCCGCGCACCGAGCACTTCGCCCCGCTGTTCGTGACCCTGGGCGCGGCCGACGCGGCCGGCGAGCTGGACGCGCAGAAGTCGGTGATCGACGGCTTCTGGATGGGGCTGGCGAAACGGTCGGTGCAGTTCGGCTGACCGCCTTTACAGCGGTGTTCGGCTGACCGTCCCTCCAACGGTGTTCGGCTGACCGTCCCTACAGCGGCTTCTCGTACCAGGCCACGTCCCAGTAGCGGCCGAACTTGCGGCCGACCTCCCGGTACGTGCCGACGTACCGGAAGCCGAAGCGCTCGTGCAGCCGGGCCGACGCCTCGTTCGGCTGCGCGATGCCCGCGTAGGCACGGTGCAGGTCCTCCCCGGACAGGGCCTCGAAGAGGGCCTTGTAGAGGAGGGTGCCGATGCCGCGGCGGCCGGCGTCGGGGGCGACGTACACCGTCGTCTCCACGGAGGTCGCGTAGGCGGGCTTCGCCCGGAAGGGGCTGGACGTGGCGTAGCCCAGAATCCGCTGTGAGTCCGGGTTCAGGGCAACCCTCAGACGGTACGGGCCGTCTTCAGGGTGGGAGAGCAGCCAAGGGCGGCGCTCTTCAGGAGTGAAGATCGCGGTATCGAATGTGATCGCCGTCTCACGTACGTAGTGGTTGTAGAGGGCCGTGAGGGCTTCGAGGTCACCCTCGACTCCCGGCCTGACCTGCACCTCTGTAGGTTCCGACGGCACCGCGCCTCCTCGTGGGTCCGACAGGGTACTGCATGATCCGAAAAATTGGGGGACAGGTTGGGAATTCTGTCCTGATTCCAGTCGTTGTTTCCATCGGATGCAGGGCACCCGAGGAGAGTCCGGAGAGTCCCGGAGACGGAGTCCAGCGTCCGAAGGACCACCCGCTGACCTCACATCGCAAGGGAGCACGCATGGCAACCCGTGCCGTCGCCCGTCGTCAGTCCGCCACCGGCGAGACGGCCGACGCGGCAAGCAGTGTTCGCGCCCATGGCGGCGAGATCGCCGATCGCGACCTGGTCGGCATGTACCTCGACGAGATCGCGCGCACACCGCTGCTCGACGCCGCCAAGGAAGTCGAGCTGTCCCAGGTCATCGAAGCGGGTGTGTTCGCGCGGCAGGTCCTCGACGGGTACGAGGAGACCAAGGCGGACGCCACCCGTGAGGAGCTCGAAGCCCTGGTCGCCGACGCGGAGCGGGCCAAGGACGTCTTCATCCGCTCCAACCTCCGCCTGGTCGTCGCCGTCGCCCGCCGCTACCCCCGCAGCGGTCTGCCGCTGCTGGACCTGATCCAGGAGGGCAACGCCGGCCTGGTGCGCGCGGTCGAGAAGTTCGACTACCGCAAGGGCTTCAAGTTCTCCACGTACGCGACGTGGTGGATCCGCCAGGCCATCACCCGCTCCATAGCCGACCAGTCCCGTACGATCCGCCTGCCCGTCCACCTCGTGGAGGAGCTTGGCCGGATCCGGCGGGTGCAGCGCGAGTTCAACCGCGAGCACGGGCGCGACCCGGAGCCCGCGGAGATCGCCGCCGAACTCGGCTCGACGCCGGAGCGCGTCACCGACGTGCTCGACTGGGCCCGCGACCCGGTCTCGCTGAACATGTCGGTGGACGACGAGGGCGAGACCCAGTTCGGCGATCTCCTGGAGGACACCTCGGCGGTGTCGCCCGAGCAGTCGGTGCTCACGCTGCTGCGCAGCGAGGAGCTCGACGACCTCATCGGCCGCCTCGACCAGCGCACGGCCTCGATCATCAAGATGCGCTACGGCATCGAGGACGGCCGGGAGCGCACGCTGACCGAGGTCGGCAAGGAGCACGGCCTGACCCGCGAGCGCATCCGCCAGATCGAGAAGCACGCGCTGCTGGAGCTGAAGAAGCTGGCGCGCAGCACCGGGTTCGACGCGGCGGCGTGACGCCGGAGCCGGTGTTCGCCGGTGCCGGTGTCCGTCGGTGGGCGTCCGGGCGTGCGACCCGTCCCGCGGCCTGTGGGTGTCGCCCATGGGCTGTGGGTGACGCACGGTGTGCGCCCGGGGGCCGCCGCGTACGCCGGGTGGCGAAAGACCGCGCAAACATGGCGATGTAACGCCGCTTCAATCCGCGGGGACCGGGAACAAGACTTCCGGGCCCACCAGTTCGGGCCGGGGCCACGCCCCTGCCCCCCAGAGCCAAGTCCCGTCGCACTCCCCCCGGCGCCGGGACTCTCCCAAGGCCGGGCTTCGGCGTCCCTCCCCCCGGGCGCCGGGGCCCGGCTCTCTGCGTGAGCGGGGAAGTGGAAGGGCGGGGCACCCCGTACCTGAACCACGGGGTGGCCCGCCGGATGGCAGATTGTGTCACATGGGCATAGCCTGCCGGGCGTGAGCAGCACCACCCCGCCCCCTCCTCAGGCCTCGCTGACCGAGCGGCGGAAGGCCGAGACGCGCATGGAGATCGCCCGGGCCGCGGCCGGCCTCTTCGTACGGCACGGCCTGCGCGCCACCCGCGCGGAGGACATCGCCCAGGCCGCCGGCATCGCCCCGCGCACCTTCTACCGGTACTTCGCCACCAAGGAGGAGGCCGTCGCCCCGCTCTACGCGGCCGGCGCCCAGCGCTGGGTGGAGGCGGTACGCGCGGCACCCGCCGACGCGAGCGTGCTCCGGGCCCTGGAGCACGGGGTGCGGCACACCCTCACCCCGGGCGTAGGCGTCTCGGCGTCCTCCTGGGAGTGGGTCCGCACGCTCCTGCGCCTCGCCGAGGCGAACCCGTCCCTGCGCAGGGTGTGGGCGGAGGTGTGCCAGGCGTCCGAGCGGTCGCTGACGGAGGTACTGGCCGCGCGGCTGACGGCCGGTCCTGCGCGGGCTCCCTCGACAGCCGACCCCGATAACGTTGCCATGCCCTCGGACCTGCGCTTCGCCGCCGCCGTGGCGAGCGCGGCCGTACGTGCGGCGGTGGAGGGCTGGGCGGCGGCCGGGGACGTCCCGGCGGACGGGCCGGAGGGACCGGCGGAACTGGCGTTGCGGAACCTGGGGGTGCTGCGGGATTTCCCCTGGGAGAGCCGGCGACTCGACAATGGACGGTCACGCCGTTGAGAGGACCCTACGGTCACTCGGCCGACAGGGCCTTGTCGACGAATCCCGGGCAGTCGCCCGCTGACGTGACGGCTTTCGCGGCGTCGCGAAGAGACACGTCGAACACGGGTATCCCCGCGATGGACACCGCTTCGTCGGGTCCCGCTCTGGTGAGAGCGGCCTCGTACCCCTCGGAACTGGCCTGAGCCGGAGAGGTCCCCTGCTTGAGTTCGTCACCCATCACCTTGGTGAAGACGGTCAGGGCTTCCCGAGAGACGCCGGACGGCTCGAAGTGCGCGGCACACTGCCGGATGGCCCGCAGTTCGCCTTCGAGGTCCTGCTCGGACAGCTTCGGAGGCTTGACGACGGCGAACTTGGCACTGCCCTGCTCCGCACCCTCCTCGTACTTCACCCGAGTGACGTTCTCCTTCTTTCCGAAAGGCACCTGCGACGCCTTCACCACCGCACGGATGGTGATCGTGACCGTCTCCTCCGGCACGATCTCGGTGTCACCCTCCGCGGGGCAGGTCACCCCGGTGCTCCCCGCGGTGATGTCGCAGTCGTTCTCCTCACCTGAATCCCTCATCAGCTGCGCATGCAACACGGGGTGGATGACGCCTCCCTCGGCATCGCCCGAGGCCGAATCGAACTCGTCCTCCACCGTCACACCGGTGACGTCGTCAGCCCCGTGATTGGTGACCTTGACGGTGAAGGACTCGAACTCTCCCGGAGCGACCGTAGCGCTCAAGGGTTTGTTCCTGACCTCCAGCAGGGGCTTGTCCGAGTGCTTGTCGTTGCTCTCCTCGATCTTTGCGAGGAAGTCCTTTCCCGCATCCTTCGCCTTGTCCCGGTCTTCGCGGGATGCCGACCGGTCGTAGGACTTCAGGACAGCGGCGGTCAGCTGCTCCACGTTCTTCCTGAGCTCGGCCTGCTCCTTCGGCGGAAGGGCCCGGGCCCTGAGAATCTGCTGGCTCGTCCCCGACGCACTGATGGCCCTCACAGTCCACTCGCGATAACTCTGCGGCGTCCGCTGGCCTTGAGAGCGAGTCAGCGTTTTGACGTCCTGCTCGGTGTTGCTGCGGGCGAAGTTCCGAGAGGCCTCATCTGCTTCTTGATCCGTGACCAGCCCGAAGCGCTCGCTCATCTCTTCCATGCACTCGGTGAAGACGGCCCGCTCCTCGCGAGACGTCTTGGGATCCTGGATCGTCCCCAGCGTCCTGACTGTCCCGTCCACGAGGCTCGTGTAGGCGGCCCGGTCCTCGGGCGACGTGCCTGGATCCTGGATCACGCCCAGCGTTTCGGTCGCCCTTTCCACGATGTGCGTGTGGGCGACTCGCTGCTCGCGAGGCGTCTTGGGATCCTGGATCATCGCCAGCTCGTCGGTGAGCCGAGACACGATTCTCCTGTAGGCGGCCCGTTCGCCGGGCGGGATGTCCGGATCCCGGCTCATCTTCAGCAACCCGCTCAGCTCGTTCCCGACCTCCTCCTTCACTTCTTCCGGCACCTTCAGCGCTGCCGTGCGCTTCTCCATGAGCGTCGCTTGTTCCGAGGGGTCGGCCGGTGACGTGGGTTGCGACTGAGTGCCGGAGTCCGTCGGTTCGCCGGGGCCGGTCGGCTCGCTCGGCCCGGTCTGCGTGCCGGATCCCGTCGTCTCGGGCTCCGACGGAGTACTGGGCTCGGACGGCGTGCTGGGCTCCGGCGGAGTACTGGGCCCGGTCGGCGTGCTGGGCCCCGACGGAGTACTTGGCCCGGTCGGCGTGCCGGGTTCCGGAGTGTCGGAATCTGGCGTGTCGGGATCCGGCGGCGGTGGGGGAGTCTGGGCCGGGGTCACGGCCGCGGCCTGGCCGAAGGCCCCCGTCGTGGAGACGGCCGCGCCTCCTGTGAGGGAGAGCGCTGCAACCAAGCAGTACGTACAACCCCTGTAACGGCAGACTCGTCGCCGGGCGTTTCTGGCCATGGCGCATCCAAGTTGCACTGTGGAACATGCGGATTTGCCTGTACAAAACACAACAACCACTTACAACCACTTACAACTACTCTGGACCCAATGGGCTCCTCCTGCAACTGGGCGATCAGTCCGCTACACCGACGCCATCAATGCCGCGATGGATACCCTTGTGGAAATCGAGCGCGACTCCACGCCGTACCGATCCTCTTCCCGCGCGATTTCCTTTCTCAATTCTCTCAGGTCGGGAGATTTCTCGAAGTCGATTTTGTAGGACGAGATGGCGTACGAGTAATCAAACTCCTCCGGCGTGCCCTGCCAGAGTACGGTCACGTACCGGGGTTTGCGGGTAATGTTGATGATGTTGTTGTTGTGGCGCACTTTCCCTTCATGGATGATCATACCGCTGCATTCTGCGCAGTAGAATCGCCCCTCCTTCTTTTGCCAGGAGGGGTGTGCCTGCTGTAGTTGCCGGAGATTGATCTTTCCGCGGTCCATTCTCATCGCCACCACGGACAAGGTCGCTTCCAGGAGGTCGTATTCAACGCTCCTGGGGAGCTGTATCACTTTTTCCTTTATGTGGCCCTCTCCCGGATGGAGCCAGTACCCCGGTCCGGCGAATTGTCCGGCGCTTATCGTTTTGCTGCCTGATTCGGAGACATGAAGCTCTGCGTCGGACTCGGTTTCCAGGGCCTTCTTCCAGTCTCTCAGTCCCCCATCGTCCTTCGAGTATTCAGCCGAACGCCCGTAGACCAGATACTTATCGACAAGGATGTAAGCCGGAACCTTTCCGGTGTTTTCCACTTGGAGTGCAAGCGGCACATGGATGAATGGGCGGATGGGATCGGTGTGAGGGGTGCCGAACTTTGCCGTGAGAGTGACATAGAAAGGAGCTGACGTGGGCTGATAGACGGCGGAGTATGCGAAGTTCGTGGCGGCCAGAAGCCCGGACAGGGCAACCCCGGTCGCAAATCTCTTGGGGTGGGGTATGACTCTCCAGACCTGCTCATGGAACAGCCGCCAGAGGGCCCACAGCGACCATGCGAAGAGCAGCACGGATACCGGGAAGTAGAGCGTCGGTTCTCTTTCTTGCAGCCAGGTGAACAGGAAAACGCTCTCCGTGATCAAGGCGATCAGTGCCCCGACCAGTACCAGGGCTCCGGAATACTTGAACTGCCGCTTTCCCTCATGGTCGAGAGCCGCCAGCGCGGCGAGGCCCTGCACCGCGCCGGACAGGATGAAGAGGAATCCCGTGATGCGCTGGGCGAATGTCAGTGCCCCCATGGCGTCCGGTGTTCCCACGACGGTGAGCAGGGCCATGGACAGGATCAGTCCCGCCATCATGAGCGCTGTGGCCGTGCGTCTTCGCCACGTGCGATCGGGCCATATCTCGCTGCCCGCCTCGCGCCAGACGATGACTCTCCGGTCTTCCAGATCGATGCCCTCCGGGCAACCGAGTTGTCGGAGAAGCTTGCGCAGCCCGCTCGGGGACCAGGCGCTGCCCACCACTGTGCCACCCATGCTGACGGCGCGAAGGCCTCTGCTGTCCGGCGGCTCAACGATCACCCTGGGTGTCTTCTCCATGAGGGACAGCCTTGATGCTGAACGGACAACACGCAGCCGGGCTTGCTCCATCCGGCCATCCGGCCATCCGCCTCTTCGACAGTGCGGCCGCACCCGGCAACGGGCGCTTCAGGTCATGCTCCGCCCCCCTCGCCCGCCCTGCTGAGCCGCGCCCCCAACTCCCTCACGGCCGTCACGAGTTCCTCCGGTGTGTGCACCACGAAGTCGCACTCCAGCAGCGCCAGCCGGAACGCCACCCACTGCACCGCGTCCGCCGCGGATCCCCGCAGCCGGCAGCTGCCGTCGTCCAGCGGCTCGGGCGTGCCCAGCCATGCCGGCAGCCGGGCGGCGACGAACTCGGCCGGCGCGGCGAACGTGACCTCGAAGTCGTAGGACTCCTGCTGCCGCTGCATCGACTGCCGCAGGTACTCCGCCGCGTTCCCCGTAGGCAGCTCGCGCGGCACGAACCGCGCCCCCGTGGCGAACGGTTCGCTCACCCGGTCCACGCGGAACGTACGCCAGTCGTCCCGGTCGATGTCGTACGCCACCAGGTACCAGCGGCGGCCCGTGGACACCAACCGGTAGGGCTCCGTCAGGCGCCGCGACTCGGTGCCGTCCGCGGCCCGGTAGGCGAACCGCAGCCGCTCGTGCCCGGCCACCGTGGAGGCCATGACGGTCAGCGTCTCGGGCGCGATGCTCGGCCCGTCCCCGCTGGTCAGCGGTGTCGTCGCGGCCTGGAGCGTGGTCACGCGGTGCCGCAGCCGGCCCGGCAGCACCTGCTCCAGCTTGGCCAGCGCCCGCACCGACGCCTCGTCCAGGCCCTCCACCGCGTGCCCCGCCCCGGCGCGCAGGCCGACCGCGATGGCCACGGCCTCCTCGTCATCGAGCACGAGCGGCGGCATGGCCTTGCCGGCGACCAGCCGGTAGCCGCCGTCGGAGCCCTTGGTCGCCTGCACGGGATAACCCAGTTCGCGCAGCCGGTCGATGTCCCGCCGGACCGTGCGGCGGGAGACCCCGAGCCGGTCGGCGAGTTCGCCGCCGGGCCATTCGCGGGGGGTCTGGAGGAGGGAGAGGAGCGTCAGCAGCCGGGCCGGTGTGTCCGTCGTCATACCGACGAGGATGCCGCACCAGTAGGACACAATCTGACCTAGTGGCCCTCTAGGTTCTACGCATGACCTCCACCGACACCCCTGCCGGCACCGCGGGCGGCACCGACCGCCGCCGCTGGTTCGCCCTCGCGATCGTGATGACCGCGGCTTTCATGGACCTCGTCGACGTGACGATCGTCAACATCGCCATCCCGTCGATCCAGCGGGAATCGGGCGCCTCCTTCAGCCAGATCCAGTGGATCACCGCCGGATACGCCCTGGCCTTCGCCGCCGGGCTGATCACCGGCGGACGGCTCGGTGACATCCACGGCCGCAAGCGGATCTTCCTCGTCGGCATCGGCGGCTTCACCCTCGCCTCCGCGCTGTGCGGCCTCGCGGTGAACCCGGAGATGCTGGTCGCGTCCCGTTTCCTGCAGGGCGGCATGGCGGCCCTGATGGTGCCGCAGGTGCTGTCGATCGTGCACGCGACCTTCCCGGCGCACGAGCGGGGCAAGGTGTTCGGGCTGTTCGGCGCGGTCGTCGGGCTCGGGGCCGTGTCCGGTCCGCTGCTCGGCGCGCTGCTGACCGAGTGGAACCTGTTCGGGTGGGAGTGGCGCTCGATCTTCCTGATCAACCTGCCCGTGGGCGTCGCCGGCCTGGTCCTCGGCAGCCGCTTCATCACCGAGTCCAGGGCACCGCGGGCCCTGAAGCTGGACCTGGTGGGTGTCGCCCTCGTGACGCTGGGCCTGCTGATGCTGCTCTACCCGCTGATCCGCGGCCGGGAGCTGGGCTGGCCGGTGTGGGGGTACGTCTCGATGGCCGGCGCGCTCGTCGTCCTGGCGGCGCTGGTGGCGTACGAGCGGCGCAAGAGCGCACGGGACGGCTCACCGCTGGTCGAGCTGTCGCTGTTCCGGGTCAAGAGCTTCGCGGCCGGGATCGCCGTACAGACCGTCTTCGGGGTCGCGCTCGGCGTGTTCTTCCTGGTGTGGACGCTGTACATGCAGGTCGGTCTGGGCTGGAGCGCGCTGAAGGCCGGGCTGACCGGGGTGCCGTTCTCGATCGCCGTGTCCGTGGCCGCCGGGATGTCGGTGCAGCAGCTGGTCCCGCGTTTCGGACGCAAGGTGCTCCAGGCGGGCGCGCTGGTGATGGCGGCCGGAGTGCTGCTCTACCTCTGGGAGTCCGGGCACTACGGCCTCGGCATCGCGCCCTGGCAGATGGCGTTGCCGCTGGTCGTGATGGGCGTGGGCATGGGCCTGATCGTCGCCCCGCTGACCGACGCGATCCTCTCCGAGGTGCCGCGCGAGCACTCCGGCTCGGCGTCCGGCCTGCTCAACACCGTGCAGCAGATGGGCAACGCGCTGGGCCTGGGCCTGGTGTCGGTCGTCTTCTTCGGCACGATCGGCGACCGTCTGCGCCCGGACCAGGTGGGCCCGGCCTTCGCGGACGCCTTCCGGAACTCGCTGGGCTGGGTGGCCGCGGTGATGGGCCTCATCTTCCTGCTGATGTTCGCCCTGCCGAAGCGCCCGGCGCAGCACGTCGAGGGCGAGCAGGCGGCGCCGGAGAGGAAGGAACCGGTGCTGGTCTCCTGAACGCGCGTACGACAACGGGCTCGGCACCTGGTGCCGAGCCCGTTGTTATTTCCGCTCATGCCCGATTGGGTCCGAACCTGTTTACTTCGCAGAAATCTCGGCGTAGCCTCCCGCTGAAACCACACGTTCGGGCACGAGGCGGAGGCGAACTGACATGTACGCACCGGAGCGGCAGCAGGAGATCCTCCGGCTCGCCCGTGACGGCGGCCGAGTGGATGTCGTGTCGCTGGCCGAGGAGTTCCAGGTGACGGCGGAGACGATCCGCCGGGATCTGAAGGCCCTCGACCGGGCCGGCCTGGTCCGCCGGGTGCACGGCGGGGCCATCCCGGCCGGGCGCCTCGACTTCGAGCCGGACCTCGCCGAGCGCGAGACCACGGCCCCCGACGAGAAGGACCGCATCGCCAAGGCGGCCCTCGCGGAACTGCCGAGCGAGGGCACGATGATCCTCGACGCCGGTACGACCGTGGCCCGGATGGCAGCCGCCCTCCCGCTGGAGGCCGCCCTCACCGTCGTCACGCACAGCCTGCCCATCGCCGCCCGCCTAGCCGATCACCCCGGCATCCAGCTCCACCTCATCGGGGGGCGCGTACGGCACCGCACACGCGCCGCCGTGGACGCCTGGGCGCTGCGGGCGTACGGCGAGATCCGGGCCGACGTGCTGTTCGTGGCCGCCAACGGCTTCTCCGCCGAACACGGCCTGACCACCCCCGACCTCGCCGAGGCCGCCGTGAAGCGCGCGGCCGTGGCCGCCGCCCGCCGCGTGGTGCTGCTCGCCGACTCCTCCAAGCACGGCCAGGAGCACTTCGCCCGCTTCGGCGACCTGAGCGATGTGGACCTGCTGATCACCGACAGCGGGCTGAGCCCCGAAGACGCCGTCGCGATCGAGCGCGGCGGCACGGAAGTAGTGCGCGCATGATCCTCACCGTCACCCCCAACCCGTCCCTGGACCGCACCTACGAGGTGCCGTCCCTCGACCGCGGCGAGGTCATCCGCGCCACCGGCGAGCGGATGGACCCGGGCGGCAAGGGCGTGAACGTCTCGCGCGCGGTCGCGGCGGCCGGCCGGCGCACGGTGGCGGTCCTGCCCCTGGGCGGCGCGCCGGGCGCGCTCGTCGCCGACCTGCTCGACACGCAGGGCATCGAGGTCGCGCCGGTGCCGGTCGCCGGGGCCACCCGCTCCAACATCGCCCTCGCCGAAGCCGACGGCGTCCTGACGAAGATCAACGCGCCGGGCCCGGAACTCTCCGAGGCCGAGCGGGAACTGCTCCTGGAGACCGTGCGGCAGCAGTCCCGCGACGCCTCCTGGATCGCCTGCTGCGGCAGCCTCCCGCGCGGCCTCGCACCCTCCTGGTACGCCGAACTGGTCGCCCGCGCGCACGCCGCCGGTGCCCGGATCGCCCTGGACACCTCCGGGCCCGCGCTGCTCGCGGCCCTGCGCGAGCGGCCGGACGTGGTCAAGCCGAACGCCGAGGAGCTCTCGGAGGCCGTCGGCCGCCCCCTCGCCACCGTCGGCGACGCCGTGAAGGCGGCCGAGGAGCTGCGCGAGATGGGTGCCCGGGCCGTCCTCGCGAGCCTCGGCGCCGACGGGCAGCTGCTGGTCTCCGGCGAGGGCGCCTGGTTCGGCAGCGCCCGCGTGGACGCCGTACGCAGCAACGTGGGTGCCGGTGACTCCTCCCTCGCCGGTTTCCTGATCGCCGGCGGCAGCGGCCCCGACGCCCTCGCCTCCGCGGTCGCCCACGGCGCGGCGGCCGTCCAGCTGCCGGGCAGCGTCATGCCGAAGCCCGGCGACCTGGACCCGGCCTCGGTGACGGTCACGGCCCGGATCCCGGCGGACCGTGCGCTGAAGGAGCCGGTGTCATGACGTACGAAGAGCCGCGCGCACCGGACCGTGACCGGCGAGACGCCCCGTTAGCCGAGGCCCGTACGCCCCTCTGCGTCACCCCCCACCGCATCCCCGTCACCCCCCACCGCACCCCCCGTCCCCTCCCCGCCCACCCGACTGACCGGGCGATACGCGTGCTAAGGAGCCCGCGATGAGCGACATGATCACCGCGGACCTGGTCGATCTCGACCTGTCCGCCGACACCAAGGAAGCGGCGGCGCGTGCCCTCGCCGAGCGCATGGTGGCCCTGGGCCGGGTGACCGACCTGGACGGCTTCCTCGCCGACGTGGCCGCCCGCGAGGCCCAGATGCCGACCGGCCTCGACGGCGGCATCGGCATCCCGCACTGCCGCAGCGAGCACGTCACCGAGCCGACCCTCGCCTTCGGGCGCAGCTCCGACGGCATCGACTTCGGGGCGGCCGACGGCCCCGCCGACCTGATCTTCCTGATCGCCGCGCCGGCCGGCGCCGACGACGCCCATCTGACGATCCTGTCGTCGCTGGCCAGGCAGCTGATGAACACGGAGTTCACCGACGCCCTGCGCGCGGTGGGTGACCCGACGGCCGCCGCCGCGCTGATCCGCGGCGACGAGCCCGGCGAGCCCGCCGAGGCCGGCTCCGAAGACCCCGTGGCGTCGGCGGGAGCGGCCTCTCCCGCCGCCGCCACGGTCACCGACGACGCCCCGGCCGAAGAGCCGTCCGCGGAGCGCCCGTTCCGCATCGTCGCCGTCACCTCCTGCCCCACCGGCATCGCCCACACCTACATGGCGGCCGAGTCGCTGGAGAACGCCGGCCGTGAGGCGGGCGTCGAGGTCACCGTCGAGCCCCAGGGCTCGGCCGGCTTCACGCGGCTCGACCCGGCGGTCATCGCCGCGGCGGACGCCGTGATCTTCGCCCACGACGTGCCCGTACGGGAGAAGGAACGCTTCGCCGGCAAGCCGACCGTCGACGTCGGCGTGAAGGCGGGCATCAACCGCCCCGCGGAACTCATCGCCGAGGTCCGCGAGAAGGCCGCCCGCGGCGAGGTCACCTCCGGGTCCGCCCCGGCCACTCCGGTGGAGCGCTCCGGCGAAGCCGGCGAGGGCTACGGCACCAAGCTGCGCAAGTGGCTGATGTCCGGCGTCAGTTACATGGTGCCGTTCGTCGCGGCGGGCGGTCTGCTGATCGCCCTCGGCTTCGCGATCGGCGGCTACAAGGTCGACAAGGCCCCGTCGGTGATGGACCACTTCCTGTGGACGCAGGCCGACAGCTGGGCGGCCCTGCTCTTCCAGATCGGCGGCGTCGCCTTCGGCTTCCTCGTCCCCGTCCTGGCCGGCTACATCGCCTACGGCATGGCCGACCGGCCCGGTCTCGTCCCCGGCTTCGTCGGCGGCTCGATCGCCCTGACCATCAACGCCGGCTTCCTCGGCGGTCTCGCGGCCGGTCTGATCGCCGGTGGCGTGGTCATCGCGATCCAGAAGGTGAACATCCCGGCGGCGCTGCGCGGCATCATGCCGGTGGTGGTGATCCCGCTGATCTCCTCGGCGATCGTCGGGTTCCTGATGTTCGTCGTCATCGGCAAGCCCATCGCCGAGGCCCAGAAGGGCATGACCGACTGGCTGAACGGCCTGTCCGGCAGCAACGCCATCCTGCTCGGCGCCCTCCTCGGCCTGATGATGTGCTTCGACCTCGGCGGCCCGGTCAACAAGGTCGCCTACACCTTCGCCACGGCCGGTATCGCGGTGTCCAACCCCAGCGACTCCGCGATGAAGATCATGGCGGCGGTCATGGCGGCCGGCATGGTGCCTCCGCTGGCGATGGCCCTCGCCACGACCGTGCGCGGCAAGCTCTTCACGCACACCGAGCGCGAGAACGGCAAGGCCGCCTGGGTGCTCGGCGCCTCCTTCATCTCCGAGGGCGCGATCCCGTTCGCCGCGGCCGACCCGCTGCGCGTCATCCCGGCCTCGATGGCGGGCGGCGCGATCACCGGTGCCCTGTCGATGGCCTTCGGCGCCACGCTGCGCGCCCCGCACGGCGGCATCTTCGTGGTCCCGCTGATCGGCAACCCGCTGCTCTACCTGATCGCCATCGCCGCGGGCGTCTGCGTCACCACGGCCCTGGTGGTCGTCCTGAAGGGCCTGCGCAAGCCGGCCCCGGGCGCCACGGCGGCCTCCGGCGGGGCCGCGGCCCAGACGGCGGAGGCGAAGCAGCCGGTGGCGGCGTGAGGCCCGACGCCTGAGGGCAGGGCCCGGGGTTCGCCCCTTTCGGGGGGTGTGAACCGTTCACGGCACCTGCGAGATAGATCACGAAAATCACGGCCCGGGACCGAAGTCCCGGGCCGTGGTGTCTACTGGGGCGCATGCCCGAGCACGTCTCCCGATGGCCCGAAGGCCACCCTCTCCCCGCCCTCCCGCAGCAGCGGCAGACGGGCCCCCGGTCGGAGTCCGTGGAACTGACCCCCGAGGAGAGAGACGCCTTCGCCGAACTGGCGCGCCAACTCGGCGACAGAGCGGCCTAGCGGACACCCCCTAGGACAGCTGCGCCGCCCGCCGCTCCATCGCCTCGCGCGCCGCCTCCTCGCTGGCGTACACCTCGCACATGTGCCGTCCGTCCGGCGTGGCCGTGTGCTCCACCTCCCAGAGGGAGACCTCCGCGCCGTCGCGCAGCAGGAACGCGTGCTCGTAGAGCGAGAAGCACAGTCCCGCCCGGCCCGCGCGGCACGGGCGGCCGAAGGCCTGCGTGATCTGATGACCGGACGCCGTGGCCAGCAGGGTGGCCGTGTCCGCGCCCGGCCGGTCCGCGTTCTCCGCGCGGCGCAGTAAACGCCGCGCGTGGTCCGCCGAGTCGTCCCCGGCGTACGCGTGCCGGGGTGCGGGGACGGGGGAGAGCTGCACCGTCACCGGCAGCTCGAAGTCGGGCGTGTCCGGCGGCAGCGGCAGACGCGTGGTGGCGGCACGCAGCTCCTCCTCGTCGACGTACACCTCGTGCTGCGGCTCGCTGCCGGGCGCCGTGTTGTGGACGAGCTCCCAGAGCGTGAGCGCCGAGCCGTCGGCGAGCAGCCAGGTGTGCCGGTACGTCTCCCGGTGCAGGCCCGCGCTGTGGTGCGCGGAGTGCAGCGAACCGTCGTGCGCCAGCGCGCAGTCCAGCCGCCTTATCGTCTCGTCCGGCAGCTCGAAGGAGTTCAGGGCGCGGCCGAGGAGTCGCGCGAGGTGCTCCTCCGGAGACTCGGGCGAGTCGTGGGGTTCGTACGCTGCCGTCTCGTACGGAACGCTCAAGGTTTCTCCCGGCGTTGCTGCATGTCACCTTGTGGGTGCATACCGTAGCCCCTCGGTCGGACATCATGTCCGGGAACCGAGAAAACGTACGTCCAGGAAAACGCACGGGCCGCGCGAAAAGTTCCCGCGCGGCCCGGTCGGTCCGTCAAAAACCCCAGTTGGGATGATCGTTCAGCCGCTCACGCGGCGCTGCCCGCGACCCACTGGCTCCATGCCATGTTCCAGCCGTTGAGCCCGTTGTCCGGCGCCACCGTCTTGTCGGGCGAGTTCTTCACGACCACCACGTCCCCGATGAGCGAGTTGTCGTAGAACCACTTGGCGGGTGTGCTGCCGCCGGCGCCCTGGACGTCCGCGAGGCCGACGCAGCCGTGGCTGGTGCCCTGGCGACCGAAGGGCGGATTGCCCTTGTTGTACCAGTAGTTGCCGTGGATGAACGTGCCGGAGGTCGTCAGGCGCATCGCGTGCGGCACGTCCGGGATGTTGTACTCACCGCCGAGTCCGACCGTCCGGCTGTTCATCCGGGTCTGCACGAACTTCTCGGAGATCACCATCTGCCCGTTGTACGTGGTGTGCTGCGGGCTGCCCGCCGAGATCGGGATCGTCTTGACGGTCTTGCCGTCCCGCACGACCGTCATGGTCTGCGTGTTGACGTCGACCGTGGAGACCTGCGAGCGCCCGACGGTGAAGGTGACCGTCTTCTTCTGGACGCCGTAGACGCCGTTCGTGCCCTCGACCCCGTCCAGGTCGATCTTCATCGTGACCTTGGAGCCGGCCTTCCAGTACTCCTCGGGCCGGAAGTCGAGCCGCTGCGAGCCGAACCAGTGCCCGACCACCTGCTGCCCGCTGCTGGACGTGACCGTGATGTGCGACTGCACGTCCTTGCGGTTCGTGATGGCCTTGTCGAAGTTGAACGACACCGGCATGCCCACACCGACCGTGGTGCCGTCGTCCGGCGTGTACGTCCCGATGAAGCTGTTCGCCGAGGTGACCGTCGTGAAGATGGAGTTCGCGGCGGCCGTACGGCCCTTCGTGTCCTTCGCTGTCGCCGATATCTGGTACTTCGTGCCGCGCTCCAGCTGCTCCTTCGGCTTCCAGACCTTGCCGTCGGAGGAGATCGAGCCCGGTACGGCCTGACCGCTGCCCGCCACCGTCATCTTCACGTCGGTCAGCTTGCCGTCGCTGACCTTCACGCCGGTCGAGTTGATGGAGGCGCCGGTCGAACCGTCCTTCGCCGAGATGGCGATCTTCGCGACGGAGGTCTTCGCCGAATCGCTGCCACCCTTGGCGTCGTCCTTGGCGTTGGCGCTGCCACCGCAGGCGGTGAGCGTCAGGGCGCCGACCATCAGGGCGGCACATGCCCCCAGTTTGCGCCGCGCTGCAATGTCCGGCGTTGTCACGGGCTGCTCCCAGTTCGAGTGATGTGCGTGGTCCGCTCCAGTACGTGGGTGAAGAGGGGCCGGGCGGCCGGTCGGGTTCCGTCCGACCGCCATGAGCGACATCACCGTTACAGGCCCGGGACAATGTCCGGCGCCGCTGTGGAGCCGCTGTGCGGCGCCCATCCGCTCAGCGGCCCGCGTACAACTCCCGGTACGACGGCCACGCCCCGCCCGGACCGTCGACCGGCTCCGCGGCGCGCACGGCCCGCACGATCGCCCGGGTCACGACGTCCGCGCCCGCGGCGAGGATCTCGTTGAGGGCGAGCGGGTTCGCGGCGTCCAGGGCGCGGTCTCCGGTCGCCAGCGCGAACACCGTGTCCCCGTCGTTGAGGAGGTGCACCGGCCGCACCGCGCGGGCGATGCCGTCGTGTGCCGTGCCGGCCAGCTTCTGCGCCTGCGCCTTCGACAGGTCCGCGTCCGTGGCGACCACCGCCAGCGTCGTGTTGAGCGGCGGAGGCGCGCTCCTCGCGGCCGTCTCGGCGAGGCGCCGCCGCGCGGCCTCGTGCACCTCCGCCTCCGGGTACTCCACCCGCCCCTGGAACAACTCCCCGTACAGCACCCCCGTCTCCGGATCCAGCACCGACCCCGCCGCGTTGGCCACCACCAGCGCGGCCACCGTGATCCCCGAGCCGAGCACGGTGCTCGCGCCGCCGACGCCGCCCTTCACCACTCCGACCACCGCCCCCGTGCCGGCGCCCACACAGCCCTCGGGCACCGGCGCGCCGAACGCGCTCGCCGCGGCCGCCTCGACCGCCGCGCGGCCGGTGGCCGCGTCCGGCCGGGCCCGGAAGTCGCCACCGCGTCCCAGATCGAAGACACAGGCGGCGGGCACCACCGGCACGACATGCGCCGGGTCCGCCCCGACACGGATCCCGCGCCCCCGTTCCTCCAGCCAGGCCATCACCCCCGAAGCCGAGTCGAGCCCGTACGCGCTGCCGCCGGTCAGCACGATCGCCTCGACCTTCCGCACCACGTTGCGCGGGTCGAGCGCGTCCGTCTCCTTGGTGCCGGGACCCCCGCCCCGCACGTCCACGGCGGCCACGGCCCCGCCCTCCGGGGCCAGCACCACCGTGGTGCCGGTGAGCCAGCCGTCGCCGGCGCGTGTCGCGTGCCCCACCCGCAGGCCGGAGACATCCGTCAGAGCGTCCACCAGAGCGTCAACTGTCATGCCGCCCAGTCTCGTCCAGACCCCGGCCCTCACGGGCGCACCCAGCCGGCCGACGCCGCCGGCCTGCACGCGGGGCTTCGCGGGCGCTGTCGTGGGGCCGGTGTGGTCGGCCCGGAGGGGGGCGGGACTTCGCGGGCGCTTTCACTCGGTCGCCCGTCCGTGGCCGATGCGGCCGGCCGGCCCGGCTCCCGGGGACGCGGGACGAACTCGCGGGCCCCTCACCCGGCCGTCGGCGCTGCCTGCCCGCCGGCCCGGGCGGTCCTGCGCAGGGCCAGGGTCTCTCCCGCCACCACCGACAGCGCGCAGACCACGCCCGCCGCGAGCACCGCCCAGTCGTCGAGGAACGTGCAGCAGATCACCAGCAGTGCCGTCGTCGGCAGCACCAGCTGCTGGGCGATCCCCGACTTGAAGTGGCGCGAGTGCAGGGCCCACAAGGTCAGCAGATACAAGGCCGTCGGCAGGGTCACCGCGGCCGACGCCGCCAGCGTGGAGATGTGCGCCTTGCCGACCGTCTGCTCCACCGCCACCTCCAGCCCGGCCCCGACCGCGGCCGCCGAGGCGAAGACCAGGTAGTGGCCGTAGCCCCAGAGGAACGCCTGCCGGTTGGACCGCAGATGGTCGTGGATGGGGACCACGAAGTAGACCCACCACGCGGCGAAGATGATCAGCAGCCCGCCCGCCGCGATGGGGAGGAGCTCGCCCAGGGCGTCGTTCTCGTCGACGCCCGACTTCACGGCGACCGTGGCCGCGGCGATCGTCTCGCCGAGCACGATGATGGTGAACAGTCCGTACCGCTCGGCGATATGGCGCGGATGCCAGGACGTGGGACGGTCCTTCTCCGCCCACGGCGGCACACACATCTCCAGCAGCGCCATCACCAGGAACCACCAAGGCCGGGCCCCCTCGGGCAGGAACAGCAGCCCCAGCCAGCCGACCTGGCACGCCAGCACGCCACCGGCGTAGCGCAGGGCCGTCGTCCGCTCCGGGCCCTCGCTGGAGCGGGCCGCCCGCAGCCACTGCGCCGCCAGGGCGAGCCGCATGATCAGGTAGCCCAGCCAGACCACGAAGAACTCGTGCTCCTCGAACGCCCGGGAGACCCCCGCCGCGAGGACCAGCACCCCCGCGATCTGCACCAGCGTGACGACCCGGTAGAGCACGTCGTCGTTGTCGTACGCCGAGGCGAACCATGTGAAGTTCATCCACGCCCACCACAGGGCGAAGAACACCATCGCGTAGTCGAGGATCCCCTCGCCCGCATGTCCCTCGGCGACGGAGTGCACCAGCTGGATGCCCGCCTGGGCCACGGCCACGACGAAGCACAGGTCGAAGAAGAGCTCCAGCGGCGAGGCCGTCCGGTGCGCCTCGTCGCGTCCACGGGCCCTGAGGCTGCGCAGCGGCCCCCGGCTGCCGGGCACGCCGGAGGGGACGGGCGCACCGGAGGGGACGGGCGGGGGAGTGGGGCTGGACGTCATGGTTCCCAGCACAACAGAAGGCGCGGGGATTTTCTCCGCGAATTCCTCCGCTTCCTCCGCGACCGTACCCTGGACGCATGAGCACCGCCCCCGACCCCGAGCCGCGCGCGCCGAAGCCCGCGCTGGTCTTCGACGACCCGCTCGACCAGCAGTCCTCCGACGACACCGACCGCGGCTGGGGCGAGCGCTCCGACGCCGGTGGCGGCGCGGCCGACCTCAAGCGCTTCCTCGACGAGAAGCCGCCCCACCACCTCTGAGCCGGCCCTACCGCCGATCGTGCCCGGAGCCGCGCTGTGCGACCAGCGCGTCGCGGATCTCCTTCAGCACCTCCAGCTCGGTCACCTCGATGACCTCCTGGGTGCCCTCCTTGGCCTTGCGGCGGGCCTCCAGCCGGCCCAGGTACTTCGCCATGGGCAGGACCATCAGGAAGTAGACGACCGCCGCGGTGATCACGAAGCTCAGCGTGGCGCCGAGGACGGAGCCCCACAGGATCCGGATGCCCTGCTCGCCCTCGCACGTCGAGCTCAGACACGAGCTGTAGTGGTCGAGGTTCTTGGTCCCGATGGCCCCGACGACGGGGTTGATGATCCCCTTCACCACGGCGTTGACGATGTTGGTGAACGCGGCGCCGATCACCACCGCCACCGCCAGATCGACGACGTTCCCGCGCATCAGGAAGGCCTTGAAGCCCTCCCAGACGCTCGGATCCTTCTTCTCGCTCACCCCGGGGTCTCTCCTCGCACGAGCAGCTTGCGGAACAAAACGCTCCGCAACCTACGTCAACGTTGCGCCGAACGGACCACCTGGGTCCCTCGAACGAGCGACTTGACGCGATCAGGTACGTCACCACAGTGTCACCGCCAACCGCGCGGTGGCGCTCGCACCGGCGAGCCGGGCCGCCGTCGCACGCGGCACCGACAGCACGACCAGCGCCCCTGCGTCGCTCGCGCCCTCCAGCGGCTCCGGCACCTTCGTCACCCTGGCCCCGCGTGCGACCACCCGGGCATCGCCGCCCGACACCGTCTCCTCGGCGGCGATGACGTCGACCCGGTCGCCGGGCCGCAGCAGCCGCACGGTGGCCGCGTCGGCGATCCGGACCGGGGCCGTCACCGCCCCCACGGCACGACGCGTCCGCACGGGCTGCTCCCCGGACACCGCCGTGTGCGCGGGGGGCTGGGCCCGGGGATGCCCACGGGCCCCTTCGGAGCCCCGCGGTCCCGCCGCGACCAGCGCGGTCGCGGTGACCGCGAGTCCCACGGCCAGGGCCCGCCGCCGGTTCCGTACGAGCCGGCCGACCCGGCCGCCGCGCACCCGTACGGGGTCGAACCGCGGCACCTCACGCGCCGCCGGCACCTCGGGGCCGGGCGGGCATGCGGCAACAGACCAAGAAGGCAGGGCGAGGAAAGAGGAAAAGGAGGGAGAGGGAGAGGGAGAAGAGGGAGACGGAGACGGATCGAGGGACATGGGGAACCACCACCTGTGACGAGCGACCGGCTTGCGCTCCCCACGATGGGGCCTCGCGCCACAGCCCGCTCAGGCCTGTGGACCTGCCACCGCCCTGTGGACAACTCCCTCACCCGAACGGCAACTTCCGCCTACCGCAGCTTCCGCTACCGCCTACCGCAGCTTCCGCCTACGGCAACGCGAACCCCGGATCCATCCCGCCCAGCGCATTCACGCACAGACAGCCCCGCTCGTCCTCCCCCGGCAACCCCGCCACCGCGTCGAACAGCACGCCCCGCAGCCGGTCCACATTGGCCGCGAACACCCGCAGCACCTCGTCGTGCGAGACGCCCTCCCCGGTCTCGGCTCCGGCGTCGAGGTCGGTGACCAGGGTCAGGGACGTGTAGCAGAGCTCCAGCTCGCGGGCGAGCGCCGCCTCGGGATGGCCGGTCATACCCACCACCGACCAGCCCTGCGCCTGGTGCCACAACGATTCGGCACGGGTCGAGAAGCGCGGCCCCTCGACGACGACCAGCGTGCCGCCGTCCACCGGCTCCCAGTCCCGCCCGCGCGCCGCCTTCAGCGCGACGGCCCGCCCGGCGGGGCAGTAGGGGTCGGCCAGCGACACGTGCACCACGTTGGGCACCGTGCCGTCGGGCAGCGGAAGCCCGTCGAAGTACGTGTTCGCGCGGGACTTGGTCCGGTCGACCAGCTGGTCCGGCACCAGCAGCGTGCCCGGCCCGTACTCGGGACGCAGTCCGCCGACGGCACAGGGGGCGAGCACCTGGCGCACGCCGACCGACCGCAGCGCCCACAGGTTGGCCCGGTAGTTGATCCGGTGCGGCGGCAGATGGTGGCCCCGTCCGTGCCGGGGCAGGAAGGCGACGCGCCGGCCGGCGACCTCGCCGAGGAAGAGGGAGTCGCTGGGCGGCCCGTACGGGGTGTCGACCTGGACCTCGGTCACGTCGTCGAGGAAGGAGTAGAACCCGGAGCCGCCGATGACGCCGATCCCGGCGTCCCCCTTGTTCGTCACGTTCGCCTTGTTCACCATGCCCGCACCCTAACCGCACGCGGAAACGCCGAGGACCCCGTCGCCGAAAGGCGACAGGGTCCCGTAAGAAACAGGCCTTATGCGGCGGTGGTGCTGCTCGTGGAGCTGCCGGTGCTCGACGACGAGCTCGAACCGGAGCCAGAGCCGGAGCCGGAGTCGGAGGACGACGAGGAGCTCGACGACTTCGACGCCGGGGTGCTGCTCGAGGAGGAGCCGCGGCTGTCGTTCCGGTAGAAGCCGGAGCCCTTGAAGACAATGCCGACCGCCGAGAACACCTTCTTCAGGCGGCCCTTGCAGCTGGGGCACTCGGTGAGGGCGTCGTCGGTGAACTTCTGCACCGCCTCGAGGCCCTCGCCGCACTCGGTGCACTGGTACTGGTAGGTGGGCACTGTCTTCCTCCTGGCACTCTCACTCGATGAGTGCTAACGACGATCCATCTTGACGTATTCCGGCCGTTCAGTCCACTGCCACCGGCACGCGGTGACCCACGCCACGTGCGACGGTGCGGCCCTGGGCGCGTCCCGCCAGCCGGGAACGCAGGGCCAGGAGGGTCGCCAGGGCGAGCACGGTGCCGCCCATCGGCACCAGGAAACCGGCGCCGTCCCGGAAGCGGTCCTCCAGCTGCCCGGCGACCGTGACGGCGGCCGCCTGGCCGAGCGCCACCGCGCCGGTCAGCCAGGTGAAGGCCTCGGTGCGGGCACCGGCCGGGACCAGGCCCTCGACCAGGGTGTAGCCGGTGATCAGGGCGGGCGCGATGCACATGCCGACCAGCAGGCCGAGACCGGCGAGGACCGGCACCGAGTGGGCGGCCCACAGACCCGACGCGGCGAGCGCGAGTGCCGTGTAGCCCACGACGAGGCGCCGCTGCGGGGCCGCCTTCCAGGCGATCGCGCCGCAGACGACGCCGGAGAGCATGTTGCCCGCGGCGAAGACCCCGTAGAGGACGCCGTTGAGGCCCGGTTCGCCGATCGACTCGGTGAACGCGGCCAGCGAGACCTGCATACCGCCGAAGACGGACCCGATGCCCAGGAACGTCACGATCAGCACGCGCACCCCGGGGATCCGCAGCGCGGAAGCGTGCTCCACGCGCGCGTGGCCGCTGCCGCCCCCGACCGAGGGCTGGGTGCTCTTCTGCGCGGCGAACAGCAGACCGCCGATCAGGGTCAGCGAGGCCTCCGTGACCAGGCCGGCGGCCGGGTCGACGGCCGTGCACAGGGCGGTGGCCAGCAGCGGGCCGACCACGAAGGTCAGTTCGTCCGTGACGGACTCGAAGGCCGCCGCGGTGGTCATCAGTGGCGAGTCCTTCAGCTTCACGCCCCAGCGGGCCCGCACCATGGGCCCGACCTGCGGCACCGAGGCACCGGTCGGGACGGCCGCCGCGAACACCGCCCACAGGGGGGCGTCCAGCAGCGCCAGCGACGTCAGCGTCAGCCCGGACAGCGCGTGCAGCAGCACGCCGGGGATCAGCACGGCCCGCTGCCCGTAGCGGTCGGCGAGGCGGCCGCTGTAGGGAGCGAACAGCGCCATGGAGACACCGGTGACGGCCGCGGCGGCGCCCGCCGCTCCGTAGGAGCCGGTGGTGTGCTGCACCAGCAGCACGATGGAGATCGTCAGCATCGCGAACGGCTGGCGTGCCGCGAAGCCGGGGAGCAGGAACGTCCAGGCGCCGCGGGTGCGCAGCAGCCGTCCGTATCCCGGGCGGGCGGAAGCCGTCGAGTTCTTCGAGGTCATCGAGTTCTTCGACGTCTTCGAGGTGACCGTGGACGCCACGGCCCGTGCCTTTCTGCCGCCTGGTAGCGCGGGCCCGCGGACGGGCGGCGCCGAGAGCTGTCCTCTTGCGCGGAACTGCGGTAGATGCCGGGGCCCGGTGAGGAGGGGCGACCCGACCGCCATACGGTCGCGCCAGCTCTGCGTCAGGCAGAGTTGGTTCGATCTGGGTAACGCCTTCATCGTACAGGGATCAAGGGGTGTGTGCCTGTGAAAGTGAGCACCATGGGCCCGTCCACCCCGCAAATCCCAAAAGGTGCGAAACGCCCTTCAGTGGCTCGCCGCGTCCGTCCCCAGCCAGCCGGCCAGCTTGCCGCCGCGCCCCACGGCCCGCAGCCGGCTCTCGGTCGCGTCCCGGACGGGGTCCGTGGCGACGACGAGGAGTTCGTCGCCCCGTTGCAATATCGTCGTCGGCAGCGGCACGAAGGACTCGCCCCCGCGCACGATGAGCGTCACGGCCGCGCCGTGCGGCAGCCGCAGCTCGGCCACCTCCACGCCGTGCATCTTCGACCCGTCGGGGATCGCCACGGACAGCAGATGCCCGCGCAGCCGCTCCAGCGGGGCCGACTCGATGCCGAGGTCGGCGGCCTCCGAACCGTCCCCGAGGCGCAGCTTGCGGCCCAGCCAGGGCAGCGTCGGGCCCTGGACCAGGGTGTAGACGACGACCAGCACGAAGACGATGTTGAAGATCCGGCGGCTGGCGTCGACGCCCTCCACCATCGGGATGGTCGCCAGGATGATGGGCACGGCTCCGCGCAGCCCCGCCCAGGACATCAGGGTCTGCTCCTGCCACGGCACCCGGAACGGCGACAGGCAGACCACCACGCTCAGCGGACGCGCCACCATGGTGAGCACCAGCCCGATGACGAGCGCGGGCACGATGTCGTCGCCCAGCTCGTGCGGGGTGACCAGCAGGCCGAGCAGGACGAACATGCCGATCTGGGCCATCCAGCCGAGCCCGTCGGCGAAGCCGCGCGTGGCCGGCCAGTGCGGCAGCCGCGCGTTGCCCATCACCATCGCGGCGAGGTACACCGCGAGGAATCCGCTGCCGTGGGCCAGCGCACCCGCCGCGTACGCCACCACGGCGATGGCCATGACGGCGATCGGATAGAGGCCGGAGGCCGGCAGCGCCACGTGCCGCAGCCCCCAGGAGCCGAGCCAGCCCACCGCGAGCCCGATGGCCGCGCCGATGGCCAGCTCCAGCAGGATCACGCCCAGCAGCACGTACCAGTGCTCGGCCGGGCCCGCCGTGGACAGCGAGACCACGAGGATGACCACCGGGGCGTCGTTGAAGCCGGACTCCGCCTCCAACGTGCCCGTCACGCGCGCGGGGAGGGGGATTTTCCGCAGCACGGAGAACACGGCCGCCGCGTCGGTCGAGGAGACGACCGCCCCGATGATGAGCGCCTGCCGCCACTCCAGCCCGATCAGGTAGTGCGCGGCCGACGCCGTGACCCCGACGCTCACCGCGACACCGGCCAGCGCCAGTGCGGTGGCGGCCGGCAGGGCCGGCTTGATCTCCTTCCACTTCGTGCCCAGACCGCCCTCGGCCAGGATCACGACCAGGGCCGCGTACCCGATGACCTGGGTCAGTTCGGCGTTGTCGAAGTGGATGTCGCCGATGCCGTCCTGGCCCATGGCGACGCCTATCCCCAGATACACGAGCAGGCTGGGGAGCCCGCTGCGCGAGGAGATCCGTACCGCTGCGACGGCGACGAGCAGGACGAGCGAGCAGACGAGCAGGAGCTGGTTGAGGTGGTGAACAGTCAGCGGCCGAATCCTTCCCTGGCCCGCACGCACACGCGCGTGGGCTCACGTACATCGCACATGAAGCTGTGGCGCATCGCGCCAACTACTTCGTTACCTTACCTAACTCTTGACGATTTCTTGACGCTTGAGAGGGCAAGATCGAACGCCAGTCCGTGCCGGTTCCCGACTCCGCGTCAAGGGGCGCAAGGCCCTGCGCCTATCGTTGCTCCAGCGCTCAGTTAAAAGCACAGCCGAACCTGCCGCTCGCGTTAGGACAGCAAGGACAGCGATGCCCCCCAACACCACCGCCTCCACGGGTCAGCAGCCCGGCAAGTCCGGCAGGAGAAAGGGGCGCAAAGCCCGTCTGATCGTGCTCGTCCTGGTGCTGGCACTGATCGGAGGCCTCGCCTTCGGGGCGTACTGGTCCATCAGCACCGTCCGGGCCTCCTTCCCGCAGACCAAGGGCTCCCTCACGCTCAAGGGCCTCTCGGGACCCGTCGAGGTCAAACGCGACAACTACGGCATTCCGCAGATCTACGCCTCCTCGGACGCGGACCTGTTCATGGCGCAGGGCTACGTCCAGGCGCAGGACCGGTTCTACGAGATGGACGTACGCCGTCACATGGCGGCCGGCCGGCTGTCGGAGATGTTCGGCAAGAGCCAGGTCGACAACGACGAGTTCCTGCGCACCCTCGGCTGGGAGCGGGTCGCCAAGGAGGAGTACGACACCAAGCTGTCGGCCGCCACGAAGAAGTACCTCCAGGCCTACGCCCAGGGGGTCAACGCCTACCTCCAGGGCAAGGACGGCAAGGACATCTCCCTGGAGTACGCGGCGCTGGGCTTCACCAACGACTACAAGCCGCAGAAGTGGACCCCGGTCGACTCGATCTCCTGGCTGAAGGCGATGGCCTGGGACCTGCGCAGCAACATGCAGGACGAGATCGACCGGGCCCTGCTGACCAGCCGCCTCGGCCCCAAGCAGATCGCCGAGCTGTACCCGCAGTACCCGTACAGCCGGAACAAGGCGATCGTCCAGGAGGGCCAGTACGACGAGCTGACGGGGGCGTTCGAACAGGGCGGCACGAGCGGCACCAGCGGCACCGGTACGGGCGGCACGAGCGGAACCGGCGGCACCGCCACCGGCACGGCGGGCACGGCTTCCGGCACCTCGGGCACGGCTTCCGGCACCTCGGGCACGGCTTCCGGCACCTCGGGCCTGGACAGCCAGCTCACCGGCCTCAGCGACGCCCTGAGCGACCTCCCGCCGGCCGTCGGCGTGAACGGTGACGGCATCGGCTCCAACTCCTGGGTCGTCAGCGGGGAGCACACCATCACCGGCAAGCCGCTGCTGGCCAACGACCCGCACCTGTCGCCCTCGCTGCCGTCCGTCTGGTACCAGATGGGCCTGCACTGCCGCAGCGTCTCCAGCGCGTGCCAGTACGACGTCAGCGGCTACACCTTCGCCGGCATGCCCGGCGTGATAATCGGTCACAACCAGGACATCGCCTGGGGCATGACCAACTCCGGCGTTGACGTCACGGACCTCTACCTGGAGAAGATCACCGGCGACGGCTACCTGTACGACGGCAAGGTCAAGCCCTTCGAGACGCGCGAGGAGACCATCAAGGTCGCCGGCGGCTCGCCCAAGACGATCGTCGTCCGCGAGACCAACAACGGGCCCCTGCTGTCCGACCGTGCCGAAGAGCTCGTGAAGGTCGGCAAGAAGGCCACCGTCGACACCGCCGCACCCGACAGAGGCGACGGCTACGGTGTCGCGCTGCGCTGGACCGCGCTCCAGCCGGGCACCACCATGGACGCCGTCTTCGCCATGGACCGGGCGAAGAACTGGACCGACTTCCGCAAGGCCGCCGCGCTGTTCGACGTGCCCTCGCAGAACCTGATCTACGCGGACACCGAGGACAACATCGGCTACACCCTGCCGGGCAGGATCCCCACGCGCTCCCAGGACGACGACGGCTCCGTCCCGGCGCCCGGCTGGGACCCCAAGTACCGCTGGACCGGCTACATCGAGCAGGACGCGCTGCCGTACGAGTACAACCCGCCGCGCGGCTACATCGTCACCGCCAACCAGGCCGTGATCGACCCGGACAAGTACCCCTACACGCTCACCGAGGACTGGAGCTACGGCACGCGCAGCCAGCGGATCACCGACCTCATCCAGTCGAAGATCAAGAACGGCGGCAAGATCTCCACGGACGACATGCGCCAGATGCAGCTGGACAACAGCAGCGAGATCGCCCGGCTGCTGGTGCCCACGCTGCTGAAGATCGACCCCGGCAGCAAGGACGTGCGCGAGGCGCAGAAGCTGCTGGAGGGCTGGGACTACACCCAGGACACCGACTCGGCGGCCGCGGCCTACTTCAACGCGGTCTGGCGCAACATCCTCAAGCTCGCCTTCGGCAACAAGCTGCCCAAGGAGCTGCGGGTCAAGGGCCAGTGCCTGTGGGTGGAGCCGGTCAACACCACCGGGCCCGCCGACGAGGCGGGGAAGGTGCGCGAGTGCGGTGAGCGCGACCCCGACCAGGCGCAGCCCGACGGCGGGGACCGCTGGTTCGAGGTGGTCCGCAAGCTGATGGACCAGCCGGACAGCGACTGGTGGAAGACGCCCAAGGCGGGCACCCGCCCCGCCGCCGACAACCGCGACCAGCTGTTCAAGCGCGCGATGATCGACGCCCGCTGGGAGCTGACCGCCAAGCTCGGCAAGGACATCGACACCTGGACCTGGGGCCGGCTGCACCGCCTGTTCCTGAAGAACCAGACCCTCGGCACCGAGGGCCCCGGTTTCGTCCAGTACGCCCTCAACCGCGGCCCCTGGGAGCTCAGCGGCGGCGAGGCCACCGTCAACGCGACCGGCTGGAACGCGGCCGGCGGCTACGGCGTGGTGTGGGTGCCGTCCATGCGGATGGTCGTGAACCTCGGCGACCTCGACAAGTCCCGCTGGATCAACCTCAGCGGCGCCTCCGGGCACGCCTACAGCGCCCACTACGTCGACCAGACGGACAAGTGGGCCGACGGAGAACTGCTCCCGTGGTCCTTCTCGGACCGGGCGGTCGAGGACGGCACGACCGACAAGCTGGTGCTCAAGCCGTGAGCCGCTGACACCGGAGACCGGGAACGGCCCGCCACGCGCGCGTGGCGGGCCGTTCCCGCGTCAGGCCTCCCGCCCGAACCGCCGCACCCCCGACGGCGTCACCACCGCGTGCACCGGCCGGTCGTGCGGCTCCTCGGGGACGTGCTCGACCACCTCGGAGTCGTACAACAGCACCACCAGCGCGGGCCGCGCGCCCGCCCGCTCCAGCCGCGCCAGCACCCGGTCGTACGAGCCTCCGCCGCGCCCCAGCCGCATCCCGCGCGTGTCGACCGCCAGCCCCGGCAGCAGCACGGCGTCGGCGGTGGTGACGGCGTCCGGCCCGAGGCGCTCGCCCGCGGGCTCGAAGAGGGCCATCCGGCCGCCGTGTTGGACACGCGCGAGCGAGCCCTCACCCTCGTAGACGCCCCAGTCGAGGTCGTTGTCCGGGAGCAGCACCGGCAGCAGGACGCGCACGCCCCGGGTGCGCAACGCGTCCAGGAGCGCGAGCGTCCCCGGTTCGCTCCCCACGGAGACGTACGCCGCCACCGTGCCGGCCCGCGCCAACTCGGGCAGCTCCAGCGCCCGCCCGGCCAGCGCGGCCGACGTCTCCCGCAGGTCATCCGCCGTCAACCTGTTCCTCATCGTGAGGAAGTCGCGCCGCAAAGTCCGCTTGTCAGGCTCACCCGGACGTCCGATGTGACTCAAAGGTTGCTCCCGTACCGTTGCAATACGCTCATATGAGCGCCTATGAACCGGAGCCGCAGATTCCATGCAAAGGCACCGGATAAGGTGGCGGGCATGACTCAGTCGCACCCTCGGATCAGCAAGGCTGTCATTCCAGCAGCAGGCCTCGGCACCCGGTTCCTGCCGGCCACCAAAGCCACTCCCAAGGAGATGCTGCCGGTCGTCGACAAGCCGGCGATCCAGTACGTGGTCGAGGAGGCCGTCGCCGCGGGTCTCGACGACGTCCTCATGGTGACGGGCCGCAACAAGCGCCCCCTCGAGGACCACTTCGACCGCAACTACGAGCTGGAGTCGGCGCTTCAGAAGAAGGGCGACGCCAGCCGTCTCGCCAAGGTGCAGGAGTCGAGCGACCTCGCGACGATGCACTACGTCCGCCAGGGCGACCCCAAGGGCCTCGGCCACGCCGTGCTGTGCGCCGCCCCGCACGTGGGGCACGAGCCCTTCGCCGTCCTCCTCGGCGACGACCTGATCGACCCCCGCGACCCCCTGCTCCAGCGCATGGTCGAGGTCCAGGAGCAGCGCGGCGGCAGCGTCATCGCGCTCATGGAGGTCGCCCCGGAGCAGATCCACCTCTACGGCTGCGCGGCAGTCGAGACCACCGAGGACAGCGACGTCGTCAAGGTCAGCGGCCTGGTCGAGAAGCCGGACCCGGCCGACGCCCCGTCCAACTACGCGATCATCGGCCGCTACGTCCTCGACCCGCACATCTTCGAGATACTGCGCAAGACCGAGCCGGGCCGCGGCGGCGAGATCCAGCTCACGGACGCCCTCCAGCAGCTCGCCGAAGACGAGAAGATCGGCGGCCCGGTGCACGGCGTCGTCTTCAAGGGCCGCCGCTATGACACCGGTGACCGCGGCGACTACCTGCGTGCCATTGTCCGACTCGCGTGCGAACGTGAAGACCTGGGCCCGGACTTCCGGACCTGGCTTCGCAGTTACGTAGCCGAGGAGATGTAGCACGTTGAGCAGCGCCGCGCCCCGCGTCACCGGCCAGGACCACTTCGGCCCCGACCACCTGTGGTCGGTGGAGGAGCACCTGGAGGACATCCTCGCCACCGTCCGCCCCCTGGAACCCATCGAGCTGCATCTGCTCGACGCCCAGGGCTGCGTCCTCGTCGAGGACGTCACGGTGCCGGTGTCCCTGCCGCCCTTCGACAACAGCTCGATGGACGGCTACGCGGTGCGGGTCGCGGACGTGGCGGGCGCGAGCGAGGAGTTCCCCGCGGCCCTGGAGGTCGTCGGGGACGTCGCCGCCGGCCAGGCCGAGCTGCTCCACGTGGGCCCCGGCCAGGCCGCCCGGATCATGACCGGCGCCCCGCTGCCGCCCGGCGCCGAGGCGGTCGTGCCCGTCGAGTGGACCGACGGCGGGCTCGGCGAGGGCCCGGTGCGCGGCATGCGCGCCCGCAGCCTCGGCCCCGAGGGCGCCACCGGGCACGTGCAGGTGTACCGTCCGGCCGAGGCGCGCGCGCACGTGCGCGCGAAAGGCAGTGACGTGAAGGCCGGCGACCGTGCCCTGGAGGCCGGCACGATCCTCGGCCCGCCCCAGATCGCCCTGCTCGCCGCGATCGGCCGCGGCACGGTCCGCGTCCGCCCGCGCCCGCGCGTGGTGGTGCTCTCCACCGGCAGCGAACTCGTCCAGCCCGACGAGGAGCTGCGCACCGGTCAGATCTACGACTCCAACAGCTTCGCCCTCACCGCCGCCGCCCGCGACGCCGGCGCCATCGCCTACCGCGTGGGCGCCGTCGCCGACGACGCCGAGACCCTGCGCTCCACCATCGAGGACCAGCTGGTCCGCGCCGACCTGGTGGTCACCACCGGCGGCGTGAGCGTCGGGGCGTACGACGTCGTCAAGGAGGCCCTGTCCCACGTCGCCGACGAGGACGAGGCGGGCAGCGGCATCGAGTTCCGCAAGCTCGCCATGCAGCCCGGCAAGCCCCAGGGCTTCGGCTCCATCGGCCCCGACCACACCCCCCTGTTGGCCCTGCCCGGCAACCCGGTGTCGTCGTACGTCTCCTTCGAACTGTTCGTCCGCCCCGCGATCCGCGCCCTGATGGGGCTGGAGGACGTCCACCGGCCGACGGCCCGGGCGACCCTGACCGCCGACAAGGCGCTGACCTCGCCGAAGGGCCGCCGCCAGTTCCTGCGCGGCACGTACGCCGACGGGCGGGTCACCCCGGTCGGCGGCGCCGGGTCCCACCTGATCGCGGCGCTCGCCCACGCCGACGCGCTGATCGTCGTCCCCGAGGACACCGAGTCCGTCGAGCCCGGCACCGAGGTCGAGGTGGTCCTGCTCGGCTGAGAGGCGCTGGTTGGGGGTACCGTGTCGCGCACAGCAGGCCCGGACCGGGAGCGCCACACAGCATGAGCATGCAGGACCCCCCTACGCAGGACCGCCTGACGCACATCGACGAGGCGGGTGCCGCCCGCATGGTCGACGTGTCCGAGAAGGACGTGACCGCCCGCACCGCCCGCGCCAGCGGACGCGTCCTCGTCTCGCCCCGTGTGATCGAACTGCTGCGCGGCGAGGGCGTCCCCAAGGGTGACGCCCTCGCGACCGCGCGGATCGCCGGGATCATGGGCGCCAAACGCACCCCGGATCTGATCCCGCTCTGTCACCCCTTGTCGGTGTCCGGTGTGAAACTGGACCTGTCGGTCGCGGACGACGCGGTGGAGATCCTGGCCACCGTGAAGACGACGGACCGCACGGGCGTCGAGATGGAGGCCCTCACCGCGGTCTCCGTCGCCGCGCTCACCGTGATCGACATGGTCAAGGCGGTCGACAAGGGAGCGGTCATCACGGACGTACGGGTGGAGGAGAAGACGGGCGGCAAGTCGGGCGACTGGAGCCGGGCATGACGTACCGCGCTCTCGTCGTGACCGCTTCCAACCGGGCCGCCGCCGGGATCTACGAGGACAAGGGCGGTCCGTTGATCGCCGACGGCCTGAAAGGCTTCGGCTTCGAGGTCGATGGCCCGCAGGTCGTCCCCGACGGCGACCCCGTGGAGGCGGCTCTGCGCGCCGGTGTCGAGACCGGCTACGACGTCATCGTCACCACCGGTGGCACGGGCATCTCGCCCACCGACCGCACCCCCGAGGCGACCCGCCGCGTGATCGACCACGAGGTGCCGGGCATCGCCGAGGCCATCCGGGCGTTCGGCCGGGAGAAGGTGCCGACGGCGGCGCTCTCCCGGGGCCTGGCCGGAGTGGCGGGCGGCACGCTGATCGTCAACCTGCCCGGCTCCAGCGGCGGCGTGAAGGACGGACTGGCCGTCCTGGAACCGCTGCTGGTCCACGCCGTCGAGCAGCTCCGCGGCGGTGACCACCCCAGACCCGGCAGTGGGGGTGCGAGCTGAACAGCCCATCCTGGCCCGTCGAGCTGGTGGACGGCGACATCGTCCTCAGGCCGATAAAGCTGCGCGACCAGCGGGCGTGGCGCGAGGTCAACCGGCGCAACCGCGACTGGCTGCGCCCCTGGGAGGCGACCATTCCGCCGCCCGCGCCCGGCGGGCCGATGGCGCACCGCCCCACCTTCCGCCAGATGGTCCGCCACCTCAGGTCGGAGGCGAACGCGGGCCGGATGCTGCCCTTCGTGATCGAGTACCAGGGGCGGCTGGTGGGGCAGTTGACCGTGGCCGGAATCACCTGGGGCTCGATGTGTTCGGGGCATGTCGGCTACTGGGTGGACGAAGGGGTGGCCGGCCGCGGGGTGATGCCGACGGCGGTGGCGCTCGTCGTGGACCACTGTTTCCGCACGGTCGGGCTGCACCGCATCGAGGTCTGCATTCGCCCCGAGAACGGGCCCAGCCGCCGGGTCGTGGAGAAACTCGGATTCCGTGAGGAGGGGCTCAGGCCGCGTTATCTCCACATCGACGGGGCCTGGCGCGACCACCTCGTCTTCGCGCTCACGGCGGAAGAGGTGCCGGACGGGTTGCTGAGGCGCTGGCACCGGGCACGATCGCAGAGTAATCCCGGAATCCGGCCGCACCCCGGAAATTGAATACATGTTCGAAATTGATCGACTGGTGACCGTCTCAGGGCATTGAATTCCCGGCCTGGACGGTCCACTGATCGCATCGGTCACAAAAAAAGTTCGAAATATCAGCCAGATCGTGCGACACACCGGCGCAATTGGCAGATGGCCTCATGCAAACCCCTCTACGGTGTGAGGCGTGAGCAGCAGCGGCCTCATCTACGCAGTCATCGTCGGGGCCTGGGCCGCCTACTTGGTGCCGATGTGGCTCCGTAGGCAGGACGAGCTGAACGAGGCCCGTCCGACGGAACGCTTCAGCACCGCCATCCGGCTTCTGTCCGGAAAGGCGGCCATGGAGCGCCGGTACGCCAAGGACCTGCGGGCGCGCTCCACCGACGAGGGGGAGCAGGGCGCCGACGACCTGGACGCCGTCACCGACTCGGTGGACGTCCGGGCCTTCGCCGTGTCCAAGACGCGTCCGCAGACCCAGGTACCCGTACCGTCGCCCGCCCCCGAGCAGCCGGCCCGTCAGGCCCCCGGACCCAGCCCGGCGAGCGCCGAACGCGGACGGGGCCATGTGCCCGCCGCCCGGCGCGGCCCGGCCCCTCGGACGAACAAGGCGAACCAGGCGAACCAGGCGGCCGCAGCGCGGGCCCGGCGCTCGAAGGTGCTCGCGCGCCGTCGGCGCACCACCACCATGCTGTTCCTCGCCTTCACCCTCGGCGCGATCGTCGCCGCGGTCGGGGGCCTCACGTTCCTGTGGGCGCCCGGCGTGCCCGCCGTCATGCTCAGCGTGTACATCGCGTATCTGCGCTCCCAGGAGCGCCGCCGCTTCGCCTACCAGATGGACCGCCGCCGGGCCGAGGTCGCGGCGCAGCGGCTGCGCGAGCGGCAGCGCCAGCCCCGCAGGGGCGCCGCCGACGAGGCTGCCGACGAACCGGAGGAAGGACCCGAGCCGGCGGCCGACCCCGGCCTGTCGGCCCTCGCGGCGGACCGGCGCGCACTCGTCGAGCAGACCGACCACGCCGAGTGGGTCGACCAGCAGCGCGAGCGGCAGCGGCGGCCGGGGCAGGGCGACAGCTGGGAGCCGGTGCCGGTGCCCCTGCCGACCTATGTGACCGCACCCGTCGCACCCCGGGCCACCAGCGACGTGGACCTCGGAGCCCCTGACACCTGGAGCTCCGCGCGGTCGAGCGCCGTCCCCCCGGAGCACGAGGACGCCACGGCCCCCGCCGACAGCGCGGGCCCCGCCGAGGCTGACGCCCGCGGGCAGGAGAGGGCGGACGGCGGCGGGCGCAGTGACGCCCGCCGTGCGGCCTCCGCGCGGCGGGCCCGGGAGCGCGGCCGCACGCCGCTGTTCGACCAGTACGAGGACGGGGACCGGCCCCGGGCCGCCAACGAGTAGCCCCGCGAAGCCGCAGGTGACCGCCCCTCGGCAACGGATTTCCAAGCAGGCGGATCGGGGTGCTAAAGTTTCACTCGTTGCAAGGGCCTGTGGCGCAGTCCGGTAGCGCACCTCGTTCGCATCGAGGGGGCCAGGGGTTCAAATCCCCTCAGGTCCACGCAGCTCAGAGCCCGGTCGGGAAACCGACCGGGCTCTGACGTG
Source organism: Streptomyces chartreusis NRRL 3882 (assembly GCF_900236475.1). Classification (GTDB taxonomy): domain Bacteria; phylum Actinomycetota; class Actinomycetes; order Streptomycetales; family Streptomycetaceae; genus Streptomyces; species Streptomyces chartreusis_D. The sequence continues at coordinate 5,250,695 of NZ_LT963352.1, forward strand.
TGTTCAGCGCCACCGCTTGCCCAAGCTTGGTCCGGCCGTGGATCTTCTTGGCGATCTCACCCGGATACTGGGGTATCTGGTCGGTGCGCTTGCCGCGGAGGCGCTGTGACACATCTGGTTCCGGGCATCTTCGCAGCCGTCTTCGCGGGCGCGCTGAACCTGTTCTTCGTCCGGGCGGCGTGGCTGCACTGGACCGGCTCCGGCCGGGCGCCCGACCTGCACGTCGGGTACTCCTGGAACCCGTCGGTCGTTGAGGGGCATGAACGCGGCATCGTCCCGCTCGCCGCCTCGTTCGTCTGCATGACGATCGGCATCACCGCCACCGCCGCCTCGGACGGCGCGGGGATGGCCCTGGTTCAGGTCGGTGCGATCTTCGTCCTGGGCTCGCTGCCCTTGCTGGTGCTGCACGTCACGATCGCGTGGTTCAACTGGCCGAAGGTGCTGGTGCCGCCGCACCGGCGGGGCGAGACCGGCTCGGTGACCGAGTGGTGGCGGGACCGCAGGCGGCGCGCGCCGCATGACAAGGGTCACGGGCGGGGCGGCGGCTGAGCCCCCGTCAGTCGGCGGGCCGCAGTCGCTTCGCGAAGCAGCGGCTCGACTCGTAGTGCCGGTAGTAGCCGAACTTGGCGCACGGCTCGTAGCCGCTGGACGTGTACAGGGCTATGGCCTCCGGCTGCTTGAGGCCCGTCTCCAGGACCATGCGGATGCGGCCGGCCTCGCGGGCGTCCTCCTCCAGGGCGGCCAGGATGCGCCGGGCCAGGCCCCGGCCGCGCATCTGCTCGATCACGTACATGCGCTTGACCTCGGCGTCGCCGTCCAGGTTGCCCTCGTCGTTCGCGTCCTGAGCGCGCCAGCCGCCCGAGGCGACGGGCGTGCCGTCCTCGTCGTACGCGATCAGGTAGACGCCGTTCGGCGGGGCGAAGTCCGCGGCGGCCATGACCGTGGCGTCGCCGTCGTCGCCGTAGCGGACGGCGTACTCGGCCTGGACCTGGTCGTTCAGCTTCACGGCGTCGGGGTGGTCGAAGGAGACCCGGCGTATCTGCATGACGGCTACCGTATTCGATCCGGAACTGGACCTCGTCCAGTGTGCCGGTATCGTGCCGGGGTGCTCACTGTGACCTCTGTGAATGTGAATGGGCTGCGTGCCGCCGCGAAGAAGGGCTTCGTGGAGTGGCTCGCGCAGACCGACGCCGACGTCCTGTGCCTCCAGGAGGTGCGGGCCGAGCCGGAGCAGTTGCCGGAGCACGTCCGGCACCCCGAGGGCTGGCATGTGGTGCACGCGCCCGCCGCCGCGAAGGGACGGGCCGGGGTGTCCCTGTACAGCCGGCGTGAGCCCGACCGGGTCCAGGTCGGGTTCGGGTCCGCCGAGTTCGACGGCAGCGGGCGGTACGTGGAGGCGGATCTGCCGGGGGTCACCGTCGCCTCCCTGTATCTGCCCTCGGGTGAGGTCGGGACCGAGCGGCAGGACGAGAAGGAGCGCTTCATGGGTGAGTTCCTCGCCCATCTGAAGGGGCTCCGGGAGCGGGCCGCCGCCGAGGGGCGCGAGGTGCTGGTCTGCGGCGACTGGAACATCGCCCACCAGCAGGCCGACCTGAAGAACTGGCGCGGCAACACCAAGAACTCCGGGTTCCTGCCCGAGGAGCGGGAGTGGCTCGGGCGCGTGCTCGACCCGGCCGACGGCGGGTACGTCGACGTCGTACGCGCCCTGCATCCGGACACGGAGGGCCCGTACTCGTGGTGGTCGTACCGCGGGCGGGCCTTCGACAACGACACCGGCTGGCGGATCGACTACCACGTGGCCACCCCGGGGCTCGCCGGGCGAGCGGTCAAGGGGTTCGTGGAGCGGGCGGCCACACATGCGGAGCGGTGGTCCGACCACGCGCCGGTGACCGTGGTGTACGACCGCTAGGGGGTGTCCTGCGGTCCAGGGCCAGGGACAGTTCCGCCTCCACCACGCTGCGGGCCAGCGGGCGCAGGCGGGGCAGGTCGTCCTCGGAGGCGTGGCGCAGGACCAGGCCGGTGAAGAGTTCGGCCAGGGCGTCGGCGTGGGTGCGGACCTGCTTGGCCGCGCCGAGGACCTCCGCGAGGGGGATGCCCTCGCGGACCAGGGCCGAGGAGACCTCCAGGAGACGGCGGCTGACGTGGACGATCTCGTCGCCGTCGGTGCCGAGGTAGCCGAGTTCCATCGCGGCGGCGAGGTTCTCGGGGGTCGCCTCGCCCGCGAAGTGGTCGGCGAGCTCCTCGGGGGTGAGGTGGACCGGCTCCTCCTCGGTGGGGCCGCCGACGCCGAGCAGGTCGCCGACGTCCCGGCCGTGGTCGAAGGCCTCCGCCAGCTCCGCGATGCCGCTGAGGGTGTGGCCGCGTTCCAGCAGGGCCGTGATCGTGCGCAGCCGGTTCAGGTGGTGGTCGTCGTACCAGGCGATACGGCCTTCCCGGCGGGGTGGCGGGATCAGCTTGCGTTCGCGGTAGAAGCGCAGGGTGCGCACCGTGATCCCGGCCAGGCGGGCCAGCTCTTCCATGCGGTATTCACGCTTCTCGGCCACCTGGGCACCTTAAGGCGTACCGAGGGTAACTTTCCTCGACCGCCCCCTACCCATCAGTACGTCGCTGCCCTACTCTCCCATTGCGCCAGTGTTCACTGGCGTGGTTCTCGTGGTGTGTGGAGGTGTCGGCATGGGCGAACGCGAACACGAACGCGAGCATGTGCGGGTCGCGGTGGTCGGGTCCGGGTTCGGCGGGCTGGGGGCCGCCGTGCGGCTGCGCCGCGAGGGCGTCACCGACTTCGTCGTCCTGGAGCGGGCGAGCAGCGTCGGCGGGACCTGGCGGGACAACAGCTACCCGGGGTGCGCTTGTGACGTTCCGTCGCATCTGTACTCGTTCTCCTTCGCGCCCAACCCCGACTGGCCGCGCACCTTCTCGGGACAGGAGCACATCCGCGCCTACCTGGAGCACGTGACGGACACCTTCCGGCTGCGGCCGCACATCCGCTTCGACTCGGAGGTGAAGCGGATGACGTGGAACGCCGAGCGGCTGTGCTGGGACATCGAGACCAGCAGCGGGAGCCTGTCGGCGGACATCGTCGTCTCCGCCACCGGGCCGCTGTCCGACCCGAAGGTGCCGGACATCCCCGGGCTGGACTCCTTCCCGGGCAAGGTCTTCCACTCGGCCCGCTGGGACCACGACTACGACCTGCGCGGCAAGCGCGTCGCGATGGTGGGGACCGGGGCCTCGGCCATCCAGATCGTGCCGGCCGTCCAGCCCGACGTGTCGCGGCTCACGCTCTTCCAGCGCACCCCGCCGTGGGTGATGCCCCGCGTCGACCGGGCCATCAGCGACGCCGAGCGATGGCTCCACCGGCAGCTGCCCTTCACCTCGCAGCTGCGCCGCGGACTGCTGTGGGGCATCCGGGAGTTGCAGGTCCAGGCGTTCACCAAGCGTCCGAACGAACTCGGCTTCGTCGAGCAGCTGGCCCGGCGCAACATGGCCCGCGCCATCAAGGACCCGGCCCTGCGGGCGAAGCTCACCCCGGACTACCGCATCGGCTGCAAGCGGATCCTGCTGTCCAGCGACTACTACCCGGCGCTCGCACAGCCCAATGTCGACGTGGTCGCGAGCGGGCTCGCCGAGGTCCGCGGATCGACCCTCGTCGCCGCCGACGGCAGCGAGGCCGAGGCGGACGCGATCGTCTTCGGCACCGGGTTCCACGTCACCGACATGCCCATCGCCGAGCGGGTCGTGGGCGCCGACGGACGGACCCTCGCCGAGAGCTGGAAGGGCGGCATGGAGGCCCTGCGCGGCGCCTCGGCCGCCGGCTTCCCCAACTGGATGACGATCATCGGGCCCAACACCGGCCTCGGGAACTCCTCGATGATCCTCATGATCGAGTCGCAGCTGAACTACCTGGCCGACTTCGTCCGCCAAGTCGACGTCCTCGGGGGCCGGGTCGCCCTCGACGCCCGGCCGAGCGCCGTACGCGCCTGGAACCACCGGGTGCAGGAACGCATGAAGCGGACCGTGTGGAACACCGGCGGCTGCACCAGCTGGTACCTCGACGCGAGCGGCCGCAACACCACCATCTGGCCCGGTACGACAGCCGAGTTCCGGCGGGCGACGCGGCGGGTGGACCTCGCGGAGTACGACGTCCTGCGGGCACCGGCCGCCGAGCAGACGGCGAACAAGGCCGAGAAGAAGGCCGGGGTGGACGCGTGAGCCGTCTCCTTCACGTCGACCCCGGCCCCTACGCCCCGCCCGCTCCCGCGCGCGAACTGACCGCCGTTTCCGCCGACGGCGCCCGGCTGCACGTCGAGACGCACGGGCCCGACGGAGCCCCCGCCGTCGTCCTCGCCCACGGCTGGACCTGCTCCACCGCCTTCTGGGCGGCCCAGATCCGCGACCTCGCCGCCGACCACCGGGTCATCGCCTACGACCAGCGCGGCCACGGACGCAGCCCCGCGAGCCCCGCGTGCAGCACCGACGCCCTCGCCGACGACCTGGAAGCCGTACTCGCAGCCACCCTCGCGCCCGGCGAACAGGCCGTGATCGCCGGGCACTCCATGGGCGGCATGACCGTCATGGCGGCCTCCGGGAGAGCCGCCTTCCGCGAGCACGCCGCCGCCGTCCTGCTGTGCAGCACGGGCAGTTCGCAGCTGGTCGCGGCCTCCACCGTCGTAGCCATGCGGCCCGGGCGGCTGCGGACCTGGCTGACCCGGCGGATCCTCGGCTCCCGGGCACCGCTCGGCCCGGTCACGCCCCTGGCCCGCCGGATCCTCAAGTACGGGACCATGGGCCCGGGTTCGGCCCCGCACATGGTCGAGGCGTGCGCCCGCATCGTGCACGCCTGCCCCCGCGAGGTCCGCTACGCCTGGTCGCACGTGCTGGACCTGCTCGACCTGGACCACGGCGTACGGGAGCTTCACGTGCCCACGGCCGTGGTGGTCGGTACGGCGGACCGGCTCACGCCGCCGGTGCACGCCCGGGCCCTGGCCACCGCGCTGCCGCACTGCACCGGGCTCACCGAGCTGCCCGGCATCGGCCACATGACGCCGATCGAGGCGCCCGAGCAGGTCACCGGGAAGATACGTGAACTCGTCCACGCACACATCCAGGCCGTATCCGAGGAGAGCGCATGAGCAGGGTGAGCCTTGAGGGCAAGGTCGCCGTGGTGACCGGGGCGGCGCGCGGCGTCGGGGAGCTGCTGGCCCGCAAGCTCTCCGCACGCGGGGTGAGGGTGGCGCTGGTCGGGCTCGAACCGGACGCGCTCAAGGAGGTCTCCGGGCGGCTGCACAGCGACAGCGACCACTGGCACGCCGACGTCACCGACCACGAGGTGATGGCCCGGGTCGCGCAGGAGGTCAGGGAGCGCTTCGGCCGGGTCGACATCGTCGTCGCCAACGCCGGTGTGGCCACGGGTGGTCCGTTCGTCGACTCCGACCCGGAGTCCTGGCGGCGGGTGATCGAGGTCAACCTGGTCGGCTCGGCGGTGACCGCCCGCGCCTTCCTGCCGCTGCTGCTGGAGAGCCGGGGCTATCTGCTCCAGATCGCGTCCCTCGCGGCGATCACCCCGGCGCCGATGATGACCGCGTACTGTGCGTCCAAGTCCGGCGTGGAGGCGTACGCGCACAGCCTGCGCGCCGAGGTCGGGCACCGGGGCGTGAAGGTCGGCGTCGGGTATCTGTCGTGGACCGACACCGACATGGTGCGCGGGGCCGACCAGGACGACGTCATGCGGGAGTTGAGGCAGCGGCTGCCCTGGCCGTCCAACAAGACGTATCCGCTGGGCCCGGCGGTGGACCGGCTCGTGGCCGGGATCGAGCGGCGTGCCGGTCATGTCTACGGGCAGTGGTGGCTGCGCGGGATGCAGGGCGTGCGCGGATATCTGCCCGGGGTCATCGGGACGGTGGGCCAGCGCGAGATGCGGCGGTTCGCGGACCGGCTGACCGGCATGCGCACGGGCCTCGTCGGGGCGGGCGGAGCAGCCGATGAACAACAGAGGGCTACGCTCCGTAAGTGATCGACATGCGCAGCGTCACGGCACGTGTGAATCTGGTCGAGCCAGATCCCCTCACCCCCAACGGGAGTGAACCCACATGGGTATGAAGGACCAGTTCCAGGAGAAGTCCGAGCAGTGGCAGAACCAGGCCCGCCAGAAGGCGGACCAGGCTCGCGAGCAGGCGCAGGGCCGCGGTCGCCGGCGTGACGAGGACATGGACCCCTCGCAGCCCTCGCAGCGCGAGCGTGAGCGGGAGCGCGAGCAGGAGGAACGCTTCGACCAGGACTACGACGCCTGACGTCGCGTGCTGAAGGGAAGGGGCGCCTCGCGCGGGGCGCCCCTTCCTCACGTCCTGGGCTCTCTCACGGCCTGGGCGGCAGCTTCGGACGGGAGCGGTCCGGTACGTCGCTGTAGGTCGGCGGCGTCGCCGGCGGATCGGTCTCCAGCAGGCCGAGCGCCAGCTCCACCGCGTCGGTCAGCTGGGCGTGGCGGCCCTCCGCCCAGTCCAGCGGGGTGCGCAGGACGTCGATGTCCGGGGCGACGCCCTTGTTCTCCACCGACCAGCCGTAGGCGTCGAACCAGGCCGCGTTCATCGGCACCGTGATGACCGTGCCGTCCCCCAGTTCGTGCCGGCCGGTCATGCCGACCACACCGCCCCAGGTGCGCTGCCCCACCACCGGGCCCAGCTTCAGCAGCTTGAACGCGGCGGTGATCATGTCGCCGTCGGAGGACGTCGCCTCGTCCGCCAGGGCCACCACCGGGCCCCGCGGCGCGTTCGAGGTGTACGACACGGGCTGGGCGTCGCGGGTCAGGTCCCAGCCCAGGACCGTGCGGCTCAGCGTCTCGATGACCAACTCGCTGATGTGACCGCCGGCGTTGCCGCGCACGTCCACGATCAGCGCGGGCCGGGACACCTCCATGCGCAGATCGCGGTTGAACTGCGCCCAGCCCGAACCGCCCATGTCCGGGATGTGCAGATAGCCGCACCGCCCGCCGCTCAGCTCCCGTACCACCGCCCGGCGTTTGGCCACCCAGTCCTGGTAGCGCAGCGGCCGCTCGTCGACGAGCGGGACGACGGCGACCCGCCGGGGCGGGCCCTCGCCCTGTGCCGGGGAGAAGGTCAGCTCCACCGTCGTACCGCCGGCGCCCGCCAGCAGTGGATACGGGCCCGCGTCCGGATCCACCGGGCGGCCGTCGACATGGGTCAGGACCGCGCCCTCGCGGATGCCCGTGCCGGCCAGCGGGGAGCGGGCCTTGGAGTCGGAGGAGTCGCCGGGCAGGATCCGCTTGACCATCCAGCCGCCGTCCCGGCGGACGAAGTTGGCGCCGAGCAGGCCCTGCCGGCGCTGGTAGTGCGGCGGGCCCTCGTTGCGCCGGGCGGCGGTGACGTAGGCGTGGGAGGTGCCCAGCTCGCCCAGCACCTCGCGCAGCAGGTCGGCGAACTCGTCCGGGGAGGCGACGCGTTCGACCAGGGGACGGTACTGGTCCAGCACCCCGTCCCAGTCGATGCCGCACATGCCCGGCTCCCAGAAGTACGCCCGGATCAGCCGCCCGGCCTCCTCGTAGGCCTGCCGCCACTCCGCCGCCGGGTCGACCGCGTGCAGGATGCGCCGGGCGTCGATCCACACCGTCGTGTCCAGGTCGCCGGGCTCGGTCGCCGGCACCGCGCGCAGTTCGCCCTCGTCGACGACGACCAGCCGCGTGCCGTCGCCGCTGACCGCGAAGAAGTCCAGGTGCACGGCGAGTTCGGACTTCTTGGCCTTGGTGATGGCGAAGTGCTCCAGGGTCGGCCGACCGCTGGTGTCGTCCGGGTTGGCGAACGTCTCGCCCAGCGCACCCGAGATCGGCCAGCGCAGCCACACCAGCCCGCCGCCCGCCACGGGGTGCAGCGCCGAGTACTTGGAGGCGGCCACCGGGAACGGCGTGACCCGGCTCTCCAGCCCCTCGACCTCGACGGTCACGGCCCCGTTGTCCCCGTTCCCGTCGTCCTCCACCGGGTCCAGGCCCCCGGCGGCCGGACGGCCCTCCGGGTTCACCGCGAACGGGGAGGGCGTCGCCGAGGACAGCGGGACGAGATACGGACGGCAGCCCAGCGGGAAGGACAGGTCGCCGGTGTGCACGTCGTAGACGGGGTCGAAGCCGCGCCAGGAGAGGAAGGCGAGGTAGCGGCCGTCGCGCGTGAAGACCGGGTTCTCGTCCTCGAAACGGCCGTTGGTGACGTCGACGACGAACCGGTCCTTGATCCGCGCGAGTTTGATCTGCCGCAGCGTCCGGCCGATGCCCGGATGTGACCAGGTCAGCCACGCCCCGTCCGGGGAGAACGCGAGGTCCCGCACGGGCCCGTTGATCGACCGGATCAGCTCGGTGACCTCGCCGTCGGACTCCTCGGCCACGTCCACGAGCAGCAGCCGTCCGTCGTGCGAGGCGACCGCCAGCCGCTCGCCCTCCGGATCGGACACGAGTTCCCGTACCCGGCCCAGCGCGCCCGAGGCCAGCCGCCTCGGCCCGCGGTCGCCGCTCGCCCGGGGCAGGAAGGCGATCTCGATCGCGTCCTCGCCCTCCGCGTCCGTCACATAGGCCACTCGCCCGCTCCCGCCGAGCATCTCCGGCATCCGCACCCGGACGCCAGGGGTGTCGGTGAGGGTGCGGGCCGGCCCGTCCCGGTGGGTGAGCCAGTACAGGCTCCCGCGTACGACGACCGCGCTGGCCCGCCCGGTCTCGTCGACCGAGATCCCGTCGACGTGCTGGGCCGCGGCCACCTGGTACGGGCGCCGCCCCGCGCGCGGCCCGCTCAGCCGTACGTCCAGCCGGCGCGGCTCGGAGTGGGGTGACAGGTCGTCGACCAGCCACAGGTCGCCCGCGCACTGGTACACCACCCGGGTGCCGTCACTGGAGGCGTGCCGGGCGTAGAAGGCGTCGTGGTCGGTGTGCCGGCGCAGGTCGGAGCCGTCGTAGGCGCACGAGTAGAGGTTGCCGACGCCCTCGTGGTCGGAGAGGAAGGCGATCCTGCCACCGACGAACATGGGGGAGTGCAGATGGCCGCCGAGGCCTTCGAGCAGCCGTTCGCCGTGCAGCCACAGCCGGCCCGTGGCCCCGCCCCGGTAGCGCTTCCAGGCGGCCGGTTCGTGCGGCGGGGTGCCGGTGAGGAGGAGCGACTTCCGTTCCCCGTCCAGATCGGCGACCTGGATGTCGGCGACCGGCCCCCAGGGCAGCTTGCGCCCCGGGTCGCCCTCGGGGGCGATCTTGTAGGCCCAGGTGAAGTACGAGAAGGGCTCGCCGTGCGAGGCCACGGCCAGGATCTCGCCGTCCGGGGTCCAGCCGCAGACCCGGGTGTCGGCGCTGCCCCAGTGGCTCACCTGCCGGGCCGGGCCGCCGTCCACCGGCGCGAGATGGACCTCGGGCACCAGGCTGCGCCAGCTCGTGTACGCGAGGTGCCGGCCGTCGGGTGAGAAGCGGGGGTGGCCCACCTTGGTGCGGTCGACGGTGAGCCGCCAGGCGCGTCCGGGGCCGTCGGCCGGTGCGAGCCAGAGGTCGTCCTCGGCCACGAAGCACAGCAGGTCGTCATGGAGGTGCGGCAGACGCAGATAGGTCACCTCTTCATGCTTTGCCGGGGGACGGAGTGCAGCAAGTTCAGGCAAACCGGATACCGTGACCCAGCACACGTACGAAACGGTTTCGTTTTCATAGGGGGTGCGCTACATTCGTGAGTACGAAACCGTGTCGTTCGGAGCAGGAAGGTGAGCGAGATGGCTGAGGTCGCCACCGCGCGTCGCAGTCGGATCACCCCCGAGCGGGAGGCCGAGCTGTACGCGGCCGTGCTCGACCTGCTCCGCGAGGTCGGCTACGACGCCCTCACCATGGACGCCGTGGCCGCCCGCACGCGGTCCAGCAAGGCGACGCTCTACCGCCAGTGGGGCGGCAAGCCGGAGCTGGTGGCGAAGGCGATCCGGCACAACAAGCCGGGCAACATCGCCGACGTCGACACGGGATCCCTGCGGGGCGACCTGCACGCCCTCACCGCCCGTGAGGACGACTGCACCATGCAGCAGAACGCCGCGCTGATGCGGGGCCTGTTCATGGCGGTGCACGGCAACCCGGACCTCCTCCACGCCTTCCGGGAACTGCTCATAGAGCCCGAGATGGAGGAGTTCCACCGGGTGGTGCAACGGGCCGTCGACCGCGGCGAGGTCCAGGCCGGACGCCCGGCGCTGGACTACATCGTGCACATGCTCGTCGGCGCCTTCGCCACCCGCACGCTGATCGACGAACAGCCGCCCACGCAGGCGTTCCTCACCTCGTACATCGATGCCGTGGTCCTCCCCGCCCTCGGCATTCCCGTCGACTGACGATTCCCCAGAGCCAGTCCTCCACCTGACGTCACCGCTCACGTCGTCGGGCTGATCAGCCCTGCCCAGAAACAACCCCACGACCTGACCGGGAGTACGCCCTCGTGGCCACATTCCTCTACAAAATCGGCCGGATGTCGTTCCGGCGGCGGCACTTCGTCGCCCTGATCTGGGTGGCCCTGCTGACCCTCGCCGGTGTCGGCGCGGCCAGTGCCCCCACCGCGGGCAACAGCTCGTTCTCCATCCCCGGCACCGAGGCGCAGAAGGCCTTCGACCTGCTGGAACAGCGCTTCCCCGGCACCAGCGCCGACGGAGCCACCGCACGTGTCGTCTTCAAGGCGCCGAGCGGCGAGAAGATGACCGACCCCGGCAACAAGGCGACCGTCCGGGAGACAGTCAAGGAACTCTCCGACGGCTCCGAGGTCGTCCGCGTCACCGACCCCTACCAGGCGAAGGCCGTCAGCAAGGACGGCACGGTCGCGTACGCGCAGGTGTCGTACAAGGTCTCCGGCATGGAGCTGGAGGACTCCTCGCGCGACGCACTGGAGGACTCCGCGCAGGACGCGCGCAAGGACGGGCTGACGGTCGAGATCGGCGGTGACGCGCTCCAGACGGTCCCGCACACCGGCACCACCGAGATCATCGGCATCGCGGTCGCCGCGGTCGTCCTCGTCATCACCTTCGGCTCGCTGGTCGCGGCCGGTCTGCCGCTGCTGACGGCACTCGTCGGCGTGGGCATCGGCGTCTCCACGATCACGGCGCTGGCCAGTGCGCTGGACCTCGGCTCGACGACCTCCACCCTCGCCATGATGATCGGCCTCGCGGTCGGCATCGACTACGCGCTGTTCATCGTCTCCCGCTACCGGGCCGAACTCGCCGAGGGCCGCGACCGCGAGGAGGCGGCCGGCCGGGCCGTCGGCACGGCCGGCTCCGCGGTGGTCTTCGCGGGCCTCACGGTCGTGATCGCCCTGGTGGGCCTGTCCGTCGTCAACATCCCGATGCTGACGAAGATGGGCGTCGCGGCGGCGGGCACGGTGGCCATCGCGGTGCTGATCGCCCTGACCATGATCCCGGCGCTGCTCGGGTACGCGGGCCCGAGGGTGAAGCCGGCGGGGGAGAAGGGCAAGCTGCTCGGCCGGGCCAAGGCGCGGGACGGGCAGGACAAGCCGGCCAAGCCGAACCTGGGCACGCGCTGGGCGAGCTTCGTCGTCCGCCGCCCGGTCGCGGTGCTGCTGCTCGGCGTGATCGGCCTCGGCGCGGCGGCCGTCCCGGCGGCGAGCCTGGAACTGGGCCTGCCGGACGACGGTTCCCAGCCCACGTCCACCACGCAGCGCCGCGCCTACGACCTCCTCTCCGAGGGCTTCGGGCCGGGCTTCAACGGCCCCCTGATGGTCGTGGTCGACGCGAAGGACAGCGACGACCCGAAGGCGGCCTTCACGCGGGTCGGCGACGAGATCAAGGGCCTCGAGGACGTCGTCACCGTCACGCCGCCGGCGCCCAACAAGGCCGGCGACACGGCGACGATCACGGTCATCCCGGACTCCAAGCCCTCCTCGGTCGCGACGGAGGACCTGGTCCACTCCATCCGGGACAAGGGCGCCGGGATCAAGGCCGACTCCGACGCGAACGTGCTGGTCACGGGCCAGACGGCGATGAACATCGACGTCAGTGAGAAGCTCAACGACGCCCTGATCCCCTATCTGGTCCTGGTGGTCGGCCTGGCCTTCCTCCTGCTGATCGTGGTGTTCCGCTCGATCCTCGTCCCCCTGAAGGCGGCCCTCGGCTTCCTCCTGTCGGTGATGGCGGCCCTCGGCGCGGTGGTCGCGGTCTTCCAGTGGGGCTGGCTGGCGGACCTGATGGGCGTCGAGCAGACCGGCCCGGTCATGTCGATGATGCCGATCTTCATGGTGGGCGTGGTCTTCGGCCTGGCGATGGACTACGAGGTCTTCCTGGTGACCCGGATGCGGGAGGCCTACGTCCACGGCGAGAAGGCCGGCCAGGCCGTCGTGACGGGCTTCCGGCACGGCGCCCGGGTGGTGACGGCCGCGGCGGTCATCATGATGGCGGTCTTCGCCGGCTTCATCGGTTCGTCCGAGTCGATGGTCAAGATGATCGGCTTCGGCCTCGCCATCGCCGTGTTCTTCGACGCGTTCGTCGTCCGCATGGCCATCGTCCCGGCCGTCCTGGCCCTCCTCGGCCGCAAGGCCTGGTGGCTGCCGAAGTGGCTGGACCGGGCACTGCCCAACGTGGACGTCGAGGGCGAGGGCCTGCGCTCGCACACCGACCGCGGCGATCAGGACAGGGAGCTGGTACGCGCCTGAGCGCACCCTGACAGGCCGGCCGGTGAGGGCCCCGTGGGACGGGGAGCCCTCACCGGCTCCTGTCTCAGGCGTGCGGGTGGAGGACGACCTTGGTGTAACCCTCGACCCGCTTGTCGAACTTCTCGTACGCCGTGGGCGCCTGGTCGAGAGGAAGCTCGTGCGAGACGACGAAGCTCGGCTTCGCACGGTCCTCGATGATCAGGTCACGCAGGTGGCGGTTGTACCGCTTGACGTTGCACTGACCGGTGCCCATGCGGAGCCCCTTCTCGAAGAGGCGTCCGACGGAGACCATCAGCATGCCCTGCTTCGCCTGCTCGTCCGGTCCGCCGGGGTCGCGGGGGACGTACAGGCCGGGCACGCCGAGCGCGCCCGTCGGCCGGACCGTCTCGACGAGCGAGTTCAGTACGGTCGCCGGCTCCTCGCGGTCCTCGTTCTGCGCCTGGGCCTGGTAGCCGACCGCGTCGATCCCCTTGTCCGTGCCCCGGCCGCCTTCGGTCTGCTCCTTGATCTGCTCCGCCGGGTTGCCCTGGGTGAAGTCGATCGGCACGGCACCGATCTCCCGCGCCTTCTGCAGCCGCTCCGCCACCCGGTCGACCACGAACACCTTGCTCGCGCCGCGCAGCATCGCCGAGTAGGCGGCCATGAGCCCGACCGGACCGCCGCCGTAGACCGCGACGGTGTCACCGGGACGCACGTCGGCCAGTTCGTTGCCGTGGTAGCCGGTCGGGAAGATGTCGGCGAGAAGGACGAAGTCGGTCTCCTTCTCGGTGCCCTCGGGGAGCTTGAGGCAGTTGAAGTCGGCGTACGGCACGCGCACGTACTCCGCCTGGCCTCCCACATAGGGCCCCATCGCGACATAGCCGTAGGCGCCGCCGGCGAATCCCGGGTTCACGGTCAGGCAGAAGCCCGTGAAACCGGCCGTACAGTTCTTGCAGAATCCGCATGCCACGTTGAAGGGCATGACCACCCGGTCGCCGCGGCTGAGCGAGGTGACCCCCTCTCCTGCCTCCTCGACGACCCCGAGGTTCTCGTGACCGAACACGATCCCCGGTTCCGCGGCGGTACGGCCCTCGTACATGTGCAGGTCCGAGCCGCAGATGGCGGTCGAGGTGACGCGGACGATCACGTCGTTCGGGTGCTGGATCCGTGGGTCCTCCACTTGTTCTATCGCTACCTCGAAGGGGCCTTTGTACACGACAGCCCTCATCGTCACGCACCTCCGTTTTGTGCCGTGGGTCATATACCAGGCTGGTGCATGATGAGACGATTTGCATCTACAGAGGGAAGGAACTATGGCTTTGTCAGGACGTATCGGCACACTGCTCGTGGCGGTCCCCGGCTTGTCCGGCGTCGTCTATCCGGAGGGGACCCGCGTGACCATCCAGGGCACCGGAGGGTCTGTCGACGGTTTCGTCGACGGAGACTGGCTGCCGCTCGCGTGGTGGGAGTTCGCGGATGTCCGGCCGGAGGACGCCACCGGCTGAAACCACCTCGCGTGCCTCGTACACGTACCGCTAGCGTGCCCGCATGACGACGACAGCCGCCACTGACGCCGAGCACTCCGGAGCGCACCCCCGGTTCATCGAAGCCCTGCGGGAGCTCGGCCTGGAGCAGGTCGCTCCGCGCATCCGCCGGTTCCCGGAAGCCACCCGTACCGCCGCCGAGGCCGCCGCCGCGATCGGGTGTGAGCTGAGCCAGATCTGCAAGTCGCTGATCTTTGCCGCGGACGGTGTGCCGGTGCTGGTGCTCATGGACGGGGCGTCGCGGGTCGACGTCGAGCTCGTGCGGAAGGAGCTCGGGGCGGACAAGGTCACCCGGGCCAGGGCCGACGCCGTGCGGGAGACCACCGGGTACGCCATCGGCGGCGTGCCGCCCTTCGGGCACAGGACGAGGACGCGCGTGCTCGCCGACCGGTCCCTGCTGGAGCACGACGTCGTCTGGGCCGCTGCCGGGACGCCGTACACCGTGTTCCCCATGGCGCCCCGCGACCTCGTCGCCCACGCCGGCGGCACCCTCGTGGACGTGCGCGAGCACGCCGCGTGACGCCCCTGGTCACCGCCGCCGTCCTGCTCGCCGCCGTCACGCACGCCGGCTGGAACGCCATCGCCCACAAGATCACCGACAAGCTGGCCGGGTTCGCGCTGATCTCGGGCGGTGGGGTGGTCATCGGGCTGGCCCTGGCGCCCTTCGTGGCCTTCCCGGCGGCCCGGGCATGGCCCTACCTGCTCGGCTCCGCCGCCATACACATCGCCTACTACACGCTGCTCATGAAGTCCTTCCGGCTGGGCGACTTCGGGCAGGCCTATCCCATCGCGCGCGGCACCGCGCCCCTCGTCGTGACCGTGCTGGCCGCCGTCTTCGCGCACGAGGTGCCCGACGGGTGGGCCGCCGCCGGTGTCGCCCTGTCGTGCGCGGGGCTGACCGGCGTCGCCGTGTGGGGACTGCGGGGGCGTCGGCCCGACTGGGCGGCGATCGGGGCGGCCCTGGCGACCGGGCTGACGATCGCGGCGTACACCGTCGTCGACGGACTCGGCGTGCGCGCCTCCGCGTCCCCCCTCGGGTACATCGCCTGGCTGATGGCGGTGCAGGGGGTGGTGGTCCCCGCCTATGCCGTGAGCCGCTGGAGGAGGGAGACCGCCGCCGTGCTGCGGCCCTTCGCCGCGCTCGGGCTCCTCGGGGCCGCCGGATCCGTCACCGCCTACGCCCTCGTCCTGTGGGCCCAGACCAGGGCCGAACTCGCGCCCATCGCCGCCCTGCGCGAGTCGTCGATCATCGTGGGCGCGGCGATCGGGGCCGTGTTCTTCAAGGAGCGGTTCGGCGCGCCGAGAATCGTGGCGGCCGGGCTGCTCGTCGTCGGGATCGGGCTGATGCTGCACACCGGATAGTCCGGGTCAGGCGGGTGCGCATCCCCCTCGTGAGGAGGACCCTGGAACTAGGCGTTCCGGAGGTGATCGACATGATGCACACCAGAGTCGGATGGCACGTCGAGATGGAGTTCCGGGAGGACGACCAGCACACCCAGGCGGTGGCGCTGGTCCGGCTGCCCGACGGCACCGAGGTACGGGCGCGTGGGCACGCGAGCCGGCACCGGACCGACGTCAATCAGCCCAGAGTCGGGGAGGAGATCGCCGGCGCCCGGGCGCTGAACGAGCTCGCCATGCAACTGCTGACCAAGGCGCACGAGGAGATCGACCAGGCGTCCGGGCGGACCTCCCACCCGATTCACGTCTAGTCACCCCTGGAGCCCCAGCGCTCCCCGCACCGCCCGCACCAGCCCCTGAGCCCTAGGATCCGCCGTCACCGTCTTGCGGAAGCCGTTGGTGACGTAGCCGAACGCGATCCCGGTCTCCGGGTCGGCGAAGCCGAGGGCGCCGCCGCGGCCCGGGTGGCCGAAGGAGCCCGGTGCGAGGAAGGGGGAGGCGCTGCCGTGCAGCATGTAGCCGAGGCCGAAGCGGGTGCCGACCACCAGGACGCGGTCGGGGCCCGCCGACTCCTCGGCCCGGGCCAGTGCGACCGTCTCCGGCGTGAACAGGCGTGAGCCACCGGCGCTGTCGCCGATCAGCGAGGCGTAGAAGCCGGCCAGTCCGTCCGCCGTCGCGATGGCGTTGGTCGCGGGGAGGGCCGCCGCGCGGTAGGCCGGGTCGTTCTGGTCCGGGAACGGGGTGATCGCCGCGAAGGCCCGGCGGGTCAGGGAGGCCGGGTCCTCGTAGGCCTCGGTGACCGAGCGCTTCGGGCGGGTGCGCAGGCCGCCGGTCGGCTCGGGTCCCTCGACGCGGCCCACGCGTCCGACCCGGGAGGCCTCCGCGTCCGGCAGGCCCAGCCAGAGGTCCAGGCCCAGCGGGCCGGTGATCTGTGCGGCGAGCCATGCGCCGGTGCCCTGCCCGGTCACGCGTCGCACCAGTTCGTCGAGGAGCCAGCCGTAGGTGAGCGCGTGGTAGCCGTGGGCGGTGCCGGGTTCCCAGGCGGGGGCCTGGGCGGCTACCGCCTCCGGGCCCCGCAGCGGGTCGAGGGCCTGCTCGGGGGTGAGGGGCCGGTCGAGCACGGGGAGTCCGGCCCGGTGGCTCAGGACGTGCCGGACCAGCACCCGCTCCTTGCCCCGCGCCTTGAACTCCGGCCAGTAGTGGCCCACCGGCGCGTCCAGGTCCAGCTGCCCGCGCTGGTGCAGCAGCAGGAGTACGGCGGCGGCGACGCCCTTCGTCGCCGAGCGCACGACCTGAGCCGTGCCGCGCTCCCACGGGTCCGTGCCGTCGACGTCCTTCGTGCCGGCCCACAGGTCGACGACCCGCTGCCCGTTCCGGTGGACGGCGACCGCCGCGCCCCGCTCCCCGAGCGTGGCGAAGTTCCGTGCGAACGCGTCCCTGACCGGTTCGAAGCCCTCGGCCACTGTGCCGTGCACGTCCACGTCCGTACTCCTCGTATCGCTGCGGTGCTCTCCTTGCTCTCCTTCAGCCAAGCAGGATGGTCACGTCGATGTTCCCGCGGGTCGCGTTCGAGTACGGGCAGACCTCGTGGGCCGCGTCCACCAGCTTGGTCGCGAGGTCCGGGTCGAGGACGGGGAGCGAGACGCTCAGGGCGACCGCGAGGCCGTAGCCGCGCTGCTTGTTGGGGCCGATGCCGACCTTCGCGGCGACCGTGGAGCCGGTCAGGCCGTAGCCCTCGCGGTTGCCGACCAGGATCAGCGCGTTGTGGAAGCAGGAGCTGTAGCCGGCCGCGAAGAGCTGTTCCGGGTTGGTGCCGTTGCCGTCGCCGCCGAGCTGCGGGGGCATCGCGACCTTGAGGTCGAGTTGCCCGTCCTGGCTGGTCACATAGCCCTCGCGGCCGCCGTGGGCGGTGGCCTCGGCCACGTACATGATCTTCGTCGGGCGGGTGTCGACGGCGGGGCCGTCAGTCATGCTGTCCTCCCCCGGGAAACAGTGCGCACAAACACATCGTGCACAAGGTACTGACCAGTAACCGGTCTGCCGCCACCAGGGGGTGGGCAACCGGGGGTAACCGTCCCTAAAGGCTTTCCGCCAGCCGCCACAGCTCCTCGCGGAGCCGTGCGACCTCCGTGCCGTCGAACCCCGTCGCCGCCAGCAGCGCGCCCGGCACGCTCGCCGCCCGCTCCCGGAGTTCCTCGCCGCGCCCGGTCACCGCCACCAGCACCGACCTCTCGTCCCGCGCCGACCGTGCACGCCGTACGAGTCCCGCCGACTCCAGCCGCTTCAGCAGCGGCGACACCGTGCCGTAGTCGAGCCGCAACGCGGCCGCCAGCTCCTTGACCGTGGTCTCCCCGCGCTCCCAGAGGACCAGCAGGACGAGGTACTGCGGGTAGGTGAGGCCGAGTTCCTCGAGGAGCGGGCGGTACGCCGCCGTCACCGCGCGCTGGGCGGCGTACAGCGCGAAGCACAGCTGCCGGTCCAGCAGCAGCGGGCTCTCGGTCTCCTCGTTCGTCACGCGCCCATTGTCACGGACGTGCCGGAGCGGCCGGCACGGCACGCGGATCGAAACCGAACGGCAGCTCCAGCCGGTGGGCGCGCATCAGTTCCTCGTCGGAGAGGAGTTCGCCGGTCGGGCCGTCCGCCGCGATCACGCCCTCGCTGAGGATCAGGGAGCGCGGGCACAGCTCCAGGGCGTACGGCAGGTCGTGCGTGACCATCAGCACGGTCACGTCGAGGGAGCGGAGGATGTCGGCCAGTTCGCGGCGGGAGGCGGGGTCGAGGTTGGAGGAGGGCTCGTCGAGGACGAGGATCTCCGGCTCCATGGCGAGGACGGTCGCGACGGCCACCCGGCGGCGCTGGCCGAAGGAGAGGTGGTGCGGCGGGCGGTCCTTGAACTCGGCCATGCCGACCCGCTCCAGCGCCCGGTCCACGCGCTGCTCCAGCTCCGGCCCCTTGAGCCCGGCCGCCGCCGGCCCGAACGCCACGTCCTCCCGGACGGTCGGCATGAAGAGCTGGTCGTCCGGGTCCTGGAAGACGATGCCGACCCGGCGCCGGATCTCCGCCATGTGCTGCCTGCCGACGCGCAGTCCGGCCACCCTCACCGTGCCGGTGCCGCCGGTCAGGATGCCGTTGAGGTGGAGCACCAGGGTCGTCTTGCCGGCGCCGTTCGGGCCGAGCAGCGCGACCCGCTCGCCGCGCGCGATGGAGAAGTCGACGCCGAAGAGGGCCTGGTGCCCGTCGGGGTAGGCGAAGGCCAGACCGGCCACGTCCAGGGAAGGGGTCACATCAGTCACAGGGCCCATCCCAGCAGACAGACGACGAGGGCGGCACAGGGCAGGGCGAGGGCGTACGTCCACTGCGCCCGGGACGCGGTCACCTCGTCGATGACCGGCATGGAGCCGGCGTACCCGCGGCTGACCATGGCCAGGTGCACGCGCTCGCCGCGCTCGTAGGAGCGGATGAACAGGGCGCCCGCGGACTTGGCCAGGACGCCCCAGTGCCGGACGCCCTTCGCCTCGAAGCCGCGTGACTCCCGGGCGATCCGCATGCGCCGCATCTCGTCCGTGATGACGTCGCCGTAGCGGATCATGAAGGACGCGATCTGCACGAGGAGCGGCGGGAGCTTGAGGCGCTGCAGACCGAGGAGGAGTTCGCGCAGCTCGGTGGTGGCGGCGAGCAGGACGGAGGCGGCGACGCCGAGCGTGCCCTTGGCGAGCACGTTCCAGGCGCCCCACAGGCCGCCCACGCTCAGGGACAGGCCGAGGACGTCGACCCGCTCGCCCTCCGCCACGAACGGCATCAGCACGGCGAACGCCACGAACGGCACCTCGATCAGCAGCCGCCGCAGCAGGAACCCGGCGGGCACCCGCGCAACGTACGCCACGACCCCGAGCAGCACGGCGTACAGCCCGAAGGCCCACATCGCCTCCCGCGGCGTCGACACCACGACCACCACGAAGGCGAACACGGCGGCGAGCTTGGTGTGCGGCGGCAGACCGTGCACGGGCGAGTGCCCGTGCCGGTACAGCTTGTGCGCGTGCCCGGCTCCCATGTCAGACGCTCGTGGTGCTCGTCGAGCCCGACGTGTCCGTGGCGCCCGACGTGTTCGACGGGGAGGCGTCGGCGTCACGGCGGCGGCGGACGGCCCAGAAGACCGCGCTGCCCGCGACGACCGTGACACCCACGCCGATGACCCCCGCCAGCCCCCCGGACAGGCGGGCGTCGGAGACGTCCTTGACGCCGTAGTCGGCGAGCGGGGAGTCCGCGACGGCGTGCTCCTCGGTCTTCCTGTCGATGCCGTGATCGGCGGCGACCTTCTCCAGACCGTCGGGGTCGGCGGAGGCGTAGAAGCTGACGAATCCGGCCAGGACCAGGGAGGCGACCAGACCGGCGGCCCACACCGTGCGGTGCGAGGTCCGCACGGCCACGGGCTCGGGCTCGACGCCGGGGGCGTCTACCAGCTCGCCGTTCACCCGCAGCTTGAGCTTCTGGGTGAGGCCGCGCGCCCCGTACACCAGGTCCGGGCGTACGGCGATCACCGCGCCGACGGTCAGCGCGGTGATCACGGCCTCGCCGATGCCGATCAGGACGTGCACGCCGATCATGGCGGTGGCGACCTTGCCGATCGACACGTCGGTGGTGCCGCCGATCGCGTACATCAGCGTGAAGGCCAGGGCGGCGGCCGGGACGGAGACCAGGGCGGCGACGAACGAGGCCACGGTGACCGACCGGCGGGTGCGGGGCAGCAGCTTCACCAGGCCGCGGAAGAGGGCGTAGGCGACGACCGTGGTGACGATCGCCATGTTGGTGATGTTCACGCCGAGCGCGGTCAGACCGCCGTCCGCGAAGAGGATGCCCTGCATGAGCAGGACGACGGAGACGCACAGGACCCCTGTGTAGGGGCCCACGAGTATCGCCGCCAGCGCACCGCCGAGCAGATGGCCGCTGGTCCCCGCCGCGACGGGGAAGTTCAGCATCTGCACGGCGAAGATGAACGCCGCGACGAGTCCGGCCAGCGGCGCGGTGCGCTCGTCGAGTTCCCGGCGCGCACCGCGCAGGCTCACGGCGATGGCGCCCGCGGCGATCACACCGGTGGCGGCGGAGGTGGGCGCGTTGATGAATCCGTCGGGTACATGCACCGTTCGATGATGTGGCTTGATGCGAACGATTTGCAAGAGCGTGATGCTCGTTTTACCTCACGTGCGATATCTCCGGCCTCCGGAAGCGCAATCCGGAAAATATGCGACATTGGAGAGGGAGTGGACACACAGTCTCCGCACAGGTGGCGCACGGTGAAGGGGCCGTCCGATGTCCGTAGTCGAGCAGTACGCGCGAGCTCACATCGTCACGGACGCGGCCGTCCCGCTGGTCGATGAGCTGGAGGCGATTCCGGTCAGGCTGCGGTACGACCCCGACCGGGATCCCCGGTCGGTGCGCATCACACTGCCGGGTGCCGGAGCGCGCGAGTGGACCTTCGACCGCCGGCTGCTGGAGGAGGGGCTGCGGGCCCCCACGGGCAGCGGTGAGGTACGCGTGTGGCCGTGCGGGCGGGTGCAGGCCGTCGTGGAGTTCCACTCCGCTCAGGGCGTGTCGGTGGTGCAGTTCGAGCGGCAGGCGCTGCTGCGGTTCCTGCGGCGGACGTACACGGCCGCCGCGGAACCGGTCACGCACTGAGCCGGGGCCCGGGCTTCGAGCCCTGAGGCTCAGCCGCCCATCTTCAGCAGCGCCGCCACGATCGGGCCGGCCGTCGAACCACCGTGCCCGCCCTGCTGGACCACACCCGCCGCCGCCAGGTCGCCCCGGTAGGCGGTGAACCAGCCGTTCGGCTTCTTCTGGCCGTCGACCTCGGCGGACCCGGTCTTCGCGCCGACGTCGCCGCTCACCCCGGCCATCGCCTCCGCGGCCGTGCCGTACGCCGCCGTGTAGGACATCAGCTCACGCAGCTGGGACAGCGTGCCGGCCGACATCGTGCGCGAGGCCGTCGCGAGCTTGCGGCCGTCCACGTCCGGGGAGACCAGGTACGGCTGGCGGAAGGTGCCGGACTTGACCGTCGCCGACACCGACGCCATGTTCAGCGGGTTCATCCGGACGCCGCCCTGCCCGATCAGCGAGGCGGCCATCTGGGCCGCCGACTGCACGGGCACCGCGCCGTCGAAGGACGGCACACCGATCGCCCAGTTGTTCATCCCCAGGCCGAAGACCTGCTGGGCCTGCTTGGTCAGGTCGTCGTCCTTCAGCTTCGGCGCCTGGCTGATGAAGGCCGTGTTGCAGGAGCGGGCGAAGCTCGCCTTGAACGTGCCGTCCTTGATCTCGAACTTGTCGTCGTTCTGGAACTTCCAGTGCCCGTACGTGAAGTACTTCGGGCACGGGTGCTTCTTGTCCGCCGAGGCCAGGCCCTTCTCGATCAGCAGCGACGAGGTGATGACCTTCATCGTGGAGCCGGGGGCGAGGGAGCCCTGGAAGGCGGTGTTGAAGCCGGGCGAGGCGTTGGCGGCGGCCAGGATCTCGCCGGTCGACACCCGCACCACGGCCACCGACGACCGGGCCTTCTTCGCGACCTGCTTCTCGGCCGCCGCCTGGAGGGCCGGGTCCAGCGTGGTCTTCACCGTGCCCGGCGTGCCCTTGCTCAGCTCCAGCAGGGTCTTGTCGGACAGGTCGTCCGACTTGGCCGACTTCCCGCGCACGACCCGCAGCTCGATGCCGGCCTTGCCGCCGGCCTCCTTGCCGTACTTCTCGCGCAGCCCGTCCAGGACCGGGCCGAGCGAGGCGTACTTCTCCTTGGTCAGTTCGCCGCCGTCCCGGTCGAGCGCCTTGACCGGGGGCGTGCCCGCCTCGCCGGTGACCAGCCTGTCGCCGTCCTTCAGGTCGGGGTGGACGACCGCCGCGTGCCAGTCGACCAGCGGCTTGCCGTCGCTCGTGCGGCGGACGACGGTCAGCGCGCTGTCGTACGCCAGCGGCTTGTCGGTGTTCTTGTACGACACCGTGGCCTTGACGGAGAACGGCACCTCGTCACCCGTGGGCGTGCCCGGGGTGAGGGTGACGTCCTTGATGCGGGCGTCCTTGGTGTAGCCGGTGAGCAGGGAGGTGGCCGCCGCCGAGTCGTCGGTGGCCGCGGCGGCCTCGGCGACCTTCCCCGACTGCCAGGCGGTGAGGAAGGCCCGGGCGGTGGTGGTGACCTCGGTCGCCGACAGGGGCCCGGTCTTCACCTTGGGCTTCTGGTCGGCGGAGGCCGCCCGGGTGCCGTCGTCGGCCGCCGCGCCGCCGCCGTACAGGGCGTAGGCGCCGAACCCGGCGCCGCCCACGACCACGGCGATCATCCCGCCGATCACGGCGGGCCTCGTCTTCCGTCGCTCGGCGACGCGCCTTCTGTTGCCCACTGCTGTTCGTTCCTCCACGAATCCCCAGGGTCCCCGTTGCCCTCGGCTGTCCCAACGACGGCCCCCACCCTAGAGTCCCGTTCCGTGGAGGTGAGATCAGCCACCCGTTCGTAGCACGGCTGCGACAATCGGCCCGGCCGCGTCGCCGCCGTGGCCGCCCTCCTCGGTCATGGCCGCCGCCGCGACGTCGCCCCGGAACCCGGTGAACCAGCTGTTGGACTTGGCGTTGCCGTCGACCTCGGCGGAACCGGTCTTGGCGCCGATGTCGCCGCCGAGTCCCCGCATGGCCTCCATGGCGGTGCCCTGGGTGGCGGTGAGCCGCATCATCTGCTTCAGCTGGGCGGCGGTGCTCGCCTTCAGACCCTCGGCCCGGGCCAGCTCACGGTCGTCCAGCTTCGGCGAGACGAGATAGGGCTGGCGGAAGGTGCCGGTCATCGCGGTCGCGGTCACCGAGGCCATGTTCAGCGGGCTCATCTGGACCTGGCCCTGCCCGATGGCACCGGCCGCCCGGTCCGGGCCGCTGACCGCGGGGACGCTGCCGTCGAACGAGACGATGCCGGTCTTCCAGTTGTCCTGCCCGAGCCCGAAGTGCCGCTCGGCCTCCTGGGTCAGCGAGGCGTCCGTGAGCGGCTTCTCGTCGATGAGCTTGATGAAGGCGGTGTTGCAGGACCGCATGAAGCTGTTGGCGAGGGTGGCGTTCTCGTTGGGCTTCATGCCCTTCAGGTTGTTGAAGGTCTGGCTCTGCCACGTCGCCGTGGGCGGGCAGGGTGCCGGGCCGTTCATCGAGGTCACGCCGTTGTCGATGAGCATCGCGGCAGTGATGATCTTCATGGTGGAGCCGGGTGCCGCCCGGCCCTCGAAGGCCGCGTTGAAGCCGTCCGTACGGTTGTTCGCCACGGCCAGCACCTCACCGGTGCTCGGCTGGACGGCCACCACCGAGGACTGGGCGAACCGCTTGACCGCCTTCTCGGCCGCCGCCTGCGCGCTCGGGCTGATCGTGGTGGTGAGCTTGCGGGGCTTGCCCTCGGCGAGGGTCAGCAGCGGGGTGTCTGGAGCACCGTCGCCGTCGTGCCGGACGACCAGCTCGATGCCGGGGGTGCCGCCGGCCTGCTCCCCGTACTTGTCGCGCAGGGCGTCCAGGACCGGGCCGAGGGAGGGGTACTTCTCCTTCGTCAGCTCGGAGCCGTCACGGCCGACCGCCTCGATGGGCGGGTTGGCCGACTGCTCCGTGACGAGGGTGTCGTCCTTCTTCAACTGGGGGTGCACGACGGACGGCTGCCAGTCGACCAGCGCCCGCCCGCTGGTGAGGCCGCGCACGACCGTCAGCTTGCTGCTGTAGCTCAGCGGCTTCGACTTCCCGTCGTAGGCCACCTTCGCCTTCACCGTGTAGGGCACGGTGGTGCCGGTCGCCGTGCCCGGCGTGATCTTCACGTCGGTGATGTGGGCGTCGTCCCCGAAGGCGGTCAGCAGCTGCTCGGCGGCCGCGTCGTTGTTCGTGTACGACGCCGCTGTCGCGGCCGAGCCCTCCTCCCAGGCCGCGAAGAACTTGGCCGTGGTCTCCTTGACCTCGTCCTCGCCGGGCGGCCCCGACTTCTTCTCCGTGGCCACCCCGCTCGTGCCGCCCCCGTCACCGTTCAGCGCGCTCACGATGTTGTAGGCCCCGTACCCGGCCCCGCCCACCATCACCGCGAACACGCCGCCTATGACGGCGGCCTTGACCCCCTTGCCCATGAGGCGGTCCCCTCCCCGTTGAGCTTCACACGCTCCTTTGAACGTGTTCAGAAAGCTCGATCCGGGAGCACTCTATGCGCAAGCGGTTACTGCCGACACGGGCGTTTCGATTTTTGACCGAACGTAGATCACGCCGGGATCCGGCGTCGCCCGGCTCCGCCCCGGCACCGTCACGCGTCGTCCTCCAGCACGAAGCGCAGGTACCGCTCCGCGGAACGCCGGACCGCTGCGGCGCCGTCGGCGCTGACCACGCGCTTCCAGAACGCCCCGTAGACGCGCTCGAAGGCGAAGGGCTCGACCAGCGCGAGCGCGCGGCGGATGGTGCTCGGCCGCTCCGGAATGAAGTTGGGGATGCTGTACATGAAGCTGACCCAGCGCCGGTCCATCACCACCATGAAGATGTCCCCGCTGAACAGCGCGCCCCGCCCCTCCGGGTCGTCCGCCCAGTGCAGCACCGTGCCCCCGGCGAAGTGCGTGCCGGCGTTGATCAGTGTCATGCCGGGCGCGATCGGGTGCGTGTCGCCCGTCCAGTACTCGATGACCGGATCGGGCCGCCCGACCCAGTCACGGTCCGCGGCATGGACGTACACCGGAGCGTCGAAGACCCGGCCCCACTCGGTCATCACGCCGTAGAAGTGCGGATGGCTGACGGCGATCGCGCTGATCCCGCCCGACTCCTCGATCCCGGCGGCGAGATCGTCGTCGAGGTAGCCCACGCAGTCCCACAGCACGTTGCCGGACTCCGAGCGGATCAGCAGCGCACGCTGGCCCACCCCCACCGACGGAGCCGCACCGACTCCCAGCACACCGGGCCCCTCCTCGTCGAGCTGCCCGCGACGGCCGTCGGCGCGCAGGTCGGCCAGTGTGGTCCACTGCTGCCCCTCCCAGCCGACGTACTGCCGCTCGTCCAGGCAGATCGGGCAGTCATCGCGCGGTGCTCCGTACTGCACACCGCAGGTACGGCAGATCGGCAGCCGCAAGCCCGTGACCGGCGTGACCCGCTTCGAAGACGACACCAGGCCCCGTCCTTTCAGGAACGCTCATCGGTGAGACAAGGGCAGTCAGACCCAGGTGTCCAGCCACATCCGCGCCCGCCAGTCGTCGATGGGAATGGCGGTGCCCGTGTACAGCGGCCAGAAATAGATGAAGTTCCACGTGATCAGCAGGACGAGGACGCCCGCGGCCGTCGCGCCGACGACGCGGCGGGTGTCGGTGGAGCGGGGTGGGCCGATGACCGCGCCGAGGAGCATGGCCACCGCCAGGCACAGGAACGGCAGGAAGACGATGGCGTAGAAGAAGAAGATCGTGCGCTCCTGGTACATGAACCAGGGCAGGTAGCCGGCCGCGATGCCGCAGGCGATGGCGCCCGCGCGCCAGTCGCGGCGCAGCAGCCAGCGCCACAGCACGTACAGGACCGCGAAGCAGGCGACCCACCACAGCAGCGGGGTGCCGAGCGCCAGGACTTCGCGGGCGCACTTCTCGCCGGCGTCCGCGGGGCAGCCGTCCTTGCCGGGCGCGGGGGACTCGTAGAAGTACGACACCGGGCGGCCGAGGACCAGCCAGCTCCACGGGTTGGACTGGTAGGTGTGCGGCGAGGACAGGCCGACGTGGAACTCGTACACCTGGTGCTCGTAGTGCCACAGGCTGCGCAGCCAGTCGGGCAGGAAGGTCCAGTTGCCGCCCTTGCCGTCGGTCGCGGCCCAGTTGCGGAAGTAGCCGCCCGAACCGTCGGTGGCGGAGAGGATCCAGCCGGTCCAGGACAGCAGGTAGGTGCCGATCGCGACCGGGACCGTGGCGAGGAACGCCAGGCCCGTGTCCCGCCTGAACACCGTCGCGTACGGGTGCCGGGCGCCGGCCACCCGGCGCGAGCCGACGTCCCACAGGACCGTCATCAGGCAGAACGCGGCCAGGATGTAGAGGCCGTTCCACTTCGTGGCGAAGGCCAGGCCCAGCATCAGGCCGGCCGCCCAGCGCCAGGGGCGCCAGCCCAGACGGGCCGTCTCGGCGACGTGCCGGTCGGGCCGGACCCGGCCGTCGGCGTCCACCGGGAGCGCCGCGGCGAGTTTCCCGCGGGCCCGGTCCCGGTCGATGAGCAGACAGCCGAACGCGGCCAGCACGAAGAACATCAGCACGCCGTCGAGCAGCGCCGTGCGGCTCATCACGAAGTGCAGGCCGTCCACCGCCATCAGCGCGCCCGCCAGGCACCCGAGGAAGGTGGAGCGGAACAGCCGGCGGCCGATCCGGCACAGCAGCAGCACCGACAGCGTGCCGAGCAGCGCCGTCATGAACCGCCAGCCGAACGGGTCGAAACCGAACAGCAGCTCGCCCAGCCCGATGACGTACTTGCCGACCGGCGGGTGCACGACGTACGCCGCGTCCGTCGGGATGGTGACGTGCCCGCCGGACGAGAGGACCAGGTCGTTGGCGTTCTTGTCCCAGTTGACCTCGAAACCGCGGTGGACGAGCGCCCACGCGTCCTTGGCGTAGTACGTCTCGTCGAATATCACCGCCTTGGGGTTGCCCAGGTTCCAGAACCGCAGCACGCCCGCG
The DNA here is from genome assembly GCF_900236475.1 of Streptomyces chartreusis NRRL 3882. Classification (GTDB taxonomy): domain Bacteria; phylum Actinomycetota; class Actinomycetes; order Streptomycetales; family Streptomycetaceae; genus Streptomyces; species Streptomyces chartreusis_D. Next base: position 5,277,929 of record NZ_LT963352.1, read on the forward strand.
AGCAGCGTGACGAGCAGCGGGCCGATCCAGCCCGACCAGCGCACCAGCCGCCCCGCGAGCGTGTGCGGGATGCCGAGCGCGGCCCACAGGCGCGGGCCGGGCTCGGTGTACGGCGGCACCAGCCGGTCACGGACGTCACCGGCGTCGCTTCGTGGCTGCTGGTAGCCGAAGCGGCGCAGCCGCTGCTGCCAGGACGGCCGCTGCTCGTGCGGCGCCTGGCCCTGCCGGGTGTCCGTGGAGGACGCGGTACTGGTCACCGCGCCATCGTAGGGAACCGTGCTGTGTGAGTCCCGTGCATGGCCGGTATGCGTCCCCATCCTCCGCCCCTGGGAGGCGTGTGCGTCCCCGGCCCCTGGGAGGATGGAGGGCGTGACCGGAACCCTCGTACTCGCAGGCACCCCCATCGGCGACATCGCGGACGCCCCGCCCCGGCTCGCCGAGGAACTGGCCGGAGCCGATGTCGTCGCCGCCGAGGACACGCGGCGGCTGCGGCGGCTGACCCAGGCGCTCGGCGTCACGCCCAAGGGGCGGGTGGTGTCGTACTTCGAGGGCAACGAGTCCGCGCGGACGCCGGAACTGGTCGAGGAACTGGTGGGCGGGGCGCGTGTGCTGCTCGTCACGGACGCCGGGATGCCGTCGGTGTCGGACCCCGGGTACCGGCTGGTCGCCGCCGCCGTGGAGCGGGACGTCCGGGTCACCGCCGTGCCCGGGCCGTCCGCCGTGCTCACCGCGCTCGCACTGTCGGGGCTGCCCGTCGACCGGTTCTGCTTCGAGGGCTTCCTGCCGCGTAAGGCGGGGGAGCGACTGGGGCGGCTGCGGGAGGTGGCCGGGGAGCGGCGCACCCTCGTCTACTTCGAGGCTCCGCACCGGCTCGACGACACGCTCGCGGCGATGGCCGAGGTGTTCGGGGCCGAGCGGCGGGCCGCGGTGTGCCGGGAGCTGACCAAGACGTACGAGGAGGTCCGGCGGGGCGGGCTGGAGGAGCTCGCCGCGTGGGCGGCCGAGGGCGTGCGCGGGGAGATCACCGTCGTGGTGGAGGGGGCGCCCGAGAAGGGGCCTGAGGAGATCGGGCCGGAGGAACTGGTCCGGCGGGTCCGGGTGCGGGAGGAGGCGGGGGAGCGGCGCAAGGAGGCCATTGCCGCGGTGGCGGTCGAGGCCGGGGTGCCGAAGAGGGTTGTGTTCGATGCCGTGGTTGCCGCGAAGAACGCCGCGGGGTAACCGGGTTCGGGGCGGGGGGGCTGGAGTGTTTTGCGGGGTGCGGGTTGTGTGTGGTTGGGCGCGCAGTTCCCCGCGCCCCTGGGTTGGATACAAACCCCCTCTGAGCAGGGCGCATGTCGTTTGAGCGTGCGCCCCATGGGTGGGCAAAGGTGACGAGGGTCAGGGGCAAGGAACGCCCAAATCGGCGCCAATAGTCGACAGGTCTGCTGCCATCGGTCCGGCTGAGGAGTCCACTGGGTGCGGGGGCGGAATCGTCCTCACGCCACAGCGGAACAGGAGCTGGCATGAGCGAGATCACAGGGCAGACCGGGCTCCGCGCCGGTGCGAACGCTGTCGTCAACGAGTCGTACTCCTTCGCGTGCATGCGCTGCGGGTACGGCTGGGAGCAGTCGTACGAGATAGAGCACCACACGGACGCCGCAGGGCACGAGTTCGTCCTCTACGTGGCGGACGGCCAGGTCGTGCCCTCCCCGTTGAGCAAGCCCACGTGCCAGAACTGCGACGGACACGTCGTGCGGATCATGCGGCCCGGGCGGGTCGAGTCGGCGCGCAACGCGGCGCACCGGCCCCACCGCGTGCCGCCGCAGGCCGGCCCCGTTCAGGCCCCGGCGGCGGACGCCGAGGCCGCGGGCACGGGTGAGCAGGAGAAGAGCGAGCACCACCACTGGCACCTGTCGGACCTGCTGCACCCCTTCCAGCGCAAGGCGAGCTGACCCGTCCGGCTCCCCTTGTCAACGCCCTCCCCGGTCCTCCCCCATCGGGGAGGGCGTACCCCTTTCGTAGGATCGGGGCATGCCTTCGAACGACTCCGGCAAGCACGCCGCGCCCCCGCTCCCGGACCCCCTCCGGGTGCCGGTCGCCGACTCCCACACCCATCTGGACATGCAGTCCGGCACGGTCGAGGAGGCGCTGGCGAAGGCGGCGTCGGTCGGAGTGACGACCGTCGTGCAGGTCGGCTGCGACCTCAACGGCTCCCGCTGGGCGGCCGAGACGGCGGCGGCGTACGACGCCGTCCACGCGACGGTCGCCCTGCACCCGAACGAGGCGCCCCGGATCGTCCACGGCGACCCCGACGGCTGGTCGCGGCAGGGCGCGCGCGAGCCCGGCGGCCGGGCCGCCCTGGACGACGCGCTCGCCGAGATCGACCGGCTGGCCGCGCTGGAGCAGGTCAAGGGCGTCGGTGAGACGGGCCTCGACTACTTCCGCACCGGGCCGGAGGGCAAGGAGGCGCAGGAGAGGTCCTTCCGCGCCCACATCGAGATCGCGAAGCGGCACGGCAAGGCCCTGGTCATCCACGACCGCGACGCCCACGCCGACGTCCTGCGCGTCCTGAAGGAGGAGGGCGCCCCCGAGCGGACCGTCTTCCACTGCTACTCCGGCGACGCCGAGATGGCGGAGATCTGCGCGAGCGCGGGCTACTTCATGTCCTTCGCCGGCAACGTCACCTTCAAGAACGCCCAGAACCTGCGGGACGCGGTGGCGGTGGCCCCGCTGGAGCTGCTGCTGGTGGAGACGGACGCGCCGTTCCTCACACCGGTGCCGTACCGCGGGCGGCCCAACGCCCCGTACCTGGTGCCGATCACGGTGCAGGCCATGGCCGAGGTGCGCGGCATCGACGAGGACACGCTGGCGACGGCTCTCGCGGAGAACACGGCGCGCGCCTTCGGCTACTGACCTTGCCGCCGGCCTCACCGTACGACTGTGCGTAGTCGCGTCGCTTTGGAGAGTGACGGCCGCTCCGCTAGGTTCTGGGGGCCCGATCCGGACCCCTCTGGACCCCCTCCGGCCCCTGGAGCGTGTCGGCGTGAGCAACTCCCAGTACGAGACCTACGAGGCGTACGAGGCGTACGAGACATACGGCCCGGCCTACGCGGATCCGGTGTACGGCCGTTTCGACGCGCCGCCCGCCGCTCTGCACAGCGCCGAGACGCTGGTGTACGGGACGACGCCCCTGGCTCCCGTCGGCTACCAGGACACCTACCGGCCCGCCTACGAGGTCCCGCCCCTGCCCGGACTGCCCCGGCAGGGCATCCGCGACGGTGATCCGGCACCACCCGCGACGGGCGCGCGCACCTCGCGCGCACAAGCCCGCGCCGAAGCCCGCGCCGCGACGCGCACCGGCTCGCACCGGCGGTCCCCGCGCCGGCGCAAGGCGCGGTACGTCGAGCGGCCGGGCGACGGTTCCATGCGGCGGCTGCTCCCGCAGGCCCTGGTCGTCGCCTTCCTGGCGGGCGGCACCACGGCGTTCGTCGCCAAGGACAAGGCGATCGAGCTGAACGTCGACGGAAAGGTCCGCACGCTGCACACCTTCGCCGACGACGTCACCGAGCTGCTGGCGGACGAGGGCGTCGACCTCGGCGCCCACGACGTGGTGGCACCCGGCCCCGGCACGGAGATCACCAGCGGCGACGAGGTCGCCGTGCACTACGGCCGCCCCGTGCGGCTCACCCTCGACGGACAGCGGCGTGAGGTGTGGACGACGGCACACACCGTGGCGGGGGCGCTCCGGCAGCTGGGGGTACGACAGGAGGGCGCGTACGTGTCCACCTCGCGCTCCCGGCGCATCGGGCGGGAAGGGCTCGCACTGGACGTGCGGACCGAGCGCATGGTCACGATCATGGCGGACGGCCGGGCCCGCACCGTCCGCACCAACGCGGCGACCGTGCGGGAGGCCGTCGAGGAGGCCGGGATCACCCTGCGCGGCCAGGACACCACGTCGGTCCCCCAGGGGAGCTTCCCGCGCGACGGGCAGACCGTCACGGTGCTGCGGATCACCGGCGGCAAGGAGGTCCGCGAGGAGCCGATCCCGTTCCAGGTGCGGCGGACCGACGACCCCACCCTGTTCCGCGGCACGGAGGTCGTCGAGGAGGTGGGCCGGCCCGGCCTGCGCCGGGTCACCTACTCCCTGCGCACCGTCAACGGGGTCAAGCAGAAGCCGCGCCGGATCAGATCCGAGGTGGTGCGCGAACCGCGCCCGCAGCTGGTGAAGGTCGGCACCAAGCCGCTACCGGCGTCCGTGCAGGGCGCCGACCACCTCGACTGGCAGGGCCTCGCGGCCTGCGAGTCCGGCGGCCGCCCCGACGCGGTCGACTCCTCGGGCACCTACGGCGGCCTGTACCAGTTCGACACCCACACCTGGCAGGCCCTCGGCGGCAAGGGCCGCCCCCAGGACGCCCCGGCGGCGGAACAGACGTACCGCGCGAAGAAACTGTACGTACGGCGGGGGGCGAGCCCGTGGCCGCACTGCGGGGGGCGCCTGCACGGGTGACTCAGCTGCGGCCCCCACGCCGAGCGACCACGAAACCCGCCCCCGCAAACCCCCCGTACCCTTGTCCCCGTGACCAGCCCCACCCCCGACGCCCTCCTGGGCCCCGCCGACGTCCGCGAACTCGCGACAGCCCTCGGCGTACGCCCCACCAAACAGCGCGGCCAGAACTTCGTGATCGACGCGAACACCGTCCGCCGCATCGTCCGCACCGCACAGGTCCACCCCGACGACGTGGTCGTCGAGGTGGGCCCGGGCCTCGGGTCACTGACGCTCGCTCTGCTGGAGGTCGCCGACCGCGTCACGGCCGTCGAGATAGACGACGTGCTCGCCGCCGCCCTGCCCGCGACCATCACGGCCCGCATGCCCGACCGCGCCGACCGCTTCGCCCTCGTCCACTCCGACGCGATGCACGTCACGGAGCTGCCCGGCCCCGCCCCCACCGCGCTGGTCGCCAACCTCCCCTACAACGTGGCCGTCCCGGTGCTGCTGCACATGCTCGACACCTTCCCGAGCATCGAACGCACCCTGGTCATGGTCCAGTCGGAGGTCGCCGACCGCCTCGCCGCCCCGCCCGGCTCGAAGGTGTACGGCGTCCCGTCGGTCAAGGCCAACTGGTACGCCGAGGTCAAGCGGGCCGGCGCCATCGGGCGGAACGTCTTCTGGCCGGCGCCCAACGTCGACAGCGGCCTGGTCTCCCTCGTCCGCCGGGCCGAGCCGCTGAAGACGACGGCATCGAGGCGCGAGGTGTTCGCCGTCGTCGACGCCGCCTTCGCCCAGCGCCGCAAGACGCTGCGGGCCGCGCTCGCCGGCTGGGCCGGGTCCGCCGCCGCCGCGGAGGCGGCCCTCGTCGCCGCCGGGGTCTCACCGCAGGCGCGGGGCGAGTCGCTGACCGTGGAGGAGTTCGCGCGGATCGCCGAGCACAAGCAGAGCCAGCATCAGGAGGAGTCCGCGTGAGCGTCACGGTCCGGGTCCCCGCCAAGGTCAACGTCCAGCTGGCGGTCGGCGCCGCCCGCCCCGACGGCTTCCACCCCCTGGCCAACGTCTTCCTCGCGGTCGGCCTCTACGACGAGGTCACCGTCACCCCGGCCGACGAGCTCCGCCTCACCTGCGAGGGCCCGGACGCCGGCCAGGTCCCCCTGGACCGTACGAACCTGGCCGCGCGGGCGGCCGAAGCGCTCGCCGAGCGGTACGGCCGGACGCCCGACGTCCACATCCACATCGCCAAGGACATCCCCGTCGCCGGCGGCATGGCGGGCGGCAGCGCGGACGGCGCCGGCGCGCTGGTCGCCTGTGAGGCGCTGTGGGAGACCGGCGCCTCCCGGGACGAACTGCTCGACATCTGCGCCGAGTTGGGCAGCGACGTGCCCTTCAGCCTGGTCGGCGGGGCGGCGCTGGGCATCGGGCGGGGCGAGCAGCTGACGCCCCTGGAGGTCGGCGGCACCTTCCACTGGGTGTTCGCGATGGCCGGCCGCGGCCTGTCCACCCCGGCTGTGTTCCGGGAGTTCGACCGGCTCGGCGAGGGCACGGACATCCCCGAGCCCGTCGCCTCTCAGGAACTCCTCGCCGCCCTGGCGAAGGGTGACCCGGACGCGCTCGCCGCCGCCGTCTCCAACGACCTCCAGCCCGCCGCCCTCTCCCTCTTCCCGGAACTCGCCGGCACCCTGGCCACCGGTCGCGCCGCCGGTGCCCTCGCGGCTCTCGTCTCGGGCTCCGGCCCGACCACCGCGTTCCTGGTCCGCGACCCGGAGTCGGCCGCCGCGGTGGGGCAGGCCCTGCTGGCGTCCGGGACGTGCCGGACGGTACGTACGGCGTCGGGCCCGGCACCCGGGGCGACCATCGCCGGGCGATGATCACGTGCCCCGGCCGCGGCCGGGCGCCTGGGCTCCCCCAGTCGTTTCAAGAGGGGGGCACAAGCGTGCGGGAACTGGTCGCGGCCGTACGGCGCCGCGACGTGGAGGAGGTCACGGCGCTGCTGGAGTCCGGCGCCGGCCCCGGCACCCTCGCGGACGGCCTCCCGGTCCTCTGCCTGGCCGTGGCGGCGTACGACCGGCCCGTCGCCGAGGCGCTGCTCCAGGCCGGCGCCGACCCACTGCGCAGGCTGCCCGACGGGAGCACCCCGCTGACGCGGGCGGTGGACGGCGGGTCCCACCTGCTGACCTCCGCGCTCGCCACCAGCCGGATCCCGCTCCCGGCACCGGCGCGCGCCGAACTGCTGGCCAGGGCCCGGCGATGGGCCGAGGCGGGCACGGAGGCGGAACTGCGCCGCATCACCGGCCACACCGGGCCGGTCGAGCGGATCCGGGTCGAGGACGACGAGGTCGGCTGGTGGTCCGAGCAGCTCACGCTCGGCGGGACGACCGTGCGCGACGAGCACCGGGCGGTGCTCACCTCCACGGAGGAGCGCTACGGGATCCGTGCGCCCTTCGACGAGCTGGTGGACCGGGCCCTCGCCCACCCCGACCGGAACCACGTCGTCTGGTCGGTCGTGGTCTTCACGCTCGGCCGCCGGCTGGACGAGGAGACCTGGCAGTGGACAAGGGACCTGCTCAACCACCCCGACCGGCTGTACCGCCTGCTCGCCGCCGACATCCTGCTGTTCCTGATCCTCGGGGACTTCGTCACGGGACGCGACCCCTTCCGGAACCGGGGCAGGGAGCTCGTGCCCTGGGCCGAACTGGAGGAGGATCCGGAGGTGCTGGCGGTCATCCTCCAGGCGATGACCCACGACAGCGCCCCGGAGATCGAGGCAGTCGGCCTGTCACACCTCGCCCACCCGGACCCCCGGGTGCGCGCCCTGGTGCCGGACGCCCTGGGCCACTCCGAGGACGGCCGGTCCCGGGTCAGCCCCCAGAGCCTCACCGCCGTGCTCACCCTGGCCCGCGACGAGGACCCCGGCGTACGCGAGGCGGCGTGCCGCTGGCTCGGCCACTACCGGGGGAATGAGCCCGAGGCAGGGGACGCGCTGGTCGCGCTCACCCACGACGAGCGGCAGCAGATCCGCATCTGCGCCGTGTCCGGCCTGGCGTACCGCGACGATCCGCGCTGTGTGGAGGCCGAGCACCGGATCGGCCCCGTCGACGCGGAGCTGCCGTTCGACGAGAGGCTGCTGGACGTGTGGCGCTACCAGCGCCGCCAGGAGGCGACCGAGCGCTCCTGAGCACCCCGGTCGGAGCACACCGCCGCCCGACTACCCTGGAGGGTCGATCCATCCCCCTCGTCAGGAGAGAAATGGCCGTCAACCTGGTCAATGTCGAGAACGTCAGCAAGGTGTACGGCACCCGCGCCCTGCTCGACGGCGTCTCCCTCGGCGTCTCCGAAGGGGACCGCATCGGCGTCGTCGGCCGCAACGGCGACGGCAAGACCACGCTGATCCGCATGCTCGCCAGGCTGGAGGAGGCCGACACCGGGCGCGTGACGCACTCCGGCGGACTGCGCATCGGCGTGCTCACGCAGCACGACTCCCTCGACCCCGAGGCCACCGTCCGCCACGAGGTCATCGGCGACATGGCCGACCACGAGTGGGCCGGCGTCGCCAAGGTCAGGGACGTGCTGACCGGCCTGTTCGGCGGGCTCGACCTGCCGGGGTTCCCCAAGGGGCTCGACACCGTCATCGGACCGCTGTCCGGCGGTGAGCGGCGCCGCATCGCGCTCGCCAAGCTCCTCATCGAGGAGCAGGACCTGCTCGTCCTCGACGAGCCCACCAACCACCTCGACGTCGAGGGCATCGCCTGGCTCGCCCGGCATCTCCAGAACCGCAGGTCCGCGCTGGTCTGCGTGACCCACGACCGCTGGTTCCTGGACCAGGTGTGCACACGCATGTGGGACGTCCAGCGCGGAGACGTCTACGAGTACGAGGGCGGCTACTCCGACTACGTCTTCGCCCGGGCCGAGCGCGAGCGCATCGCCGCCACCGAGGAGGTCAAGCGGCAGAACCTCGTCCGCAAGGAGCTGGCCTGGCTGCGGCGCGGGGCGCCCGCCCGGACGTCCAAGCCGCGCTTCCGCGTCGAGGCCGCCAACGAGCTCATCAAGGACGTACCGCCGCCCCGGGACAGCAGCGAACTGATGCGGTTCGCGTCCACGCGGCTCGGCAAGACCGTCTTCGACCTGGAGGACATCACCGTCCAGGCCGGTCCCAAGGTCCTCCTCAAGCACGTCACCTGGCAGCTCGGACCCGGCGACCGGATCGGTCTCGTCGGCGTCAACGGCGCCGGGAAGACGTCCCTGCTGCGGGCCATGGCCGAGGCGGCCCGGACCGACGGCGAGGCCCAGCCCGCGGGTGGGCGCGTCCGTGTCGGCAAGACCGTGAAGCTGGCCTACCTCTCCCAGGAGGTCGCCGAACTCGACCCGAACACACGCGTGCTGGAGGCCGTGCAACAGGTGCGCGAGCGCGTCGACCTGGGCAAGGGGCGCGAGATGACGGCCGGGCAGCTGTGCGAGACGTTCGGCTTCACCAAGGAGAAGCAGTGGACGCCGGTCGGCGACCTGTCCGGCGGTGAGCGGCGGCGGCTCCAGCTGCTGCGGCTCCTCATGGACGAGCCCAACGTCCTCTTCCTCGACGAGCCCACCAACGACCTCGACATCGAGACGCTGACGCAGCTGGAGGACGTGCTCGACGGCTGGCCCGGCTCGATGATCGTCATCTCCCACGACCGGTTCTTCATCGAGCGCACCACCGACCGGGTGTTCGCCCTGCTCGGTGACGGCACCCTGCGGATGCTGCCGCGCGGCATCGACGAGTACCTGGAGCGGCGGCAGCGCATGGAGGAGGCCGCGGCCGCCGCGACGCCCGCCGCGGCGCCGCAGACCGCCGCCCCGGAGAAGAGCGCCGCCGACCAGCGCGCAGCCAAGAAGGAACTGCAGAAGATCGAGCGGCAGCTCGACAAGGTCTCCGAGAAGGAGACCAAGCTCCACGCCCAGATCGCCGAAAACGCCACGGACTTCTCGAAGGTCGCCGAACTGGACGCCGAGCTGCGCGAGTTGGCCGGTCAGCGCGAGGAGCTGGAACTGCGCTGGCTGGAACTCGCCGAGGACGCGTGAAGGGTGCGTGAAGGCGCATAACAACGGCATCACAGGCCGGTCCTCCCTTGGGAACAGGGGGTGATACGGCCCCGTGGCCTGTCGGCACCGGGTGATAGAAAGAGCCGTCTTAGAACTTCATGAAGCGACTCTGAGCCCATTGCGTACCTCAGGGCGTGGCTAAAAATCAGTGATCGAACGGGGGAGCCGCTGATGACTCAGCCGCCCAGTCAGCCACCGCACGGTGGCTTCGGAGCACCGCAGAACCAGCCGCCGCAGGGCGGTGGCTTCGGGGCACCGCAGACCCCGCCGCCGCCCCAGGGCCCGCCCCAGGCGCCACCGCCCCCGCAGGGGCCGCCGCAGCCCGGATACGGCTATCCCCAGCAGCCCCCGCAGCAGCCCGGGCCGTACGGGCAGCCGGGACCGTACAACTCCGGCCCCTACGGCCAGCCGCAGCCGCCGGGTCCGTACGGCCAGCCCGGCTACGGCTACCCGCAGCAGCCGCAGTACCCCGGCGCGCCCGGCACCCCGCCCGGGGGTGGCTCGGGCAACCCCTTCAAGGGCAAGCCCGCCCTGATCATAGGCGCCGCCGTGGCAGCGCTGCTCGTCGTCGGCGGCACCGTGTGGGCCGTCACCGGCGGAGACAGCGGCAAGGGCAAGAAGAAGCCGGTCGCCCAGCAGACCGACGACGCCAAGTCCGGTGCCTCCGCCCCGGTCAACCCCGGTGACGGCAGCGGCGACGGCGGCGAGGACCCGGAGAACCTCAACGAGGGCCGCCAGGCGGGCGAGGCGAAGGTCCTCTGGTACAAGGAGTCGCCCGACGCGCCCGGTTCCGGCGCCGACGCCCCCGGCATGTGGATCACCGACAAGACGGCGGTGAAGGCGGCGTACAAGCAGCTCTTCGCCTACAACGTCGGTGACGGCAAGCCGACCTGGGACGCCATCACCTTCCCGCAGAAGATCTGTGCGACCACCCCGCAGAAGACGTCCGACGACAAGATCGTCGTCGCGTACATGAGCGGCAGCAGCGACCGCGCCAAGTGCAACCAGCTGCAGGAGATCGACCTCGACACGGGCGAGAAGGGCTGGAAGCAGCAGGTCGCCGACGGCGCCCTGTTCGACTCCACGCTCTCCGTCGAACTGTCCATCACCGGCAAGACGCTGATGGTGGGCCGCTCCCAGTCCGGCACGGCCTACGACGTCACCAACGGCGACAAGCTCTTCGACAAGAAGAAGTACGGCAGCGCCTGCTTCCCCTCCGCGTTCGCCGGCGGCGAGAAGCTGATCGCCGTCTCCTCCTGCGGTGCCGGCACCGCGAAGGAGCACGACGAGGTGCAGGAGCTCGACCCGCGCACCGGCGACGTCAAGTGGACCCAGCCGTTCGACAAGGGCTGGCGGGTCGCGCGCACCTACTCGGTCAGCCCGCTGGTCGTCTACAGCACCAACGAGGACAAGAAGGCCTGGAACATCTCCACCTTCACCTCCGGCGGCAAGTTCCGCTCGCAGGTCGGCTTCGACGAGGACTTCGCCCCCGAGTGCGGCTGGGCCATCCTCGAACGCGACCTCCAGGGCTGCCAGGGCGTCGCCGTCGACGACACCACGCTCTACCTCCCCACGGAGGCGACCAGCGGCGCCAACGAGATCGTCGCGGTCAACCTCGCCGACGGCAAGGAGAAGTGGCGGGTGAAGTCCCCGGCCGACGAGTCGATGCTGCCGATGAAGGTCGAGGGCGGCAAGCTCATCGCCTATGTGGAGCCGTCGTACGACGCGGGCGGCCAGGTCGTGTCCATCCCGACCGGCGGCAGCGGCCACAAGCCGGTCAAGCTGCTCCAGAACCCGCAGAACGCGGCGGACATCGAGAACGGCTTCTTCTCCAGGGACACCGACTGGGTCGACGGGCGCTTCTACATCTCGACGACGCGGCTGAGCGGAAACGACGACACGAAGGAGAAGTTGATGCTCGCCTACGGCAAGTGACTCTTCCCCCTTCGGTCCTGCCTTCGTCTTCGTCGTCCGTCCCCTTCCGCGAGGTACTCACGCCATGACCCAGCCGCCGCCTCCGCCGCCCCAGCAGCCCCCGCCCGGGGGAGGCTTCGGGCCGCCCCAGGGCCGGCCCCCGCAGCCGGGGTACGGCTACCCGCAGGCTCCGCAGACGCCTCCGCCGGCGGCTCCGCAGACGCCGCCCCCGCCGCCCGCGCAGCAGCCTCAGCCGGGGTACGGCTATCCCGGCCAGCAGCCCGGATACGGCCAGCCCGGATACGGGCAGCCGCCGCAGGCGCCGTACGGGCAGCCGGGCCAGCCGGGATACGGGCAGCCCGGTTACGGCTATCCGCAGCCGACCATGCCGCTCCAGCCGCAGCCCGGACAGCCGGGCGGGGGCAGGAAGTTCAACGCGCAGCTGGCCATCATCGTGGCCGCGGTCGTGGCGATCGCCCTGATCGTCGGCGGCGGTGTCTGGTACTCCTCGTCCCAGGACGGCGGCAAGAAGGACGACACGGCCGGCTCCGGCGGCGGCACCGGCGGCACGGACGACAACAACGGCGGCACCAGCTCCGGCGGCAAGGAGAAGGCCCCGGCCGACCCCAGTGCCAAGGTCCTCTTCCAGGTCCCGATGCCCGAGGTGAAGAACGACAGCACGGTCGTCGTCTCCGGTTCGTGGCTCACCGACAAGACGTACGCCAAGAGCGGCATCGCCCAGATCGTCGGCTACGACCGCGACAAGGGCAGCAAGCAGTGGACGATCCCGCTGGACGGCCCGGTCTGCCAGGTCAGCCGCCATGTCACCGACGACAACAAGACGGCGATCCTCTACCAGCCCGCGATGCCGACCAAGGCCGACCCGTCGCACGGGTGCAGCCAGCTCGCCGTGATCGATCTCGACGCCGGCAAGAGGCTGTGGACGAAGACCGTCAAGACCGGTGACCAGCTGATCAACTTCGACAACGTCACGATCAGCGGCGACACGGTCGCCGTCGGCAGCACCAGCGGCGGCGCCGCCTTCGACCTGTCCGGCAAGCTCCTGTGGAGCCCGAAGCCGACCGACTCCTGCTACGACGCCGGGTACGGCGGCGGCGACAAGCTGGTCGCGGTGCGCAAGTGCGGCACGTACGAGCAACGGCAGCTGCACATCCAGACCATCGACCCGGCGTCCGGGAAGGTGATCTCGGAGTACAAGATGGCCCAGGGCATCGAGTACGCGAGCATCGTGTCGACCAACCCGCTCGTCGTGGCCGCCGACGTCGGCGACTCCGCGGGCGACGGCAGCGGCATCTCCGACTTCTTCTCCATCGACAACAAGACCGGCAAGCTGCGCACGCGCATCTCCGCGCCGGGCGAGCAGTTCGCGGCCCGCTGCGAGGGCATCACCCGCATCGAGTACTGCAACCAGCTGGCCGTCGGCAACGACCGGCTGTACCTGCCGACCGAGGAGCACGACGGCACCGGCGAGTACAGCCAGACCAACGAGATCGTCGCCTTCGACCTCGCCACCGGCAAGCAGACCGGGCAGCGGGCCGACGCGGGCGACGGCTACACGATCTCGCCGCTGCGCATGGACGGCGGCAACCTGATCGCGTACAAGCGGCCGCCGTACGACAAGGGCGGGCAGATCGTGAGCATCGACGGGGGCAGCTTCAAGCAGACGAAGCTGCTGGAGAACCCGGCGACGGACACGGTGCGGGACGTGGAGACGAGCATGTCGCCGGAGTACTCCGAGCTCCTGTACGGCGACGGGCACCTGTTCATGTCCAAGGTGTACGCGAGCAAGCGGACCAGCAGCACGAGTGAGAAGGAGTACCTCGCGGTCGCCTTCGGAACGAGCTGATCGATCGGTGTCCGCTTGGTGATCGACTGAGTGCCGGTACGGTCCCGTCCCTGTTCAGGGGCGGGACCGTTCGCGTTTGGCTCAGTCAACCTCGAATGAGAGGAATTTCGGCGATCCGGGGCGATTCTCGCCGGTAGGGGGAGCGCAACGTCGAACAAGCGTGTAGCTTCCGGGGGCATGAAGGCGGGGGAGCCGGGGGGCTTCCATCTGGGGGGACCGGGGTGACTGGGGGGTTGCTCGATGGGAGTGCGGCTCATGGTGGTCGACGACCACCGACTGCTGGCCGAGGCGTTGGCCTCGGCGCTGAAGCTGCGGGGGCACCGGGTGCTGGCCGCGGCGGCGCCGGCCGCGGGGGCGGCGGAGCTGGTGATCACACGGGCGCCGGAGGTGTGCCTGCTGGGGACGGCCACGCCGGCGGAGCCGGGGATCTTCGACCCGGTGGTGCGGATCAAGCGGGAGCGTCCGCAGGTCGCGGTCCTGGTCCTGGGGCCGGTGCCGAGTCCGCGCGGTATCGCGGCCGCCTTCGCCGCGGGGGCGTCGGGGTACGTACGTCACGATGAGCGCATAGAGGGTGTCGAGCGGGCGATCATGAAGGCCCGGGCGGGGGAGGCGGCGGTGGCGCCGCAGCTGCTGCAAGGCGCGTTCAGCGAGTTGCTCAACCCGGCGGCCCAACCGGACGACGAGGGCCAGCGGTTGCTGTCGATGCTCACGCCGCGGGAGGTGGAGGTCCTGGTCCGCGTCGCGGACGGCGAGGACACCCGCCTGATCGCGGCGGGCATGGGCATCGCCCCCTCCACGGCCCGCACGCACGTCCAACGGGTCCTGATGAAACTGGGAGTGGGCTCCCGCCTGGAGGCAGCGGCCCTGGCGGCTCGCACGGGGTTGCTGGACCGCGCGGGCCCACTCACCCGCCCCCCGGCCCCGGAACCGGAGCCGTAGTCAGCGCGCTCGCCCCCCCCGCTGCGGCCAGTCGTGCCTCCCCCAAGCTCTTCGAGCAGGGGGTACCCCCAGGGCGGCACGGGTGGGCGCAGCGGCACCCCGCTCCGCCGGACTGCGCACCCACCCGGCCTCAGCACCGACGCCGAGTACCTGTGACGCCGTCGGTCACTCGGCCCGCTCCTCGTCCCCGGGCACGACACCCGGCGGCGGGGGAGCCACAGGCCGCAGCTTCAGCCACACCAGGAAGAACACCCCCAGCGCGAGCATCCCCAACCCGGTCCACAGGTTGATGTTCACACCCTCCGCCTTGTCGATGTCGGCATCGGACGCCGTGAACCCCGCGATCGTGACGATGACCCCGTAGACCACGAACAACCCACCGATGATCCGCCGGATGTCGAACAACCGCGCAGCCGTCGCCGACTTGCCCTGCAACTCGGTGACTTCCCGCTGCACGTCCTTCTCGGAGTAGAACTCGGACATGTTCCCTCAAACTCCCGGATCAGAAAGCGGTCAGAACGAGAACGGGATGTAGCAGGCCGCGGCCAGCACGACCGCGCCCCACCCCAGCAGCGCCGGCTTGCGATACCAGGCCTCGTCCCCGGGCGCGGGCGGCTCCGCCATGCCGGGCGAGGTCGTGCCGTAGACGAGCCCCTGGAGTTCCCCGACCGGCTTCGGCGCGGTGAAGAGCGACACCGCCACCATGACGACCGCGCCCGCGACGAACCCCGCGATCGCCGAGACGAAGTTGGCCCCCTGGTCGGAGGGGATGTCGATGATGCCCTGCTTGTAGATGACGAAGTAGTTGACCATCGCGGCGGTGGTGCCCGCGACGAGCCCCCAGAAGCCCGACTTCATGGACGCCCGCTTCCAGAACATGCCGATGATGAAGACGACGAACATCGGCACGTTGAAGAAGGAGAACAGCGTCTGGAGGTAGCTCATGATGTTGGAGAAGGACGACGCCAGGAACGCCGTGCCGATGGAGGCCAGGACACCGATCGCGGTGATCAGGCGGCCGAAGCGCACGTAGTACGCGTCCTCCCGCCCCTTCACCACGTACTTCGCCCAGATGTCCGTCGTGAACACCGTGTTGAACGACGACACGTTGGCCGCCATGCCCGCCATGAACGCCGCGAGGAGGCCGGTCACGGCGATGCCCAGCACGCCGTTGGGCAGCAACTGCTCCATCAGGTAAGGGATCGCGTCGTTGTACTGGAGGTCGGAGCCGGACGTGCCGATCTTCGGGACCAGCACCGCGGCGACCAGACCCGGGATCATCACCAGGAAGACGATGAAGATCTTCGGGAACGCGGCGATGAGTGGTGTGCGCTGGGCCGCCGAGAGGTTCTTCGCGGACAGGGCGCGCTGCACCTCGGCGAAGTTCGTCGTCCAGTAGCCGAAAGAGAGCACGAAGCCCAGGCCCAGGACGATCGTCAGCCAGTTGGCGCCCAGCGGGTTGGCACTGCCGATGCCCGTGCCGCCCCAGGAGGTCATGAAGTCGGCGCCGTGGGACCGGGTGAGGGAGTCGGACAGGCCGTCCCAGCCTCCGACGCTCTTCAGGCCGAGCACCGTGATGGGGATGAGCGCGGCGAGGATCACGAAGAACTGGAGGACCTCGTTGTAGATGGCCGAGGAGAGGCCGCCGAGGGTGATGTAGGCGAGTACGAAGAAGCCGGCGACCACGATGGCCACCCACTCCGGCCAGCCCAGCAGCGCCTCGACGACGATGGCCAGGGCGTAGAGGTTGACGCCCGCGATGAGGATGGCGGCGCAGGCGAAGAGGCCCGAGCTGAGCAGGTGCGCGGCCCTGTCGAAGCGCAGCAGCAGGAACTCCGGGACCGAGCGGACCTTGGAGCCGTAGTAGAAGGGCATCATCACCAGGCCGAGGAAGACCATGGCCGGGATGGCGCCGATCCAGTACCAGTGCGTGGTGTAGACGCCGTACTGGGCGCTGTTGGCGGCCATGCCGAGGATCTCGGTGGCGCCCAGGTTGGCGGCGATGAACGCGAGGCCGGTGACCCAGGCGGGCAGGGAACGGCCGGAGAGGAAGAAGTCGAGACTGGTCTTCACCGAGCGGCGGGCGGCGAAGCCGATGCCGAGGACGACGGCGAAGTAGATGCCGAGGATCGTGTAGTCGAGCCAGTTCGTGGGGAGTCGCAGCTCGGCTGCCAGGTAGGTGGGGGGATGCATGAGCCCTCGCTTCGTTGCGCGAACCGATACCTCGCGGAATCTACGCCTCCGCCTTCAGATATTGAACACGTCCGTTGATGCTCTTTGTTTGATTGTGATGTTGACGAATGTGGTGAGTTGTGTTTTGGTATGTTGGGTTATGTTTGAAGGATGAGGAGTCCGGCGTGAAGAAGACCTCGACCCGGCTGGCCGACGGTCGCGAGCTCATCTACTACGACCTGCGTGACGACAGCGTGCGGGACGCGGCCGACCGCCGCCCGCTGGACCGCACCGTCACCACGTCCGAGATCCGCCGCGACCCCCTGCTCGGCGACTCCGTCGCCATCGCCTCGCACCGCCAGGGCCGCACCTACCATCCGCCGGCCGACGAGTGTCCCCTGTGCCCCTCCGAGGGCGACCGGCTGAGCGAGATCCCGGACTCGTCGTACGACGTCGTCGTGTTCGAGAACCGGTTCCCCTCGCTGGCCGGCGACTCCGGCCGGTGCGAGGTCGTCTGCTTCACGTCCGACCACAACGCGTCCTTCGCGAGCCTCAGCGAGGAGCAGGCCGGCCTGGTGCTGGAGGCGTGGACGGACCGTACGTCGGAGCTGTCCCATCTCCCCTCCGTCGAGCAGGTGTTCTGCTTCGAGAACCGGGGTGCCGAGATCGGCGTGACCCTCCAGCACCCGCACGGACAGATCTACGCCTACCCCTTCACCACCCCGCGCACCGCCCTGATGCTCCGCTCCGTCGCGGCCCACAAGGAGATGACGGGCGGGGAGAACCTCTTCGACGCCGTCCTGGAGCGTGAACTCGCCGAGGAACGGATCGTCCTGGAGGGCGACCACTGGGTGGCCTTCGTGCCGTACGCGGCGCACTGGCCGTACGAGGTCCACCTGTACCCCAAGCGCCGCGTGCCCGACCTGCTCGGGCTGGACGAGGCGGCGCGCACAGAGTTCCCCAAGATTTATCTGGAACTCTTGAGGCGCTTCGACCGGATCTTCGGTGAGGGCGAGCCTCCGACCCCGTACATCGCGGCCTGGCACCAGGCCCCGTTCGGCGCGCTGGAGGAGTTCGACGGGGTCGTGCGGGAGGATTTCGCGCTTCACCTCGAGCTTTTCACCATCCGCCGCACTTCCGGCAAGTTGAAGTTCCTCGCGGGTTCCGAGTCCGGTATGAACGTCTTCATCAATGACGTGCCGCCGGAGCGCGCGGCCGAGCGACTGCGAGAGGTAGCGAGTTCATGAGCGGCAAGTACCTGGTGACAGGCGGCGCGGGTTTCGTCGGCAGCGTGGTCGCCCAGCACCTGCTGGAAGCCGGTCACGAGGTCGTCGTCCTCGACAACCTCTCCACGGGCTTCCGCGAGGGCGTCCCGGCGGGTGCCTCCTTCGTGGAGGGCGACATCCGCGACGCCGCCAAGTGGCTGGACTCCTCCTTCGACGGCGTCCTGCACTTCGCCGCGTTCTCGCAGGTCGGCGAGTCGGTCGTGAAGCCGGAGAAGTACTGGGACAACAACGTCGGCGGCACCATGGCCCTGCTCGCGGCGATGCGCGAGGCGGGCGTCCGCAAGCTCGTCTTCTCCTCGACGGCGGCGACGTACGGCGAGCCGGAGCAGGTCCCGATCGTCGAGTCGGCGCCCACCGCCCCGACCAACCCGTACGGCGCCACGAAGCTCGCGGTGGACCACATGATCAGCGGTGAGGCGGCCGCCCACGGCCTGGGCGCGGTCTCGCTGCGCTACTTCAACGTGGCCGGGGCGTACGGCGAGTACGGCGAGCGCCACGACCCCGAGTCCCACCTGATCCCGCTCGTCCTCCAGGTCGCGCAGGGCAGGCGCGACGCGATCTCCGTCTTCGGCGACGACTACCCGACGCCGGACGGCACCTGCGTGCGCGACTACATCCACGTCGCGGACCTGGCCGAGGCCCACCTGCTGGCGCTGGGCGCCGCCGCCTCCGGCGAGCACCTGATCTGCAACCTCGGCAACGGCAACGGCTTCTCCGTCCGCGAGGTCATCGAGACGGTCCGCCGGGTGACCGGCCACCCGATCCCGGAAGTGGTCGCCCCCCGCCGGGGCGGCGATCCGGCGGTCCTGGTGGCATCGGCCGCCACGGCGCGCGAGAAGCTGGGCTGGAAGCCGTCCCGAGCGGACCTCGACGGAATCGTCGCGGACGCCTGGGACTTCGCGCAGCGGCGCGACAACTAGTACGGAACGAAGGGTCAGGGGTCAGGGATGAGCGAGGCTGTTGCCGACGAGGCCGCCGGAGCGGTCGCCGAGCGGTTCACGGAGCTGTACGGCGCCGAGCCGCACGGAGTCTGGGCGGCACCGGGCCGCGTCAACCTCATCGGTGAGCACACCGACTACAACGACGGCTTCGTCATGCCGTTCGCCCTGCCGCACACGGCGGTGGCGGCGGTCTCCCGCCGTGCGGACGGCGTGCTCCGCCTCCACTCGGCGGACGTCGAGGGCGGGGTGAGCGAACTCCGCCTGGACGACCTGTCCCCCGAGTCGGACAAGAACTGGACGGCGTACCCGGCGGGCGTGGTGTGGGCCCTGCGCGAGGCCGGCCACGCGGTGACCGGCGCGGACATCCACCTGTCCTCCACGGTCCCCTCGGGCGCGGGCCTGTCGTCGTCGGCGGCGCTGGAAGTGGTCGTGGCACTGGCCCTGAACGACCTGTACGCGCTGGACCTGCGGGGCTGGCAGCTGGCCCGCCTGTGCCAGCGCGCGGAGAACGTCTACGTGGGCGCCCCGGTCGGCATCATGGACCAGACCGCGTCGGCGTGCTGCGAGGCGGGCCACGCCCTCTTCCTCGACACCCGCGACCTCTCCCAGCGCCAGATCCCCTTCGACCTGGCGGCCGAGGGCATGCGCCTCCTCGTCGTCGACACGCAGGTCAAGCACTCCCACAGCGAGGGCGAGTACGGCAAGCGCCGCGCGGGCTGCGAGAAGGGCGCGGCGCTGCTCGGCGTCGACGCCCTGCGGGACGTGCCGTACGCGGAACTGGACGAGGCCCTGGCCCGCCTCGGCGACGAGGACGAGGTCCGCCGCCTGGTCCGCCACATCGTCACGGAGAACGAGCGCGTCGAGCGGGTGGTGTCCTTGCTGGAGTCGGGCGAGACCCGGGCGATCGGCCCGGTCCTGGCCGAGGGCCACGCCTCCCTCCGGGACGACTTCCGCATCTCCTGCCCCGAACTGGACCTGGTCGTCGACACGGCCCTCACCTCCGGCGCCCTGGGTGCCCGCATGACCGGCGGCGGCTTCGGCGGCTCGGCGATCGTCCTCGCCGAGGAGACCGACGTGGACGCGCTCACCAAGGCGATCCAGGAGGCCTTCGCCACGGCGGGCTTCACCGCACCGCGCGTCTTCGAGGCAGTGCCGTCAGCCGGGGCGCGCCGCCTGCGCTGACAGCCCGAGCGGGCGCCCTGTCCTCCACGAGGAAGGGCGCCCGCCCGCTTCTCCGCTACGTCAGCGGTTGACGGCCTGGTACTCCTGGACCGCCACCTCGGTGGTGGTGGCGAACGTGCCGCTGGGCAGGTCGCCGCCGGTGCCGCCGGCGCCTTCCCAGCTGATGTCCCAGGTGAGGGTCGCCTCGAGGCCGTAGGAGCCGTCCCCCGAGGACCGCAGGTACCGCACCCCGCACGGCGGCGTCAGCTCCGCCTTGCCCCTGGCGTACGGCTCTCCGATCGACCCGTCGTCGTTGATCACGCACTCGCCGGACGCCGGAAGGCTCTCCGCGTCCTCCGTCCCAGGGTCGAGGTGCAGGCTCACCGGCTTGGCGGTCGTGGTCGCCCACAGCCCCGTACCGGGCAGACTCGCCGTGACGGAGACGGGCTTGAAGGTGCCCTTGTCCAGCCAGACCCAGGTGGGGGCGTTCACCGTCGACTTGCCGTTCGGCGCGAGGGAGACCCTGGTCGGCGGCACGACGGTCCGCTGGTGCGCAAGCCCGGCGAGCGTCTCGGTGTCGATGGCCTGGGGCACGCCGGGGTTCTCGCCGTTGTCCACCCAGAAGGGCTTGCGCTTGCAGTCGTTGGCGGCAGGGTCATCCTTCATCTTCGGATTCGTGACGGCCACCCACCACATGCCCTCGTCGTTCTTGTCGACGTTGAAGTCCTTGTATGGGTGGCCTCCCTTGTAACGCGCCTTGTCGTCCGCGATGCCCACGGGATCGCCGCCGACAGACTCGTACATCGACCAGTTGGCCTCGGTGTAGGTCTTGAAGTCCTTTGCCTTCCAGTAGGGCTCGTACCAGCAGGCCGGTGGCTCCCAGTCCACGGCGTTGGACGTGATCGGGCCGCCGTCCTTCGACGGGGCTGCGCCCTTGACATTGAAGGTGATGCGCGACTGCAGCACCCGACCTGAGGAGTCACCGGACGCCTCGACATCTCGGGATCCGTTGCTGCCGATTCCTCCGGCGACAGCTGTGTCGACCCCAAGGAGGAACAGCGCGGAGGTGAGAGCCGCGAGCACCACGCGTCGTGTCACGGCTGGCACCTCTTGGCACCCCGGTCCTCGTGGAGGCTCCAGATCTGCCAGACGCCCTGCTTGTTCTTCTTGACGCCGGTGTTGTAGTAGACGTAGCTGTCGGGCGAGGTCTTGACCACGTTCACCTTGTTGGTCTTGAGGTCCTTGACGTTTGCCTTGCTCTCGTCCGCGCAGTACGTCACTGCCGCTGACGTTTTATCGAACACCGTCACCTGACGATCGAAGTAGCGCAGCGTGCCGGCCCAGCTGGTCTTCCTGGCGATGTTGTCCTTCGCGTAGTTGTAGACGCCAACCAGCGCGCTGTCCGTGTAGTAGAAACCCATGCCGGACTTCTTCAGGTCGCCGTACGCCATCGCCTGATCCACACTGTTGATGGCCCGTTCGTTGTCGGCGAGGATGGTGTCCTTCTGGGGGTCTCCGGTCTGCCTGTCCTCGAAGACGTTCCTCATGTCATCCGGCAGCTTGATCTCCGGCCGGTCGATCCCGTCCGCCGACGCGGAGATCGACGGCGAAGCCGATGGCGAATCGGCCGGATCCGCACCGGCGATCTTGTCGGACGACGCCCCGTCACCTCCCCCCGAATCGCAGGCGGTCAGCAGCAGGGCCGCGGATGCGGTGAGCGCGGCTGTCACGAGCCGAGCAGGGCGGTTCACTGTGTGCTCCCGTTGATGTGGGGGGACAACTCAAGCGAAGCAACGCTATCGGTGGGTCGAACAGCGACGGCGACGAGGTCGTCAGCCCAGCCGCTTCGTCAGCGTGTACTCCGTGATGCCCGGCGGATAGTCCGGCACCACGCACACCACCTCGTACCCCTGCTTCTCGTAGAAGCGAGGGGCCTGGAAGTCCCATGTCTCCAGGCGGGCCGCCCGGCAGCCGCGTTCGCGGGAGGCGATGCGTTCCGCCTCCCACAGGAGCCGGGCGCCCAGCCCCGCGCCGCGGTGGCGTTCGTCGACCCAGAGGTATGTGACGTGGAGCCAGGTCGCCCAGGTGTAGCCGACGAGGCCGCCCGCCAGGCCGTCGTCCGTGTCGTTCACAGCCCACACGTGCAACGGGACGTCCCTTTCGTCCGGCGTTCCGCGCAGGGCGCGCAGTACCGGAGAGGCGGCCGTGTTCGTTTCCCGCAGGCGTGTACGGAGCAGATCACGTCGGGCCTTGTCGACTTCTGTCTCAAGACGGAACATGCGGCACACCATAAACGCGCAGGACAGTCAGTTCTGCAAATAACCTTCCGCTCCGGGCCCCCGGCCGTACTCTGATGAACAGCACCGGTGGGGGCCGGTGCCGATCAGGGGGCGAGACAGCCGGGTACGACACCCGGGGTGGGGGTAGCGGTTTCTGCGCGGCGGCGGCCGTGCGGCTGGCGGCGACCCGGCCAGGCTGCTGTGAGGACGGACGGACAGATGCAGCAGATCCGGGCACCCCGGTGTCGTACCCGTGCGGTTCGTCTTCCGACGATGGGGTATCCCCTGCTCTTCAGGAGCCTGGGGAAGGGGGTTACGTGGTTCGCATCCGAGTCCTGGTCGTCGACGACCATCGCATCTTCGCCGAGTCACTCGCGGCGGCCCTGGCCGCCGAGCCCGATGTCGAGGTCTCCGCGGCCGGCAGCGGCCCTGCCGCGCTGCGCAGCCTGGAGCGGGCGGTCGCCGAGGGGCGGCGGTTCGACGTGCTGCTCGTCGACGCCGATCTGGGCGGCAAGGTGCCGGGCGCTCGCCCGGCCGTACCCGTGCAGGAGGGCAACGAGGACGGGCTCGTCGACGGGATCTCCCTCGTCACGGGCGTGCGGTCCGCGCAGCCGAACGTACGGATCGTCGTGCTCGCCGAGAAGGACGACCCGCGCCGGGCCGCGCTGGCCCTCCAGGCCGGGGCCTCCGGGTGGGTCGCCAAGGACTGCTCGCTGTCCCGGCTGCTCACCGTCATCCGAGGCGTGCTGCGGGACGAGACGCATCTGCCGCCGGCCCTGCTGACCGGCGTGCTGCGGGAACTGACGGCCGCGCGCAAGCACCGCACCGAGAGCGAGCGGCTCGTCGAGTCCCTCACTCCGCGTGAGCGGGAAGTGCTGCGGTGCATGGTGGCGGGGCTGGGGCGCAAGGCCGTCGCCGAGCGCCTCTATCTGTCGCCGCACACGGTGCGTACGCACATGCAGAACGTGCTGGGCAAGCTCGGCGTGCATTCCACGCTCGCCGCCGTCGCCCTCGCCCGGCGGGCCGGAGTCGGGCCCGCCGACCTAGCCGGGGATGTTGTCGAACGGGGCGGTCAGCTGGCGTAGAAGCCCCGCCAGTTCGCCCCGCTGGGCGCGGGTGAGCTCCGCGAGGATCGCGCGCTCCTGGTCCAGCAGACCCGCCAGGGCCTGGTCCGCGCGGTCCCGGCCCTCAGCCGTCAGCCGGACCAGGACGCCTCGGCGGTCGCTGGGGTCGGGGAGGCGCTCCACGAGGCCCTTCTTCGCCAGGCGGTCGATGCGGTTCGTCATCGTGCCCGAGGTGACCAGGGTCTGGGTGAGGAGCTGCCCCGGCGAGAGCTGGTACGGCGTGCCCGCCCGGCGCAGCGCCGTCAGGACGTCGAACTCCCACGGCTCCAGGCCGTGCTCGGAGAAGGCCAGCCGGCGTGCCCGGTCCAGATGCCGGGCCAGTCTGCTCACGCGGCTGAGCACCTCGAGCGGTTCGACGTCGAGGTCCGGGCGCTCCCGGCGCCATGCTGCGACCAGCCGGTCGACCTCGTCCTCCATGGCGATCAGTGTAGTGGTTGTGTCGACGTAGAGTCTCTTGACATCCATTTTCTTGACGTCGAGATAAATTCAGTGTCACGCTGTGTGTGCGCCCCGTACGTCCCTTACGGACACCAGGAGGACCCATGCCCGCAGCCGCCCCCACCTGGGACCCCGCCCGGTACCTCCGGCATGCCGGCCATCGCGCCCGCCCCTTCACCGACCTCCTCGCCCGCGTCCCCGACCTCCCCGGCGACCCTCCCCGCATCGCCGACCTCGGCTGCGGGCCCGGCAATGTCACCGCGCTGCTCGCCGCCCGCTGGCCCGCCGCCCGGATCACCGGCTACGACAACTCGCCCGAGATGCTCGACAAGGCCCATGTCGAGCACGAGGGGCCCACGCCGGGCGGCGGCCGTCTCGACTTCGCCCACGCCGACGCCCGCACCTGGGCACCGAGCGAACCCTGCGACCTGATCATCAGCAACGCCACCCTCCAGTGGGTGCCGGGGCACCTCGACCGGTTCGCAGACTGGGTGGCCGCGCTGGAACCCGACGGGATCTTCGCCTTCCAGGTCCCCGGGAACTTCGACGCCCCGAGCCACCGGCTCATGCGCGAACTCGCGCACGCCCCGCGCTGGCGCGACCGGCTCGACGGCACTCTGCGTCACGCCGACGCCGTCCACACCCCCGAGGCCTATCTGGAGCGGCTCACCTCGCTCGGCTGCACCGCCGACGTGTGGGAGACGACGTACATCCACCTGCTCCAGGGCGAGGACCCCGTGCTCGACTGGGTGAAGGGGACCGGCCTGCGGCCCGTGCTGACCGCCCTCGCCGAGGATCCCGAGGCGCGGGACGGCTTCCTCGCCGAGTACCGGGCCGCCCTGCGCGAGGCCTATCCGGCGGGACCGCACGGCACGCCGTTCCCGTTCCGCAGGGTGTTCGCGGTGGCGCGGAAGCAGGTGTGACCGGTGGCTACGCCGTTCGGCCCAGGTGGGTGAACAGGATGCGGATCACGTCCTCGTCGATGACGTACAGGACGCGGTAGTCGCCGACGCGGAGTCGGCGGAAGCCCGGGCCGTAAGGGGTGGAACTGGCAGGACGGGGAGTCTCGGCGAGCGCGTCGACGGCTTCGTACACGGCGGCGAGCCCGGCCGGGTCGTCCTTGAGGAAGCGTACGGCCGCGTTGGTGGCGTCCGTCTCCCAGATGATGCGGTAAGTCACGGACGCAGCCCCAGCATGCGCCCGACCTCTTCGTGCGGGACCCCCTCGCCGAGCGTGCCCTCGGCCTTGCGTCGCTGGTAGTCGGCGACGGCGAGGGCGTCTTCGAGATCCTCTATCACCTGAGGAGACACGAGCAGCGCGGCCACGTGGCCGTGGTCGGTGATGGCGATGGTCTCGCGGCTGTGGGCCGCACGCCGGACCAGGTCGCCGAGCTGGGAACGGGCAGCGCTGATCGTGATCTCAGTCATGCGCGCATGGTGCCACAAGATTAATCTCGTGGCCCATAGGTTCAACTGGCGTCAACTCTTGCGACGCCCTATCAGGTGCGGCTTGGCCTCGAGTCCGTCCAGCCCGTGCCACGCGAGGTTCACCAGGTGCGCGGCCACCTCGGCCTTCTTCGGCTTGCGTACGTCCAGCCACCACTGGCCGGTCAGGGCGACCATGCCGACCAGGGCCTGGGCGTACAGCGGGGCCAGCTTGGGGTCGAAGCCGCGGCTCTTGAACTCGCGGCCCAGGATGTCCTCCACCTGGGTGGCGATGTCCGAGATGAGGGAGGCGAAGGATCCCGTCGACTGGGGGATGGGGGAGTCACGGACCAGGATGCGGAAACCGTCCGTGTACTCCTCGATGTAGTCCAGCAGGGCGAAGGCCGCCTGCTCGCACAGTTCGCGCGGGTGGCCGGCCGTGAGCGAACTGGTGACCATCTCCAGCAGGCACCGCATCTCGCGGTCCACGACCACCGCGTATAGCCCTTCCTTGCCGCCGAAGTGCTCGTACACCACCGGCTTGGAGACCCCGGCCTTCGCCGCGATCTCCTCCACCGACGTGCCCTCGAAACCCTTGGCGGCGAAGAGCGTGCGACCGATCTCCAGCAGCTGCTGGCGGCGCTCGGCACCGGTCATCCGCGTGCGGCGCACTCGCCGCGGCTTGTCATTGCTGGGGGTGCTGCTCGAGTCGGTCGCCACAGCGACCATCATGCCGCCTTGACGGGCTCCTTCCCGTGCCGGGAGCCGCCTTCCCCGGTGTTACGCCGCGAATCGATACGCGAGCGTGACGGCCAGCGCACGTCGTACGCCCAGCCGAGCATCTCGAACCAGCGGATCAGCCGGGCGGAGGAGTCCAGCTGGCCGCGCATCACACCGTGCCGCGCGGAGGTGGGGTCGGCGTGGTGCAGGTTGTGCCAGGACTCGCCGCAGGACAGGATCGCCAGCCACCACACGTTGCCCGAGCGGTCACGCGACTTGAAGGGGCGCTTGCCCACCGCGTGGCAGATCGAGTTGATCGACCACGTCACGTGGTGCAGCAGGGCCACCCGGACGAGCGAACCCCAGAAGAACCCCGTGAACGCGCCCCACCAGGACATCGTGACCAGCCCGCCGATCAGCGCCGGGAGGGCCAGGGACACGACCGTCCACAGGACGAACTGGCGGGAGATCGCGCGGAGCGTCCTGTCCTTGATCAGGTCCGGGGCGTACTTGTCCTGCGGAGTCTGCTCCTCGTCGAACATCCATCCGATGTGCGCCCACCACAGGCCCTTCATCAGGGCCGGGAGCGACTCGCCGAACCGCCACGGCGAGTGCGGGTCGCCCTCCGCGTCGGAGAACTTGTGGTGCTTGCGGTGATCGGCCACCCAGCGGACCAGGGGACCCTCGACCGCCATGGACCCGGCGACCGCCAGCGCGATCTTCAGCGGCCGCTTGGCCTTGAAGGAGCCGTGGGTGAAGTGACGGTGGAAACCGATCGTGATGCCGTGGCACCCGAGGAAGTAGAAGAAGACCAGCAGACCGAGGTCCAGCCAGCTCACACCCCAGCCCCAGGCCAGCGGCACCGCCGCCAGCAGTGCGAGGAACGGGACGGTGATGAAGAGGAGGAGGGCGATCTGCTCGATGGACCGCTTCTGCTCGCCACCCAGCGTGGCGGTGGCTTCTTGGTCGGTTGCCTGACCGGACGCCTTCGGGGCGTTCTCGATCACGTCGGAACTACTGGTCATACGCGTCCCCTGGGGGGTATGTGGATGGAGAAGGGGTGCCGGGTCACGGGAACCCCGCACTGTTTCCTACGGTTCCGTAACCTACGGCTTCGTAAGTATGGCAGTGCGCCGCCCGGCGGCAAGAGCCCCAGAGCCTGCGCGTCCCGGCCGACACCTATCCTGGAGTCGGTCGGACAGCGCGGTCCGCTCTGATTTCTTCCCGGATGTCCGGCCCGTATGCGGCGCCCGCCGCGCGAGACGCCGTCCGGGTTCCCCTCCCAGACGAGCTTCAACACTGCAAGGAGCCGCACCTGTGAGCAGTGCCGACGACCAGACCACGACGACGAGCAGCGAGCTGCGTGCCGACATCCGCCGACTGGGTGACCTCCTCGGAGAGACCCTCGTCCGGCAGGAGGGTCCCGAGCTCCTGGAGCTCGTCGAGAAGGTCCGCCGCCTCACCCGTGAGGACGGCGAGGCCGCCGCCGAGCTGCTGCGCGGTACCGAACTCCAGACCGCGGCCAAGCTGGTCCGCGCCTTCTCCACCTACTTCCACCTGGCCAACGTCACGGAGCAGGTCCACCGCGGCCGCGAGCTGCGCGCCCGCCGCGCCGCCGAGGGCGGACTGCTCGCCCGCACGGCCGACCGGCTCAAGGACGCCGACCCCGAGCACCTGCGCGAGACGGTCCGCAACCTCAACGTCCGCCCCGTGTTCACCGCCCACCCGACCGAGGCCGCGCGCCGGTCGGTCCTGAACAAGCTCCGGCGTGTCGCCGCGCTCCTGGAGACCCCGGTCATCGAGTCCGACCGGCGCCGCCTCGACACCCGCCTGGCCGAGAACATCGACCTCGTCTGGCAGACCGACGAACTGCGCGTCGTCCGCCCCGAGCCCGCCGACGAGGCCCGCAACGCCATCTACTACCTGGACGAACTGCACGCCGGCGCCGTCGGCGACGTCCTGGAGGACCTCACCGCCGAGCTGGAGCGCGCCGGCGTCAAGCTCCCCGACGACACCCGCCCCCTCACCTTCGGCACCTGGATCGGCGGCGACCGCGACGGCAACCCCAACGTCACGCCCCAGGTGACCTGGGACGTCCTCATCCTCCAGCACGAGCACGGCATCAACGACGCCCTGGAGACGATCGACGAACTCCGCGGCTTCCTGTCCAACTCCATCCGCTACGCCGGCGCCACCGAGGAACTGCTGACCTCCCTCCAGGACGACCTGGAGAACCTCCCCGAGATCAGCCCCCGCTACAAGCGCCTCAACGCCGAGGAGCCCTACCGGCTCAAGGCCACCTGCATCCGGCAGAAGCTGGAGAACACCAAGCAGCGCCTCGCCAAGGGCACCGCGCACGTGCCGGGCCGCGACTACCTCGGCACCGGCGAGCTGATCAGCGACCTGCGGATCATCCAGACCTCCCTGCGCGAGCACCGCGGCGGCCTCTTCGCCGACGGCCGCCTCGCCCGCACCATCCGCACCCTGGCCGCCTTCGGCCTCCAGCTCGCCACCATGGACGTCCGCGAACACGCCGACGCCCACCACCACGCCCTCGGCCAGCTGTTCGACCGGCTCGGTGAGGAATCCTGGCGGTACGCGGACATGCCCCGCGACTACCGCGCCAAGCTCCTCGCCAAGGAACTGCGCTCCCGCCGCCCCCTCGCGCCCACCCCCGCACCCGTGGACGCGCCCGGCGAGAAGACCCTCGGCGTCTTCCAGACCGTCAAGAAGGCCCTGGAAGTCTTCGGACCCGAGGTCATCGAGTCGTACATCATCTCCATGTGCCAGGGCGCCGACGACGTCTTCGCCGCCGCCGTCCTCGCCCGCGAGGCCGGACTGATCGACCTGCACGCCGGCTGGGCCAAGATCGGCATCGTGCCCCTGCTGGAGACCACCGACGAGCTCAAGGCCGCCGACACCATCCTCGAGGACATGCTCTCCGACCCGTCCTACCGGCGGCTCGTCGCCCTGCGCGGAGACGTCCAGGAGGTCATGCTCGGCTACTCCGACTCCTCCAAGTTCGGCGGCATCACCACCAGCCAGTGGGAGATCCACCGCGCCCAGCGCCGCCTGCGCGACGTCGCCCACCGCTACGGCGTCCGCCTGCGCCTCTTCCACGGCCGCGGCGGCACCGTCGGCCGCGGCGGCGGCCCCACCCACGACGCCATCCTCGCCCAGCCCTGGGGCACCCTCGAAGGCGAGATCAAGGTCACCGAACAGGGCGAGGTCATCTCCGACAAGTACCTCATCCCGTCCCTGGCCCGCGAGAACCTCGAACTGACCGTCGCCGCCACCCTCCAGGCCTCCGCCCTGCACACCGCGCCCCGCCAGTCCACCGAGGCCCTCGCCCGCTGGGACGCCGCCATGGACGTCGTCTCCGACGCCGCGCACGCCGCCTACCGCCGCCTCGTCGAGGACCCCGACCTGCCGACGTACTTCCTCGCGTCGACGCCGGTGGACCAGCTCGCCGACCTGCACCTGGGCTCCCGGCCCTCCCGCCGCCCCGGCTCCGGCGTCTCACTCGACGGCCTGCGCGCCATCCCCTGGGTGTTCGGCTGGACCCAGTCCCGCCAGATCGTCCCCGGCTGGTTCGGCGTCGGCTCCGGCCTCAAGGCCCTGCGCGAGGCCGGCCTCGACACCGTCCTCGACGAGATGCACCAGCAGTGGCACTTCTTCCGCAACTTCATCTCCAACGTCGAGATGACCCTCGCCAAGACCGACCTGCGGATCGCCCAGCACTACGTCGACACCCTCGTCCCCGACGAGATCAAGCACGTCTTCGACACCATCAAGGCCGAACACGAACTGACCGTCGCCGAGGTCCTGCGCGTCACCGGCGAACAGGAGCTCCTCGACGCCGAACCCGTCCTGAAGCAGACCTTCGCCATCCGCGACGCCTACCTCGACCCCATCTCCTACCTCCAGGTCGCCCTGCTCAAGCGGCAGCGCGACGCGGCCGCCGCCGGCGAGCAGCCCGACCCGCTGCTCTCCCGCGCCCTGCTCCTCACCGTCAACGGCGTGGCAGCGGGCCTGCGCAACACCGGCTGACCCACACCCCCGACACGACCGTGCCCCCGAGCCCGTACAGGCCCGGGGGCACGATCACGTTCCACGTCAGCCGCGGCCGGCCCTCCGGCGACGGAACACCAGGAACCCACCACCCGCGACCAGCACCGCCGCCACGCCGGACAGCACGCCCACCGGCGCCCCGTTACCCGTCTCGGCGAGATCACCGTCGGCACCGCCCTGCGGCGACGGCGACGAGGACGCCGACGCACCACCGCCGGCCGGCGAGCCCGGCGACGCCGACGTCCCCGGCTCACCCGACGGCGCCTGGGACACCCCGGCGGACGGCGACGGCGAAGCCGCCCCGGACGGCGTCGAACCACCGGGCTCCTGCCCCTCCTCGCAGTCCGTCCAGAACACCTTGTGCTTGGCGGCACCCTTCTCACCGTCGAAGTTCCAGAACAGCTTGTAGTGCCCGTCGGGCAGCGACAGGTCCTCCGTACGGCCGTGGCCCTCGGCGTCCAACGTGAGCGAGCCGGACTTCACCGTCTCCCCCCTGTTCTCGCTCGGCGGGATCGCGTCGATGTGCCAGTCCACCTCCTGACCGCCGTCAAAACCGAAAGCGTCCAGGTAGAAGGTGCACACGTGCGGCTCGTTGCGGCGCAGCTCCTCGTCCGTCGAGGCGTCGTGGATCTTGACCGTGCCGTTGTCACCGGGAGGCGACGCGTGGGCGGCCGGAGCGAGCAGGAGGACCGCGGAAGCGGCGGCGGCGACAGCGCCGGCGCGCGAGAGAGTTCGCATCGAGAAGTCGTCCATCTTCGAGAAGTGACCGGGAAGATGTGGAGGGGGCGGCTCAGCATCCAGCCTCGCTGGTCAGCACGTCAATCACGAACACACAACGCTCGGCCCCCCACAGAAGAAGAGAACGCCGCAACCCCTCAGACGGTCACGAAAGCCGCCGTCAGCAACGCCACCCCCGACAACGCCAGCACCCACGCCGCCCGCGTCCGCAGCAGACCCCCCGCCACCACCACCGACGCCAGCAACAGCGCACCACCCAGCGGAATCCACGCGTACAGCACCCCGGCCGGGCCCGAGCGCACCGCGTCATCGCTGCCCGGCTTCAGGACCACCGTGTACGTCCGGCCCCTCTCCACCGCGACCGACTTCTCCAGCACCACCCTCGACCGCGGCTGCGAACCCACCGACAGCGGCGAGTACGGGCCCGTGCACGTATCCGGCCCGCACCGCGTCACCTCCACCGTGCCGCGCTCCCGGCCCTTCGTCAGCATCACGTGCTGCGCCGTACCCCACGACGCCCACACACCCGCGATCAGGATCAGCACCGCCACCGTGCCCATCGCCGCGAACCGGCCGAACCGCAGCACGGCATGAGCGCCCTGGCGAGTGGCGGCGGCAGAGGCAGGCATGGCCGGGATCATTGGCCATACCCGCACGGCCGGTCAACTCGCGTGGGTGACAAGTCAGGAGTTGTACGTGCTTTGCGCCCGCTCCAGCCCCTCGATCACCAGACACTCCACCGCGTCCGCCGCCCGGTCAACGAAGTAGTCCAACTCCTTGCGCTCCGCCGACGAGAAATCCCGCAACACGAAATCCGCCACCGGCATCCGCCCCGGCGGCCGACCGATCCCGAACCGCACCCGGTGATAATCCGCCCCGAACGCCTTCGTCATCGACTTCAACCCGTTGTGCCCGTTGTCCCCGCCGCCCAGCTTCAGCCGCAACGTCCCATAATCGATGTCCAACTCATCATGAATCGCCACCACATGGGCGACCGGCACCTTGTAGAAATCCCGCAGCGCGTTCACCGGCCCACCCGACAGATTCATGTACGACATCGGCTTCGCCACGATCACCCGCCGGCTCATCGGCCCCGGCGGCCCGATCCGCCCCTCGACGACCTGCGCCTGCGCCTTCCCGGCCCGCTTGAACCTCCCCCCGACCCGGCCCGCCAGCAGATCGGCCACCATGAAACCCACGTTGTGCCGGTTCCCCGCGTACTCCGGCCCCGGATTACCCAGCCCCACGATCAGCCAGGGAGCAGCGGCATCGGTCGTCACGTCCATGTCTCCTTCATACGCGTCGGCCGCTGCTCCGCACGGGAACAGCGGCCGACGAAACGACGACGAAGAGGATCAGGCCTCGGCGGCCTCTTCGCCCGCTTCCTCGCCCTCCGGGGCCTCCTCGGCCTGCGCGGCCAGGACCTGGAGAACCACCGTGTCCCCCTCGACGTCCAGCGTCGTGCCCTTCGGCAGCGGGATGTCCTTCGCCAGGATGGAGTCACCCGCCGTCAGACCCTCGACGGAGACCGTCACCGACTCCGGGATGTGAGTCGCCTCGGCCACCACCGGCAGCGCGTTCAGCACGTGCTCCAGCAGGTTGCCACCCGGGGCCAGCTCACCCTCGGTGTGCACGTAGATCTCGACGTTGACCTGCTCACCGCGCTTCACCAGCTGCAGGTCCACGTGCTCCAGGAAGCCCTTCAGCGGGTCACGCTGCACGGCCTTCGGAATCGCCAGCTCGTTCTGCTTGCCGTCGATGTCCAGCGCGATCAGCACGTTCGGCGTACGCAGCGCCATCAGCAGGTCGTGACCCGGCAGGGTCAGGTGCAGCGGGTCCGAACCGTGCCCGTACAGGACACCCGGAACCTTGTCTTCACGACGGATACGGCGCGCGGCACCCTTGCCGAACTCGGTGCGCGTCGCGGCGGAGATCTTCACCTCGGACATACTCACTCCTCGAAGTCAGAAACGGACGTGGTCACCCGGCCACGAACGGCCTGCTACGAAGAGCGCGTCGATAACGGACCGCCGTACAGGCTTCCTGAAGAAGCGGTACGGCCTCCCTCGCCGAGCAACTTCAGCAGTCTACTCGGCAAGGGAGGCCGCACCCAAAACGATCTACAGAACCCCGACCAGCGGCTCCTACTGCTCGTCGAACAGGCTCGTCACCGAACCGTCCTCGAACACCTCACGCACCGCACTCGCGATCGTCGGCGCGATCGACAGCACCGAGATCTTGTCCAGGTCACCGCTCAGCTCGCCCGGCGTCGGCAGCGTGTTCGTGAACACGAACTCACTCACCCGCGAGTTCTTCAGCCGATCCGCCGCCGGACCCGACAGCACACCGTGCGTCGCCGTCACGATGACGTCCTCCGCACCGTGCGCGAACAGCGCGTCCGCCGCGGCACAGATCGTCCCGCCCGTGTCGATCATGTCGTCCACCAGGACACACACGCGCCCCTTCACCTCACCCACGACCTCGTGGACGGTGACCTGGTTCGCGACGTCCTTGTCCCGACGCTTGTGCACGATCGCCAGCGGCGCACCCAGCCGGTCGCACCAGCGGTCCGCGACCCGCACCCGGCCCGCGTCCGGAGACACGACCGTCAGCTTCTCCCGGTCCACCTTCCGGCCCACGTAGTCCGCCAGCAGCGGCAGCGCGAACAGATGGTCCACCGGACCGTCGAAGAAGCCCTGGATCTGGTCCGTGTGCAGATCCACCGTCAGGATCCGGTCGGCGCCCGCGGTCTTCATCATGTCCGCGATCAGACGCGCCGAAATCGGTTCACGTCCCCGGTGCTTCTTGTCCTGCCGCGCGTAACCGTAGAACGGCACGATGACGGTGATGGAGCGGGCCGACGCACGCTTCAGCGCGTCGATCATGATCAACTGCTCCATGATCCACTTGTTGATCGGAGCCGTGTGGCTCTGGATCAGGAAGCAGTCGGCACCACGTGCCGACTCCTGATAACGCACATAGATCTCGCCGTTCGCGAAGTCGAAGGCCTTCGTCGGGACAACCCCGACACCCAACTGCTGGGCGACCTCCTCGGCAAGCTCGGGGTGGGCGCGGCCGGAGAAGAACATCAACTTCTTCTCGCCGGTCGTCTTGATCCCGGTCACAGCACTGTCTCCTCAGAGGTGTCGCAGCTGGGTGTCGAGAGACCTCTCAGCCGGCTTGCGAGAGGCCGTCTCAGCTGGTGGGGGTGCGGGTGTGCACTTATCACCGTACGCCGTGTTTGAGGCACCGGTTTCCGGTCACCCCTCCTCGGCCGACCCCCGGGAAGCCGCCTCGGCCGCCTTCGCGGCCGCGCTCCCCGGACGCTTTCGAGCCACCCAACCCTCGATATTCCGCTGCTGACCACGGGCCACGGCCAGCGAACCGGGCGGCACATCCTTGGTGATCACGGACCCGGCGGCGGTGTACGCGCCGTCCCCGACCGTGACAGGCGCCACAAACATGTTGTCCGAGCCGGTACGGCAATGCGAACCGATCGTCGTGTGGTGCTTCTCCTGGCCGTCGTAGTTCACGAACACGCTCGCGGCACCGATGTTCGTCTGCTCACCGATCGTCGCGTCCCCGACATAGGAGAGGTGAGGCACCTTCGTCCCCTCACCGATCGACGCGTTCTTCGTCTCGACGTACGTCCCGATCTTGCCCTTGGCGCCGAGCCGCGTCCCCGGACGCAGATACGCGTACGGCCCGACGCTCGCCCCGGGCCCCACCTCCGCACCCACGGCCACGGCGTTGTCGACCCGCGCACCCGCACCGACACGGGTGTCGGTCAGCCGGCAGTTGGGCCCGACCTCCGCGCCCTCACCGATGTGCGTCGACCCGTGCAGCTGCGTGCCCGGGTGCACGACGGCGTCCTGCTCGAACGTGACGGCGACGTCGATCCACGTGGTCGCCGGGTCGATGACCGTCACACCGGACAGCATGGCCTCGGTGAGCAGCCGGTCGTTGAGAATGCGACGGGCCTCGGAGAGCTGCACACGGTTGTTGATGCCGGCGATCTCGCGGTGGTCGCCCGCGACGGACGCCCCGACCCGGTGCCCGGCCTCGCGCAGGATCCCCAGGACGTCGGTCAGGTACTCCTCGCCCTGGCTGTTGTCCGTGCGCACCTTCTTCAGCGCGTCGGCGAGCAGCTGCCCGTCGAACGCGAACACCCCCGAGTTGATCTCACGGATCGACCGCTGGGCGTCGGTGGCGTCCTTGTGCT
This sequence comes from Streptomyces chartreusis NRRL 3882, assembly GCF_900236475.1. GTDB lineage: Bacteria > Actinomycetota > Actinomycetes > Streptomycetales > Streptomycetaceae > Streptomyces > Streptomyces chartreusis_D. The sequence continues at coordinate 5,312,769 of NZ_LT963352.1, forward strand.
CCACGATCGCCGTCACGGCGCCCGAGTCGTCCCGCACGATCCGGCCGTAGCCGGTCGCGTCCGGCACCTCGGCGGTCAGCACGGTGACCGCGTTGCCGTCTTCCGAATGGGTGGCGGAGAGGGCCCGGAGCGTCTCGCCGGTCAGCAGGGGAGTGTCCCCGCACACGACGACGACCGTCCCGTCGACCGCCCCGCCGAGCGCCTCCAGTCCCATCCGTACGGCATGCCCCGTGCCGTTCTGCTCGGCCTGCACGGCGGTGCGGACGTCCGGGGCGATCTCGCCGAGGTGGGCGGTGACCTTCTCACGGGCGTGGCCGACCACGACGACCAGGTTCTCGGGGTGCAGCTCGCCCGCGGCGGCGAGCACGTGTCCCACGAGACTGCGGCCGCAGAGCTCGTGCAGGACCTTGGGTGTGGCCGACTTCATACGGGTGCCCTCACCCGCTGCGAGAACGACGACGGCTGCCGGGCGGTTGGCGCTCACGGGATGCCCTTCGGCTGTGGATGGGGTGGGGTGACATCCGCAGGATACCGGGGGGTTTTGTGGGGGAGATGGGTGCGGGTCCTGACTAACGGCTTGCCAGTCAGGACCCGAACCGAGCTTTGCTCCGCCGCCAGGACTCGAACCCGGACTGAGGACACCAAAAGACCCAGTGCTGCCACTTACACCACGGCGGATGGCAAGCCCAGTCAGACAGCCGTTCGCGGAGTGCGCGACTGAGCCTCCCCTACTATGCCCCACCACCAGCCTTCGATGCGACGGTATAGGTCTGCTCCGCGGCGTACATCGACACGGAGACAGCCGTAGTACCCCTCATTGGTGTTCTTCCGGTTCGTGCTGGGGCTGTGCTTCTTGAGCGTAGTCTTCAGGAGCGCAGCTCGATCGATACCCACGTGGTCGGCCCAGAACTGCTCGGCGCCCGCTACGTCGGCACTCTCGTGGACATGCACGGCGAACTTCAGACGTTCCCGTTCTACGCCGAGTAGGTCGAGCCAGGCCCGGAAGACCGTGATCATGCCAGGGTCGCTGTTCACGAAGATCACGCGTTCTTGCCGACGGTACGGCTTGCTTTTCGCGCCCTCGGCCCAATAGAGGCCCACGCCGACCAGGAACAGTTCACGATCGCTCAAGTGCTCGATCTCGCGTGTTGCCACTGCTCTGGTTCGCTGGCGTTCCTCCTCGCGTAGCCGCAGCTTGGCTTCCCAACCCCGCTTCGCGATCGCCGAGGCTTCCTCCCGGGTCCGTTGCCGCCGCTCCGGCCTCGGCAGATCCCGCCCCCACAGCGAGATCGAACTCTTGGAGCACCCCAGCTCCACTTGGATCTGGTCGTAGGTCCAACCCTGGAGCCGTAGCTCCCTGGCCCTTTCCCGGAGGTCGTCCTTCGCGTTCGGGCGCTTCGTCCACTCCGGTGGTGGCTCGCCCTCCAGCAGGCGGTTGAGGATGTCGTTGTTGTCGACGTGCAGTCGGTCGCAGATCACACCGTCTGTCGAGCCGGCGCGCGCCCAGGCAGTGCCCGTACCCGCAGTCCCTCGAAGTGGGCGTATTTGCCGGTGGCATGTGTCATAGGCATACCGTCCGGGCGGAATGGAGGGCTCCGGGATCGAACGGTGAGCGATTCAGCAGTTCGAGGGATATCGGGCCGTATCGCAGCCGAACGGTCACGGAGTGTGGTGTGGGCGAGTCCGGGAAACTCGCCGGAAAACCGGCTGGGGGCGCCCGTAGGCTGGAGGCATGACCGCGACGGGGGAAGACCATGTGACGGCCCGGGGAGGGCCGTGGTGGTGGGCCAGACGGCGTAGTGCCGTCTTCGATGTGAGTCTGGCCGTGGTGTCCGCGCTGGAGTGCGGGCTGGAGGGGATCCCCTTCGCCAGGGACGCCGGGATTCCGGCGTCGGCGGGGGTCGTGTTCGGGCTGGTGGCCGGTTCCGTGCTGCTGGTGCGGCGGCGCTGGCCGATCGCCGTCGTGCTGGTCTCGATCGCCATCACGCCGGCCGAGATGGGTTTCCTGATGGGCGTGGTCGGCCTGTACACGCTGGCCGCGGCCGAGCTGCCCCGGCGGATCATCGCCTCGCTGGCGGGGATGTCGCTGGTGGGGACGCTCATCGTGACGTTCGTGAAGACGCGGCAGGACATGGTCCGGGGGGACCTGGACCTGGGCGACTGGTTCGTGCCCTTCGCGGCGATCACGATGTCGCTGGGCTTCACGGCGCCCCCGGTGCTGCTGGGCCTGTACGTGGGGGCCCGGCGGCGTCTGATGGAGAGCCTGCGGGAGCGGGCGGACAGTCTGGAGCGGGAGCTCCAGCTGCTCGCGGAGCGGGCGGAGGAGCGGGCCGAGTGGGCCCGGAACGAGGAGCGGACCCGGATCGCCCGGGAGATGCACGACGTCGTCGCGCACCGGGTGAGTCTGATGGTCGTGCATGCCGCCGCGCTTCAGGCTGTGGCGCGGAAGGATCCTGAGAAGGCCGTCAAGAATGCCGCGCTGGTGGGGGACATGGGGCGGCAGGCGCTGACCGAGCTGCGGGAGATGCTCGGGGTGCTGCGCAGTGGCGGGGGCGAGCGGCGTGAGCGTGCCGCTTCGGTGCCGCTGGCGGCGGTGGGGGTGGCTGCCGCGGCGGCGGCTTCGCGGGCCGCTGATGACGAGGGGCCGTGTCTGGCGGAGATCGAGGAGCTGGTCGGGCAGTCGGCCGCGGCGGGGATGGTGGTCGATCTGACGGTGGAGGGGGATGCCCGGTCGTATGCGCCGGAGGTGGAGCAGACGGCGTACCGGGTGGTGCAGGAGGCGTTGACGAACGTCCACAAGCACGCGGCCGGGGCGAAGACGTATGTGCGGTTGGCGCATCGGGTGTCGGAGATCGCGATGCAGGTGGAGAACGAGCCGCCGGAGGCGGCGGCGTCGTCGGCGCGGTTGCCGTCCGGGGGGAACGGGCTGGTGGGGATGAAGGAGCGGGTTGCCGCGCTGGGTGGGGTGTTCGTGTCCGGGCCGACGGACGCGGGGGGTTTTCGGGTGTCGGCGGTGATTCCGGCGTCGTAGCCCCACGGTGGTGCCCATGTGCCGTTTGCCGTAGGGCCGGTTGCCTTTGTCGTCGTCAGCCGGTTGTCAGGCGGGTGGGTTCCGTGCCGGCGATGAGGGTGGACAGGGCCTGGTCGATGTGGGGTCCGAGGTACCAGTCGCCGGTGTGGTCGAGGGTGTAGACGCGGCCTTCGGTGTCGATGGCGAGGAGGGCCTGGTTGTCGGTTTCGGCGCCGAGGGGGCAGACCTCGGTGCCGAGGGCGCGGCCGAGGTCGCCGAGGGTGCGGGCCATGTGGAGCCCGTGCAGCGGGTCGAGGTGGAGGTTGGCGGGGGCGACCTGGCGGCCGGGGCCGGTGGGGGTGATGTGGAGTCCGCCGAACTCGGCCCAGGCCTCGACGGCCGCGGGGAAGACGGTGTGGCGGTGGCCGGCGGGTGAGACGTGGTCGCGCAGGGCGTCGGCCCAGATCTCGGCCTGCTTGATGTCCCAGCGTCCGGGTTGCCAGCCGGCGGCGCGCAGGGCGGCGTCGACTTGTACGGCGAAGCGGGTGGTGGACGTGCGGTCGGTGTGCATCTGCCCTTCGTCTCGTCGAGGTCATGGGGCGTGTGGGGCGGGCCGTGGTGCGGGGTGGTGGTGCGGCGTGGTGCTTTCGGTGTGTGTGGCGTGTCAGCCGGTCGTGGCGGCCGGGTCGACTATGCGGACGCCGAAGTGGGCGCTGAGCGCGGTGCAGGCGCGGCAGGGGGTGGCGAAGCTGCCGTGGAGGGGGTCGCCGTCCTCGCGGATGCGGCGGGCGGTGAGTTTGGCCTGCTTGAGGGCTTTGCGGGCCTCGCCGTTGGTCATGGGTTTGCGGGCGGCGCGTTTGCTGCGGGCGGCGTCGGCGGCGGTGATGTGCCGGGAGATGAGGATGGTCTCGGCGCAGCGGCCGGTGAAGCGGTCGCGCTGGGCGCTGGTGAGGGTGTCCAGGAAGTCCTGGACGAGGGGGTGCAGGGCGGGGGGTGTGTCGCCGCGGGCGGCGGTGCCGGTGAGGGTGGCGCCGCGGACGGAGAGGGCGGCGGCGACGGTGGGGAGGATGCCGTCGCGGCGGTGGTGGAGGACGGGGGCGGGGGCCGCTTCGGTGGCGCTCCAGCCGATGCGGGGGTCGCCGCCTCGCGGGTCGCCGTTTCGCGGGTCGGCGGACCTGCCGGTGTGTGGTCCCGTCTGTGTCGCGTTCATGATCGTATTCCCCTCCGTGCATCCCCCCGGGGGTCACAGACTGCCAAATGGCGTGGCTGGTGCGGAAGCTGGGGCGCGGTGACACGCCCGTACCGGGGCGTGCCGTCACGGTGGGGTGACGGCTGGTCACGGATGCGGAGGGGCCGCCGACCGGTGCCGGTGACCGGTGTCGTCGTACCGCATAGGCTGTCGGCACCGCGGGCCATGCGGTGATCCGTTCGGAGATCGATGCAGTGAACCGGAGGGTGATCCACGGGGTCGGCGGGTGCAGGGAAGCGCAGAGAAGTCGAGACGGACAGTCGAGACGGACAGACGTGACAGTCGATACGGGCCGTAGTGCGCCAAGGGTGGTCAATACGGGTCGTACAGAGTGCCGCAGGGGGCAACCGCCATGACGACAGGTCGGCTCGGGCTGGGGGCACCTCCCGGCCGCCAGGCCGGGGGACAAGCCGCGCCGCCGAACGCGGCCTACGCCGGGCAGGTCGTGCATTTCCCGGATCCGGTCCGGGCGGCGCGTCACCCGAGAGGGGTACGGGTCGACGAGCGTGGTTACCCCGACTTCTCGCCCTACGCGCGTGCGGCGGCGGAGATCGCGGAGCCGCCGGAGGGTTTCGGCGTCGACGAGTTGCGGCTGACGGACTACGTGTCGGCGAACATGGCGCTGTCGGCGTCCGGGCACGAGTTGTGGGACACGGTGCCTGCGGTGGCGACGCCGCACGGCTGGACGTGGCACCACGTGGTGGGTACGCGGCGGTTGGAGCTGGTCCCGGTCGAGGTGAAGGCGTTGCTGCGGCACCACGGTGGCGTGGCGACGTCGGGCGTCGACCAGTCCAAGCGGGGCACGCGGCCGTTGCAGGAGACGCGTCCGGCGCACTTCGGGCTGCCGAAGTCGGGCGTGGCGGTGACGGAGTCGCAGGTGCAGGGGGCTGAGGAGGACCTCGGTTACCGGTTGCCGGGTCCGTACCGGTCGTTCCTGAAGGCGGCGGGGGGTTGTGCGCCGGTGGGTGCCGCGCTGGACGCGGAGTTGGGGCTGCTGATCGACCAGCCGTTCTTCACGGTGCGGGACGAGGCGGCCGTCAACGACCTGGTGTACGTCAACAAGTGTCTGCGTGACCATCTGACGAAGGACTACCTGGGGATCGCTTTCGTCCAGGGCGGGTTGCTGGCCGTGAAGGTGAAGGGCGAGCGGATCGGTTCGGTGTGGTTCTGCGCGTACGACGACGCCCGGGACGTGGATCCCTCGCTGCCGCCGGCGGAGCGGGTGGAGCGGTTGCTGCTGCCGTGCGGGGACGACTTCGACGTCTTCCTGTCGCGGCTGGCCGGTGATCCGCCGGAGTTGGAGACGGTGGCGAACCTGATGGTGGACGGCGGGTTCGCGCGTGTGGTGCCGGTGGGTGCGGTGTCGTCCTCGGCCGTGGGGGAGTGACTTCGACGATGGTGACCTTCGCGCAGGCGCAGGAGCGCGCGGAAGAGTGGATCAACGGGGACGTGCCGTCGTACCAGCATCGTGAGGTGCGGGTGCGGGAGTTCGACCTCGGTTTCGTGGTGTGGGCCGAGGACCGGTCGGACGGGCCGCGGTCGGACGGCGGCGCGCAGCGGCTGGTGATCGCGCGGGACAGCGGTGAGGCGACGCTGTGGCCCGGGCTGCCGGTGGGTGAGGTGATCCGCCGGTACGAGGAGGAGTACGGCCGTCCGGACACGGCGGAGGAGCCGGCGCCGGCTCCCGCGGCCCGGGTGGATCTGAACCAGACGTCCTTCCTGCTGACTCCGCCGGAGTGGTTGCAGGACGCGGCGGACAAGCTTGGGATTCCGGATCGGCGCGGCGGGGCGGGTGCGGGTGCCGCGTCGGCCTCTGCTCCTGCCGGTGCTGGGGCTGGTGATTCCGCTTCCGGTGCCGCCTGGCCCGCTGCCGTGGGGAGCGAGTCGGGGAGTGACTCCGGGGTGGGAGCGGAGGCGCCGGGTGCGCCTGCCGGGGCCACGCCCTGGGCCGGTACGGACACCAACGGCGATGCCGGTGACGACCGTTCCGTACCGCTGCCCGCGACGGTCTTCGCGCCGCCGCTGGGCGAGTCCGACGGTGACACGCCGCCGCCGGTGACGCCCGATGCCAAGACGGCGCTGATGTCGGGCGGCAGCCGGCTTCCTCCGACGGCGGTCTCACCGGCGATCGACGATCCGGGCGCGCAGGGTGGTGCGGGGGCGGGTGCTGCTCCGGCTGCCGGTGTGCCGGGTACGCCGTCCGGTGGTGTGCCGCACGGCAGTACGCCTCCGCCTGTGCCGGGCGGGCAGCCGTACGGGTATCCGCAGGGGGCCGACGGTGGGTCTGCGGGTTCTGCGGGGGGCGCGGCGGCTTCCGGGCCCGCGGGTCCCGCGGGTGTGCCGCAGCCGCCGGCCGGGCCGGGCGATTCTGAGCGGCCGCTCGCGCCGAACGCCGGGGACATCGCCGAAGCCGCGACCGGCAAGACGACTCCGCCGCCGGGCCGTGGGCGGGGTGCGGGTCCGACGACGCCGCCTCCGCCGGGCGCCCCCGGGGCTCCGGGTGCGCGGCCGGGCGGTACGCCTCCGCCGTCGGGGCCCGGGGCGCCTGGTACTCCGGCGGGTGGTTACGTGCCTACGCAGCTCGTGTCGGCGCTCGGGCCGGAGGGGCCCGGGGGCCCTGGAGGCCCGGGAGGGCCCGGCAGCGAGGGCGCGGGTGCGCCGCTGCCTCCGCAGCAGCCGCCGGGTCCTCCTGGCGCGCCGAACCCGCCTGGCGCGCCGAACCCGCCCGGTGCGCCACAGCCTCCGGGCGCTCCGAACCCGCCCGGTGCCCCTGGTGGTACGCCGCCGGGCGGTGTCCACCATGCCGCGACGATGCTTGCCGATCCCGGTCGGGTGGGTCCGGGTGCGCCGCCGCCTCCGGCTCCTCCGGGCGCGCCTGGTGCACCTGGTGCGCCTGGGACCCCCCAGCCACCTGGTGCGCCGGGTGCCCCTGGCGCCCCGGGTGCTCCCGGCGGCCCCGGTCCCGTGCACCACGCGGAGACCATGCTGGCCAGGCCGCCGGCGGGTGGCCCCGGCGTGCCTCCCCCGCCGCAGGCCCCCGGCGCACCACCCGCTGCCCCGGGCGCTCCTGGCGCGCCCGGTGCGCCGCCGGTGCCACCGCCAGGCGCCATGCCGGGTGCGATGCCGCCCGGTGGGATGCCGCCCGGCGCCATGCCCCCGGGTGGGATGCCGCCCGGCGCGATGCCGCCGCCCGGTCAGCCCGCTCCCGGGCAGCCGCCGGCGTACGGCTATCCGCAGCAGCCCGCCGGGCAGCCGACGGTCGGCCCCGGCTACCAGGCCGTGCTGCGCTACCGCGCGCAGGACGGTTCCGAGCAGCAGCTGATCCGGCGTTCGGCGCCGGGTACGCCGCATCCGGAGTGGCAGATCTTCCACGAGCTGCGGGCCATGAACGTGCCGCCGGACCAGGTGCTGGAGCTCCACACCGAGCTGGAGTCGTGCGAGCTGCCGGGTGCGTACTGCGCGCGGATGATCCGGGAGCAGTGGCCGCAGGCGCGGATCACGAGCATCGCGCCGTACGGTACGGACCACGCGAGCCGGCAGCAGGGCATGCAGCAACTGCTGGCTCACCAGGGTGAGTTGCACCAGGTGGCGGACGGCCCGGCGCGGCCGGCTCCGGTGCGGGCGCCGTTGCCGCCGGTGCAGGCGGTGCCGCCGATTCCGCCGGAGGGCATCGCGCAGGAGCTGGGTGCCGCGTTCGGGCCGGGGGTGTTCCGGTTCGAGCAGGCCGCCGTGTCCCGGCAGGGCGTGCCGCCGGTCGTGGCGCACACGCTGGTGGCGGCGGGCCTGCCGATGGACATGGGCCCCTTCTTCTGGGCGCAGGCGCAGCCTGGCCGGCCCGTGCCGACGCTGGCGGAGCTGGCGGCCGAGCGCGGTGTGCAGCCGGCCCCGGACGCGGGCTCCTACCTGGTGATGGGCAGCGACTTCGGCAAGGCGATCTGCGTGCAGTACGGCACGGCCAACATCGTCGCCGTGCCGGTGGAGGCGGGGCCGGGCGGGGCGCCCGTACCGCCGCAGTTCGTGAACACCGGGCTGCCGGAGTTCGCGCGCTGCCTGGCGCTGCTCGGGCGGATGTGGCGGCTGCGGTTCGGGCTGAACCAGGAGCAGGCGGGCCGGTGGACCGTCGACTTCCAGGCGCAGTTGGCCGCGCTCGACCCGGCGGCGCTCGGGTCGCCGGAGAGCTGGTGGTCGGTGCTGCTGGAGCAGATGTGGGACGGGCTGCTGTGACGCGCCGCCGCTGATGTGTCCCGATGAGCCGGGTCGGGTCGGTCGCAGGACCGCCGGGCCCGGCTTTTTCGTGCCGGGCTGTCACATCTTCCTTCGCCGTTCCGTCAGTGCGGTGACAGCGATTCACCGCCGACGCAGGAGGCAGAGATCATGCAGGCACGGATGACCAACCCGGCGTACGTCCTTCCCGGCGCGATGAAGGGCATCGGCACGCTCTTCCAGGCGATCGGGGAGGGAGGCCTTCGGCAGGACGTGGCGGAGATCGTCGGGCTGCGGGCCAGTCAGATCAACGGCTGCGGTGCCTGTGTGCACGGGCACACCGCCAATCTCCGCAAGGCCGGGGTGAGCGAGGAGCGCATCGGGGCCGTGGCGGCCTGGCGGCACGCGCCGTTCTTCTCGGACGCCGAGCGCGCCGCGCTGAAGCTGACGGAGGCGACGACGCGGCTCCCGGATCTGTCGGAGGAGTCGGTTCCGGACGCGCTGTGGGACGAGGTGGCCGACCACTTCGACGAGAAGGAGATCTCCGCGCTGATCCTGACCGTCTCGGTCACGAACATGTTCAACCGCATCAACACGACCATCAAGGAGCCCGCGGGCACCACGTGGGGCTGACGGCCGTACGGCCGGGCCGGGGCCCGTGACCTCTGTGCGGAGTGTCGCGTTATGAACACTTCTGCCTGATCCACCAAGATGTGCGCGAAATCTTCCCGTTTCGTGCTCGATCGCGCGTCGGCGTGGTGGAGAGGGGCCCCAGCATGAGCAGCGCATCGGCGTCCCCGCACGGCTTCCAGGCCGTGCGGGGACGCGGTTACCGTCCCGAGCAGGTCGACGAGTACGCCGAGGCCCTCTCCGAGGCCCGTGACGCGGCCTGGGAGAGGGCCGCCCGGCTGACGGTGCTCGCCCGGCAGATGGACGCGGAACTGGAACGGCTGCGGGAGGCCGTCGCGAACCTGGTCCCGCAGACCTACGAGTCGCTCGGGGAGCGGGCGCAGCGGCTCTTGGAACTCGGCCGGGAGGAAGCGGCGGCCGTGCGGGAGGAGGCGCGGGGTGAGGCGCGGCACCTGGTGGACGGGGCGTGCGCGTCCGCGACCGGCGTGCGCGAGTCCGCGCAGGAGTACGCCGATGCCGTACGCGCCGACGCCGACGAACGCGCCCGGCAGCGGCTGCTGGCGGCGCACGCCGAGGCCGACGAGATCCGGGCCGCGGCCGAGTGTGAGGCGAAGGAGCAGCGGGGCGAGGCGCTGGCCGCGTTGCGGGAGATGCGGCAGCGCACCTCCGGGATGCTGGCCGAGCAGGCGAAGGAACACGCCGAGCGGTGGGCGGAGCTGGACGAGGAGGACGCCGCCCGGGCCGTCGTGCTGGACGCCCACCACGCGGAAGCGGTGGCACGCGCCGAGGACGCGCTGACCGAGGCCGAGCAGGCCTTCGCCGACGCCGACGACTCCGCGCGGCAGCAGCAGGAGGAAGCAGCCGCGCGCGCCGAGGAGCTGCTCGCCGAGGCCCGCGGCCACGCGCAGTCCGTCGAACGGGAGACGCAACGAGTGCTGCGCGAACACGCCGAGCGCGCGGACGACGTACGGGCACACATCGACCGCGTACACGCCAGCCTGACGGCGTGGGCGGGGAGGGCGAGGACGGAGTGAGGCGTGGCCTGCGGTGTGGGCGGGGCGGGTGACGGCGGGGGTGCCGTCGGGCGCCGCGCGTCGGCGCGTCGTCCGCCCGTCGGCGCCGCCGCGGGCCACGGACCGATGGCTGGGTGTCGGCGCCGCCGGTCATCGGCTGACCAGGGTGCGGTGTGGTCGCCTGTCGGCGACTGGCTGCTGCTTCTGAGGCCGATGGGGCGTCGTAGTCGATCAACCAGGGCGCGGTGCCGACGCCACCGGCCGAGCCGCACGCGGTGCCGACGCTGCTGCCGGCCGCCTGCCCGCGGCGTCAGCGATTCCTGCGCACCGCGCCTGCCAGGATCCAGCTCTCCACCGCCTCGTACTCGTGGCGTTGTTCCTCCGACTTGCGGCGGCCCGAGGCCAGCGTGCCCAGCCAGCCGCAGGCGAAGCCCAGGGGGATGGAGAGCAGGCCCGTGGTGGTGAACGGGAACCAGTTGAAGTCGGCGTCGGGGAAGGCGGAGACGGGCGAGCCGGAGACCAGGTTGGTGCCCGGCATCAGCAGCAGGACCGCCAGCGAGCCGCCGATGAGGGTGCTGAGCAGGCCCGTCCGGGTGTAGCGGCGCCAGAAGAGGCTGTAGACCAGTGCGGGCGCGATGGCCGAGGCGCCCAGGCAGAAGGACAGCGTCACCAGGGGTTGCAGGCTGCGATGCTGGACGAGCGTGGCCAGCAGGATCGCCGGGATGCCCACCGCCAGCGCCGAGAGGCGGGCCAGCGCCATCTCGCGGCGCGGTGACATCTCCCGCACCCGGGCCGCGAACACGTCGTGCGCGAGGGAGTTGGCGCAGGCGAGGATCATCCCGGCGACCGAGGCGAGCAGCGTGAGGAAGACCGCTGTGGTGACGGTCGTGAACAGGAACGTCTCCGCCGTCGACACGTCGGAGCCGAACGCCGCCTGGGAGCCCAGCAGATAGGCCGTGTTGCCCTGCGGGTCCACCTGCGCGATCAGCGCCCGCCCGACCAGCGCCGTCGCGCCGAACCCGACGACCGTGATGACGAGCACGAACAGTGCCACGCCCGACACCGCCCAGGACATCGACCTCCGCACCTGCCGGGCACTGGAGGCCGTGTACATGCGCATGGTGACGTGCGGCAGTACGCCGCCCCCGAGGACGACCGTCAGTTGCGCGGTGATCATGTCCAGGTCGGGGCTGGGGCCGCTCGCGAACTGGAGCCCCGAGGACAGGAACGCCGAGCCCACACCGCTCTTGGCGGCGGCCGCGTTGAACAGGGCCCCCGGATCCCAGTCGAACCGGTGCAGGATCAGCACCGCCACCACCGTGCCCGAGCCGAGCAGCATCACGATCTTCAGGATCTGGATGAGGGCGGTGCCCTTCATCCCGCCGATCGCCGCGTAACTGATCATCAGCGCGCCCACGCCGATGATGCAGCCCGTCTGCAACGACTCCCCGGAGAAGCCGAGGATGAACGCCATCAGCTGCCCGGTCCCCGCCAACTGCACCAGCATCAGCGGCAGCAGCGCCGCCAGGGTCACCGCACAGGCCGCGATACGGACACCGCGTCCCGGCATACGGCGGGCCAACGCGTCACCCATGGTGAACCGGCCCGCGTTGCGCAGCGGTTCGGCGAGCAGGAACATCAGCAGCATCAGGGACAGCGCCGTACTGAGGGCCAGGACGGTCCCGTCGTAGCCGAACAGGGCGATCACACCGCCCGTGCCGAGGACGGTCGCGGCGGAGATGTAGTCCCCGGCGATCGCCAGGCCGTTGCGCATGGGGGACAGGGAGCTGTAGCCGGTGTAGAACTCGTCGAGGTCGTCCCGGTCCGGGCCCGTCATCACGCACAGCAGCAGCGTGATCGTGGCCACCGATGTGAAGCCCACGAGCGACATCGCCTGGGCGTTGCCGCTGAACTCTGTGGTCACCGTGTTCCCTCCCGCCTGGCGTCCAGTTCGGCCTGCTTGCGTATCCGGTCCGCGATCGGGTCGACGCGGCGGCGGGCCGTCTGCTCGTACAGGACGATCGCCAGCCAGGTCACGGGGACCTGGACGAGCGCGAGCAGCAGACCGGTGGGCAGGCCGTCGGTGACCGTGCTCGTCATGAACGACGGTGCGAACGCCGACAGGACCAGGAACAGGACGAAGTAGCCGAGCGCCGTGAGCGTGGCCACGCGCCGCTGCCAGCGGTAGGCGCTGCGCAGCAGCCGCAGGTCGCTGTGGTGCCCGAGCGCGGTGTGGCGCTGAGGGCGCCGCCCGGCCGGTTCGGGCGGCTCGGGCGGCTGCTGCGGCAGCCAGGGGTAGGCGTCGTAGGAGGGGGAGGAATCCGGCGGTCGATACGGGTAGGACGGTGGCGGCGGGTCGTAGGACATCCCGTTGCTCCTTGCGCGGGTTGGATCCGGTGCGGCGGACCGCAGGGAGTTGGGGGGCGAGCCACGCACGTTACTTCGCGGTACCGGGTGTACGCGAGGGTTTCGCCAAACTGATCGGTCGGTACGCGCTTACTACGCTGACCTCGGGTGTTACCCGCATTAACCCGGATTTCGGGCGGGTCGGTGGACGGCGCGTCGTCACAGGTGGCGGCGTTCGAAGCGGACTCCGGGGCGGCCGCCCACGGTGGTGTCCTCGACGCGGGTGAAGCCGTTGCGGGCCAGGACGGTCATGGAGGCCAGGTTGTCCAGGGTGGTCCGCGCGGTGAGGGACGTCAGCCCGTAGTCGGAGGCGGCCAGACGGCACACCTGCGCGACGGCCGCCGTCGCCACGCCCCGGCCCGCGGCCCGTTCGCCTATCCGGTAGCCGAGTTCGGCGCAGCCGTCCGCCAGGTCGAGCAGGTTCACCCGGCCGACCAGGTTCCCCGCCTCGTCCAGGACGACATGGAAGCGGCACACGCCCGCGTGCTGCTCGGCGAGGAGCGCCCGCAGGTTTTCGGCGAACCCCTCCGCGGTGAAGTAGGCGTCCCCGCGGTCCGGCACCGTGCGCGCGAAGTACGCCCGGTTCTCCCGCTCGAAGACCATCAGGGCGTCCGCGTGATCGGCCCGGAGCCGTTCCAAGGTCAGCATGGGCGGGAGGATACGTACGGTCAGTCCCCGAGCACCGGGAATTTCCGGGGCGCGAGGAAGAGCAGCACCAGGAACGCCAGTGCCGCCGCGCAGGACGCGCCCAGGTAGACCGCGTGCACCGCGTCGGAGATCGCCCGCCGGGTCGCCTCCGGCGCGATGCCCGAGTCGAGGGCCCGGGTCACCGAGTCGAGGTCGCCCGCACCGCCGAGCCGGGCGGCCAGCACCCCGTTGGCGACCGCGCCGAAGACCGCCGCGCCGATCGTCTGGCCGGTCTGGCGGCAGAACAGCACGGACGCGGTGGTCGTGCCGCGCTCCGCCCATCCCACCGTCGACTGCACACCGACGATCAGCGGCAACTGGAACAGTCCCAGCGCGGCGCCGAGCAGCAGCATCAGCAGGGTCGGCTGCCAGGCCTGTCCCGGGTACGGCAGGAACGGGAACGCGAACAGGATCAGCGCGGCCGCTCCGATGCCCAGCATCGCGGTGTTGCGGAAGCCGATCCTGCGGTACACGTGCTGGCTCAGCGCCGCCGACACGGGCCAGCTCAACGTCCATACCGAGAGCACGAATCCGGCGGCCACGGGCGCGAGGCCCAGCACCGACTGGGCGTACGTGGGCAGGAACACCGTCGGCGCCACCATCAGCAGGCCCAGCGCGCCCAGGGCCAGATTGACCGCGGCGATCGTACGGCGCCGCCACACCCAGCCCGGGATGATCGGCTCCGCGGCCCGGCGCTCCACCACCACCACGACAGCGACCAGGGCAAGTCCCGTACCGAACAGGGCGAGTGAGGGCGCCGACAGCCACGGCCACGCCACCCCGCCCTGCACCAGGGCCGTGAGCAGCACGCCGCCGCAGGCGAACACCGCGAGGGCGCCGGCCCAGTCCACGCGCGCGTGCGTGCCCGTTTCGCGCTCCGGCTCGTGGAGGTGACGGACGATCAGCCACAGCGCGACCGCGCCGATCGGCAGATTCACCAGGAAGATCCAGCGCCAGTCCGCGTAGGCGGCGAGCACACCGCCGAGACCCGGGCCTGCGACCGCCGAGACCGCCCACACCGTGGACAGCTTCGACTGGATCTTGGGACGGTCCTTCAGCGGGTAGAGGTCGGCGGCGAGCGTCTGCACGGTGCCCTGGAGCGCGCCGCCGCCCAGCCCCTGCACGATGCGAAAGGCGATGAGCGCCCCCATGTTCCAGGCCAGCGCGCACAGCAGGGAGCCGACGAGGAACACCACCGAGCCCGCGACGAGGACCGGTTTGCGGCCGAAGGTGTCGGAGAGCTTGCCGTAGACGGGCAGGGTGACGGTCACGGCCAGCAGGTAGCCGGAGAACAGCCAGGAGAAGACGGAGAAACCGCCGAGGTCCCCGACGATCTGCGGGACGGCGGTCGAGACGATGGTGGCGTCGAGCGCCGCCAGCGCCATGGAGAGCATCAGGGCGGCTACGACGGCACCTCTCCGGCCGGTCGTGGCGGGACGTGCGGTCTCACGTGCCGCGGAACTGGTGCCGCCCACCCGGGTTCCTCCCCCTGCTGTCTGCCTGCCCCTTGCACCTACCTGCCGTCCGACAGCTTCCCACTTGACCCTGACGTCGCGGGAGGGTGGAGCCTGGCTGGGCCGAGGGGTGGAACCAACCCTGAGGTGCCCTCCACCCTTCGGTGGACTGCCCCTAGGGGTACCTCCGTACTACGACCTGGGGAGGGTTCGTACCGGCGGAGGACGAGACGCCCATGTGCCGGTCCTTAACCTGGCTTTACGCCGCCGGGGGGCGGTTTTGCACACCAGCGGGGGTGGGGTTTTCCCCAGGAAAAGACTGCGCTGAACACCAGGGCGCGGGACCCCTCCCCGCCGCGAGACTGAGGCACGTCACCATCTGCTGACCGACATAGGAGACATACCGTGACATCGGCTGTGACCATTCCCAGGCACGGGGGTACTGGAGGGCGTACGGCCGTTGCCGCGCGGGCGCGGCAGGTCGTGAAGGCGTACGGGACCGGTGAGACCCGCGTCGTCGCCCTCGACCACGTCGACGTGGACATCGCACGCGGCCAGTTCACCGCGATCATGGGCCCCTCGGGGTCCGGCAAGTCCACGCTCATGCACTGCCTGGCCGGGCTCGACACCGTCACCGGCGGGCAGATCTACCTCGACGAGACCGAGATCACCGGCCTGAAGGACAAGAAGCTCACGCAACTGCGCCGGGACCGGATCGGGTTCATCTTCCAGGCGTTCAACCTGCTGCCGACGCTCAACGCCATAGAGAACATCACGCTGCCCATGGACATCGCGGGCCGCAAGCCGGACAAGCAGTGGCTGGCGCGGGTCGTGGAGACCGTCGGGCTCGCCGACCGGCTCAGGCACCGGCCCACCCAGCTCTCCGGCGGACAGCAGCAGCGCGTCGCCGTGGCGCGGGCGCTGGCGGCCCGGCCCGAGATCATCTTCGGGGACGAGCCGACCGGAAACCTCGACTCGCGCGCCGGCGCCGAGGTCCTCGGCTTCCTGCGCCGCTCGGTCGACGAGCTGGGCCAGACCATCGTGATGGTCACCCACGACCCGGTCGCCGCGTCGTACGCGGACCGGGTGCTGTACCTCGCCGACGGCCGCATCGTCGACGAGATGCACAAGCCGACCGCGGAGGCCGTCCTCGACCGCATGAAGGACTTCGACGCCCGGGGGCGCACGTCATGACCGTCATGAAGACCTCCCTGCGCAACTTCCTCGCGCACAAGGGACGCATGGCGCTCTCCGCGATCGCCGTCCTGCTGTCGGTGGCCTTCGTCTGCGGGACGCTCGTCTTCACGGACACCATGTCCACGACGTTCGACAAGCTCTTCGCGGCCACGTCCTCGGACGTGACGGTGAGTGCCAAGAGCGCCTCCGACACCGGTGAGACGACCGCCGACAACGGCAAGCCGCCGGTCATGCCGGCCGCCGTGCTGGGCGAGGTGCGCAAGGCGCAGGGCGTGAAGTCCGCCGAGGGCACGGTCTTCTCCACCTCGGTGACCGTCGTCGACGCCGACAAGGACAACCTGTCACCCTCCAGCGGCGCCCCGACCATCGTCGGCAGCTGGAACGGCAACGACGCCCGCACCATGAAGATCACCTCCGGTGCGGCGCCCAAGGGCCCCGACCAGATCATGGTCGACGCCGACACCGCTGACAAGCACGACCTGAAGCTCGGTGACGAGATCGGCGTGATCAGCGCGGTCGGCACCCACGAAGCGAAGATCTCCGGCATCGCCGACTTCACGGTCACCAACCCCGGCGCGGCGATCTTCTACCTCGACACGAAGACCGCCCAGCAGACCCTGGTCGGCGAGACCGGCGTCTACACCAACGTCAACGTCACCGCGGCCGCCGGTGTCAGCGACGCGCAGCTGAAGAAGAACGTCTCGGCCGAGCTGGGCGCCGACTTCCAGGTGAAGACCGCCAAGGAGACCGCCGACGCCAACCAGAAGGACGTCGAGGGCTTCATGAACGTCATGAAGTACGCGATGCTCGGCTTCGCCGGGATCGCCTTCCTCGTCGGCATCTTCCTGATCATCAACACCTTCTCCATGCTGGTCGCCCAGCGCACCCGCGAGATCGGCCTGATGCGGGCGATCGGCTCCTCCCGCAAGCAGGTCAACCGCTCCGTGCTGGCCGAGGCGCTGCTGCTCGGCTTCGTCGGATCGGTGCTGGGCGTGGGCGCGGGCGTCGGCCTCGCGGTCGGCCTGATGAAGCTCATGGGCCAGATGGGCATGGAGCTGTCCACCGACGACCTGACGGTGGCCTGGACGACCCCGGTGGTCGGCCTCGTCCTCGGCGTGGTCGTCACCGTCCTGGCCGCCTACCTGCCCGCCCGGCGCGCCGGCAAGATCTCCCCGATGGCCGCACTGCGCGACGCGGGAGCCCCCGCGGACGCCCGGGCCGGCTGGATCCGCGGCGTGATCGGCACGGTCCTCACCGGCGCCGGCGGTGCCGCCCTGTACCTGACGGCGCAGGCCGACAAGGCCACCGAGGGCTCGCTGTGGCTCGGCCTCGGCGTGGTGCTGTCGCTGATCGGCTTCGTCGTCATCGGCCCGCTGCTCGCCGGCGGTGTGGTCCGCGTCCTCGGCGCCGTCCTGCTGCGGATGTTCGGCCCCGTCGGCCGCATGGCCGAGCGCAACGCCCTGCGCAACCCGCGCCGCACCGGCGCGACGGGCGCCGCGCTGATGATCGGCCTCGCCCTGGTGGCGTGCCTGTCCGTGGTCGGCTCCTCCATGGTGGCGTCCGCCACCGACCAGCTCGACAAGACCGTCGGCACGGACTTCATCGTCCAGTCCGACAGCGGCCAGCTGATCACCCCGCAGGCAGTCAAGGCCGCGAAGTCGGCGCCCGACGTGGAGCGGGTCACCGAGTACAAGTGGACCAAGGCCGACTTCACCACCCCCGACGGCAAGACGCTCAAGGACACGGCGATCACGGCGGCCGACCCGTCGTACGCGACCGACCTGCGCACCGAGACGGTCGCCGGCAAGCTGCCCGACGCCTACAAGCCCGACTCGATGTCCGTGCACGAGAAGTTCGCCGAGGACCACGGCATCAGCCTCGGGTCCAAGATCAAGGTCGCCTTCCAGGACGGCTCCGCTGCCGACCTGACGGTCCGGGCGATCACCAGCAGTGACGTCGTGATCGACGCGGGCGCGATGTACACGTCCATCTCGACGATGGCCAAGTACGTCCCGGCCGACAAGATGCCGCTGGACTCGCTGCTCTTCGCCAGTGCCAAGGAGGGGCAGCAGGATGCCGCCTACGCGTCCTTGAAGTCGGCGCTGCACGACTACCCGCAGTACACCGTGCGCGACCAGACCGACTACAAGGAGGCCCTGAAGGACCAGATAGGCCAGCTGCTCAACATGATCTACGGCCTGCTGGCCCTGGCGATCATCGTCGCCATCCTGGGCGTGGTGAACACCCTGGCCCTGTCGGTGGTGGAGCGCACCAGGGAGATCGGCCTGATGCGGGCGATCGGCCTCTCCCGCCGTCAGCTGCGCCGCATGATCCGCATGGAGTCGGTCGTCATCGCCCTCTTCGGTGCCCTCCTGGGCCTCGGACTGGGCATGGGCTGGGGCGCCACCGCACAGCAGCTCCTCGCCCTGGAGGGCCTGGGAGTGCTGGAGATCCCCTGGCCGACGATCATCGGCGTCTTCATCGGCTCGGCGTTCGTGGGGCTCTTCGCGGCACTCGTCCCGGCGTTCCGGGCGGGCCGGATGAACGTCCTGAACGCGATCGCGACCGAGTAGCCCGCCAAGGCCACCGCACACGGGGGTTGCGGAGGACGGGCCCGCCCCGGAGGTTTCCGCCTCCGGGGCGGGCCCGGCGTGGTGCGCGGCGGGTGCCCGGCACGGCCCCGGAAGCAGCTCGCCGGTGTCAGCCGGCCGTCCGCCGCTGAAGGACCACGTATCCGTTGGCCTTGCCCGCGACGGCGTACTCGGCGCCGGGGTGCAGCCGCCGGGCGTAGCCCACGGGGTCGCGGTACCTGCCGTCGATGTTCTCCAGGGCGATGTACTGCGGAACGACGCCCTGGGTGCCGCCGAGCCAGAGGACACGGCAGCGCGAGGTCAGGCGGCTGACCGGGCCGACGTTGGCCTCGACGGTGGCGCCGTCGGGGATCCGCGCCAGGAGCCGTTCGACGCCGGACACCGCCGCGGGCTCGCGGTAGACCTCGGCCTCCGTGAGCTGCGCCAGCGGCAGCGAGGTGGTCAGCGCCAGGGCCGCCGCGGCGACGGCGGCCGGCAGCTGGGCGGCGTACGAGCTCAGCCACGGGCGCGGGCTGCGGCGCGCGGTCGTGAGGGCGTCGGCGAGGGCGAGGAAGACCACCGGCATCAGGACCGCGCTGTAGTGCCAGTCGGTGCCCCAGTAGTGCTCGTCCCCGGACAGGAAGCGCCAGCCGAGCGTCGGCAGGGCCACCAGCAGCAGCGGGGAACGCAGGGCGAGCAGTCCGCTGGTGGGGATCAGCAGCCAGGCGAGGGTGCGGAGCTTGGTGCCGAGGCCGTCGACGGGGCTGCCCGGCTCGCTGACCTTGTTCCAGTAGTCGTAGGTCCCGGACGCGTTGAACGACGGGATGACCACGGTGAGGACGAGCAGCGTGGCCGCAAGGCCGAACACCGCGACAGCGAGCGCGTACGGAACCGTCCGGGGCGACGAGCCGCGCGCCCGCCAGGCGACGACGAGGGCGATCGCGGCCAGGGTCAGCCCCAGGTCCTCCTTCACCAGCACCAGGGGAAGCGCCCAGCACAGGGCCGCGCGCCGGCGGTCCGCGAGCAGGGCCTCCAGGGAGAAGGCGATCAGCGGGACGGCGAAGCAGATCTCGTGGAAGTCGAAGTCGACGGCCCGCTGGACGCCCCAGGACAGTCCGTAGGCGAGGCCGAGCGCGAGGGAGCGACGGCGGCCGAGCAGCCGGGCGGCGGCGCGGGTGACCGGTACGGCGGACAGGGCGAAGAGCGCGGCCTGCGCGAGAAGCAGCGTGACCGGCGAGGGGAACAGCCGGTACACCGGCGCGAGGAGGGCCGTCACCGGGCTGAAGTGGTCACCCAGGATGTCGAACCCCGGCCCCTTGAGGTCGGACACCGGCGCCCGCAGATGCGCGTACGCCCGCACGACCTGCTCGAAGATGCCCAGGTCCCAGGAGCGGGTCGTCATGTGCCGGTAACGGCCGACGGAGACGACCGCGTAGGCGGCGCAGAGGGCGGCGGCGAGCACCCACGGGTCCCACCGCCCGCGGTCCGGGCGCCGGTCGCCGCGGGGCAGGGCGACCGGCGCCGGTATGCGGGCTGCTGGAGCCCGGAGGGTGGGAGCAGGCATGCCGGGCCTTACGGGAGGGGGTACCGCTCGGGGGACCGGACCGATCATGCCGTGGCGAAAACAGCGGGTGGGGGTGATGGTGTGAAGGTTGGGCGGCTGATTCCCTCCCGACCGGGAGCACGGGCGTCATCCACAGCCCCGCCGCGCGGAGGCGCATCGTCGTACGCTGGAGACCCCCGGCCCGCGGCGCGCGTCGGGCCCGTCGTGTTGCCCACCCCTGGACGGAAAATCCCCGAATGAGCCTGCACGGTCTGCTCGACGCCGTAAGTAAGGACGCAGCCCTCGCGGAAGCGATCAACGCGGCCGCAGACGGCAACCGCATGCACGTCGACCTGGTCGGCCCCCCTGCGGCCCGCCCCTTCGCGGTCGCCGCCCTGGCCCGCGACACGGGCCGCCCGGTGCTGGCGGTGACGGCGACGGGCCGCGAGGCGGAGGACCTGGCCGCGGCCCTGCGCTCCCTGCTCCCGCCGGAGGGGATCGTGGAGTACCCGTCCTGGGAGACGCTCCCGCACGAGCGGCTCAGCCCCCGCAGCGACACCGTCGGCCGCCGCCTGGCCGTGCTGCGCCGCCTGGCCCACCCCCGCCCCGACGACCCCGAGACCGGGCCGGTCTCCGTCGTCGTGGCGCCCGTGCGGTCCGTGCTCCAGCCGCAGGTCAAGGGCCTGGGCGACCTGGAGCCGGTCGCCCTGAGGACGGGACAGACCGCCGACCTGAACGAGATCGTCGACGCCCTCGCGGCCGCCGCCTACGCGCGCGTGGAGCTCGTGGAGAAGCGCGGCGAGTTCGCCGTCCGCGGCGGCATCCTCGACGTGTTCCCGCCCACCGAGGAACACCCCCTGCGCATCGAGTTCTGGGGCGACGACGTCGAGGAGATCCGCTACTTCAAGGTCGCCGACCAGCGCTCCCTCGAAGTCGCCGAGCACGGCCTGTGGGCGCCGCCGTGCCGTGAGCTGCTGCTCACCGAGGACGTCCGCGCGCGGGCGCGCGCCCTGGCCGAGGAGCACCCCGAGCTCGGTGAACTGCTCGGCAAGATCGCCGAGGGGATCGCGGTGGAGGGCATGGAGTCCCTCGCACCGGTCCTGGTCGACGACATGGAACTGCTGCTCGACGTGCTGCCCAAGGGCGCCATGGCCGTCGTGTGCGACCCGGAGCGGGTGCGCACGCGCGCGTCGGACCTGGTGGCCACCTCGCAGGAGTTCCTCCAGGCCTCCTGGGCGGCCACCGCCGGCGGCGGCGAGGCGCCCATCGACGTCGGCGCGGCCTCCCTGTGGTCCATCGCAGACGTCCGGGACCGGGCCCGCGAGCTGGACATGATGTGGTGGTCGGTGTCGCCGTTCGCCGCCGACGAGGAGCTCGACGCGGACACGCTCAAGCTCGGCATGCACGCCCCGGAGACCTACCGCGGCGACACCGCCAAGGCCCTCGCCGACACCAAGGGCTGGCTCGCCGACGGCTGGCGCGCGGTGTTCGTCACCGAGGCGCACGGCCCTGCGGCCCGTACGGTCGAGGTGCTGGGCGGCGAGGGCATCGCGGCCCGCCTCGACACCGACCTCGCCGAGATCTCCCCGTCGCTCGTGCACGTGGCGTGCGGCTCGATCGAGCACGGCTTCGTCGACCCGGCCCTCAGACTCGCCGTACTGACCGAGACGGACCTGACGGGCCAGAAGGCGGCGGGCCGTGACGGCGCCCGGATGCCGGCCCGCCGCCGCAAGACCATCGACCCGCTCACCCTGGAGGCGGGCGACTACATCGTCCACGAGCAGCACGGCGTCGGCCGCTACATCGAGATGGTGCAGCGCACCGTGCAGGGCGCGACGCGCGAGTACCTGGTCGTCGAGTACGCGCCCGCCAAGCGCGGCCAGCCCGGCGACCGCCTCTACATCCCCACCGACCAGCTGGAGCAGATCACCAAGTACGTCGGCGGCGAGGCCCCCACCCTGCACCGCCTGGGCGGCGCCGACTGGACGAAGACGAAGGCCCGCGCGAAGAAGGCCGTCAAGGAGATCGCGGCCGACCTCATCAAGCTCTACAGCGCCCGCATGGCGGCCCCCGGCCACGCCTTCGGCACGGACACCCCCTGGCAGCGCGAGCTGGAGGACGCCTTCCCCTACGCGGAGACGCCCGACCAGCTCACCACCATCGCCGAGGTCAAGGACGACATGGAGAAGTCGGTCCCCATGGACCGGCTGATCTGCGGCGACGTCGGCTACGGAAAGACCGAGATCGCCGTCCGGGCCGCCTTCAAGGCCGTCCAGGACGGCAAGCAGGTGGCCGTCCTGGTGCCCACGACCCTGCTGGTGCAGCAGCACTTCGGGACGTTCAGCGAGCGGTACGCGCAGTTCCCCGTGAACGTGAAGGCGCTGTCCCGCTTCCAGACGGACACCGAGGCCAAGGCGGTCCTGGAAGGCCTGCGCGAGGGCTCGGTGGACATCGTCATCGGCACCCACCGCCTGTTCTCGTCGGAGACCAAGTTCAAGGACCTGGGCCTGGTCATCGTCGACGAGGAGCAGCGCTTCGGCGTCGAGCACAAGGAGCAGCTGAAGAAGCTCCGCGCGAACGTCGACGTGCTGACCATGTCCGCCACTCCGATCCCCAGGACGCTGGAGATGGCGGTGACCGGCATCCGCGAGATGTCCACGATCACGACACCTCCGGAGGAACGGCACCCGGTGCTGACCTTCGTCGGCCCCTACGAGGAGAAGCAGATCGGCGCCGCCATCCGCCGCGAACTGCTGCGCGAGGGCCAGGTCTTCTACATCCACAACCGCGTCGAGTCGATCGACCGGGCCGCGGCCCGGCTGCGCGAGATCGTCCCCGAGGCGCGCATCGCCACCGCCCACGGCCAGATGTCCGAGCAGGCGCTGGAACAGGTCGTCGTCGACTTCTGGGAGAAGAAGTTCGACGTGCTGGTGTCGACGACCATCGTGGAGTCCGGCATCGACATCTCCAACGCGAACACCCTGATCGTGGAGCGCGGCGACACCTTCGGCCTGTCCCAGCTGCACCAGCTGCGCGGCCGGGTGGGGCGTGGCCGCGAGCGCGGGTACGCGTACTTCCTCTACCCGCCGGAGAAGCCGCTGACCGAGACCGCGCACGAGCGGCTCGCGACCATCGCCCAGCACACGGAGATGGGCGCCGGTATGTACGTGGCGATGAAGGACCTGGAGATCCGCGGCGCGGGCAACCTGCTCGGCGGCGAGCAGTCCGGCCACATCGCGGGCGTCGGCTTCGACCTGTACGTACGCATGGTCGGCGAGGCGGTCGCCGACTACCGCCGCCAGCTGGAGACCGGCGAGATCGAGGAGGAGCCGCCGCTCGAGGTCAAGATCGAGCTGCCCGTCGACGCGCACGTCCCGCACGACTACGCGCCGGGCGAGCGGCTCCGGCTCCAGGCGTACCGCGCCATCGCCTCCGCCAACACGGAGGAGGACATCAAGGCCGTACGCGAGGAACTCGTCGACCGCTACGGCAAGTTGCCCGAGCCGGTGGAGAACCTGCTGCTCGTGGCCGGTCTGCGGATGCTCGCGCGGGCATGCGGCGTCGGCGAGATCGTGCTCCAGGGCACCAACATCCGGTTCGCGCCCGTGGAGTTGCGCGAGTCGCAGGAGCTGCGGGTCAAGCGGCTGTACCCCGGAGTCGTCATCAAGCCGGCCGTGCACCAGGTGCTGGTGCCGCGCCCGAAGACCGCGAAGGTCGGCGGGAAGCCGCTGGTCGGGCGCGATCTGCTGGCGTGGGTAGGGGAGTTCCTGACGTCGGTGCTGGGCTCCTGACTCACTCCCGGGCCCGCTGCGGCTCTGTCAGGCCACCGGTCGTACGTGTGCGCCGGTGGCCTCGCGCAGTGCCGCCGCCAGCCGGTCGCGGACCGCGACCTGGGCGGCGATGCGCGCGTCCAGCACCGCGAGACGGCCGGCGGCGATCCGGAGCGCCTCCTCGGAGGCGGGCCCGGCCGTGACGTCGCCGTCCAGGCACGGCAGGAACGCCCGTACGTCGTCGAGGGTCAGGCCCACGTCCAGCAGCCGGCGCACGTTGCGGACGCGGACGGCCGTACCGGCGTCGTACAGGCGGTAGCCGTTCGCGGCGCGTTCGGAGGCGATGAGCCCCGCCTGCTCGTAGTGGCGCAGGGCGCGCGGCGTCGTGCCGGTCGCCTCGGCGAGTTCGCCGATCCGCATGGGAGGTCGAGCCATGAGCGTCAGTCTCATGTGACGACCGCGCCGCCGTCCACCGGGAGGACCACGCCGGTGACGAACGACGCCTGCGGCGAGGCCAGTTGCGTGATCGCCCACGCCACCTCCTCGGGGCGTCCGACCCGGCCGAGCGGCGTGTGTTCGAGCTGCCACGCGCGGATCGCGGCCCGCTGCTCGGGGGTGTGGCCCGCGTGTTCGCCGATCGGTGTGTCGATCGCGCCCGGCGCCACCGCGGCGACCCGGATCCCCAGCGGGGCGAGCTCGACCGCCCAGCTGCGCGTGAGTACCTCCAGGGCCGCCTTCCCGGCCGCGTACAGGGAGTTGCCCGGCCAGCCGCGCTGCCCGACGGACGTCGTCACGTTCACGATCACACCCCGGCTGTCCTCGAGGGCCGGGAGCGCGGCCTGCACGAGCCTGACGGGAGCGAGCAGGTTCGTCGCGAGCTGGTGCTCGACGGCGGCACGCGTGTAGGTGCGCAGGGACTGGGCGTTGACGATGCCCGCGTTGTTCACCAGCACGTCGATGCGGCCGTGCCGGTCGAGTGCCGTACGGACGATGGTCTCGGGGCCGTCGGCGGCCGTGATGTCGGCGACGAGCGGGCTGATGCGGGCCGGGTCGTGAGCGGCGCTCTCGGCGAGGGGCGCCGCACGGCGGCCCACCGCCACGACCTGGAAACCCTCCTCGGCGAACGCGTGGGCGGTGGCCCGGCCGATGCCGGTACCGGCGCCGGTGACGAGCGCGGCTCGTGGAACCTTCGAATACGGGGATGCCATGCGGGGATCGTCGGACCCTGACGCCGGTGTCAAGGTCAAGCGTCCGGTTCATGAGCGAAGCCGCCCGCAGGAGCTGTCCCTCCGCGGACGGCCTCTGAGGGGAGGCCTTAAGTCTGGTCGGGCCGTTCGCGGTCGCGGTCCATGCCGAGCGATCCCTCGGCCCGCTGCTGCCCGGCGTCGATCTGGTCCTCGTACTTGCCGCCGGTCCTCTCGTTGATCTTCTGTTCCGCGGAGTCGGAGCTCTTCTTGCCCTTGTTCCGCGCCTGGCTCTTGAGCTTGTCGAAGATGCCCATTCAGAAAACTCCCTCCGGAGGTGGCTCAGAACCGACGATACGCGTGGCATACGAGGAATGCCCGTTTAAGCCCGATGTGGTCTGGACCTCTCCCTCGCTACCGTGGGACCAGGTACACACCGCCCGTGCGGAGGCGGAACAGGCAAGCAGGGGAGGGGCGCACGGTGAGGCGTCTGAGGGGCGGGGCGGCACTGGCCGTCGCGATGATGTTCACCGGTTCGGCGCTGGCCGGCTGTGAAGGCCTGGCCCCGCCCGCGGACGGCGGTGGACCCTCGGGCTCCGGCGTGCCGACGGCCGGTGCCGGACGGGCCGTGAACCCGCTGGACAACCCGGACGGCACGAAGCCGGGCCTGGCGGCGATCACGTCCACCGGGGACAGGGCGAGGGCCCGTGCCCTGATCGGGAAGGTGGAGACGAAGGGGCGCGGCCCCAGGACGGGCTACGAACGGGACAAGTTCGGCTACGCCTGGATGGACTCGGCGCCGGCCGACGTCCCCTTCGCCCGCAACGGCTGCGACTCGCGCAACGACCTCCTGAAGCGCGACGGGGAGGACCTTCGCTTCCGGTCGGGCTCGGACTGCGTCGTCATGGCACTGACGTTGCACGACCCGTACACCGGGAAGGTCATCGAGTGGACCAAGTCCCGTGCGGCGAAGGTCCAGATAGACCACGTCATGCCGCTGTCCTACGACTGGCAGATGGGCGCCTCGCGCTGGACGAAGGACAAGCGGGAGGCCATCGCGAACGACCCGCTCAACCTCGTCCCGGTGGACGGGCCGGCCAACAGCTCGAAGGGCGACTCGGGTCCGGCGTCCTGGCTGCCCCCGAACAAGCGGATCCGCTGCGCCTATTCGGTGCGCTTCGCCCAGGTGTCGCTGAAGTACGACCTTCCCGTCACGGCGGCCGACAAGCGGATGATGCTGGAGCAGTGCGGTGGCTGAAACGGCACCCCGGTCGCCGACGCGGCTGCCGCTCGGCCAGAAAGCCCTTTCCAAACGCCGATCCGGTGTGCTGAGGTGACGGGTGAGGTCGCTGAACGAGTGACGTGAGCCCGAGCGGAGGGTGCTGCCGGATGCCGAGTGGTCTCGTCGCGCTGGCGCTCGGCGGGTTCGGCATCGGTCTGACCGAGTTCCTCATCGCCGGGCTGCTGCCGCAGGTGGCGTCGAGTTTCGCGGTGTCCGAGGCGGCTGCGGGCTGGCTGATCTCCGGGTACGCGTTGAGTGTCGCGGTGGGAGCGATCGCGCTGACCGCGGCGACGGCACGGCTGCCGCGCAAGCCGGTCCTGGTCGGCCTGGTGGCGTTGTTCGTGCTGGGCAACCTGCTCTCCGCCATCGCCCCGAACTACCCGGTGATGCTGCTCGGGCGGATCGTCGCGGCGTTGTGCCACGGTTCGTTCTTCGGCATCGGCTCGCTGGTCGCGCGCAGTCTGGTCGCGCCGCAGAAGAAGTCCCAGGCCGTGGCGGTGATGTTCGCCGGGCTGACGGTCGCGAACGTGCTGGGCGTGCCGTTCGGGGCGCTGGTCGGTGAGCGCTGGGGCTGGCGGGCGGCGTTCTGGGCGGTCACCGCGATCGGCGTGCTGGCGCTGGCGGGGATCGCCGCGCTGGTGCCGGCGTGGGCGGGCCGGGTGCATCCGGCCACCGGGACGGAACCGGTCCCGGGCGGGCCGGCGGCGACTGCCGGCGGGCCGGACCCGGTCCCGCCCGGCGGCCTGCGGGCGCAGGTGCGGGCCTTCCGGTCCTGGCAGGTCTGGCTGACGCTGGCGGCCACCGCGCTCAGCTACGGCGGGATGTTCGGTGCGTTCAGCTACATCGCCTACACGTTCACCGAGGTCAGCGGCTTCGCCTCGGCGGACGTCGCCTGGCTGCTGATGGTCTACGGCGTCGGACTGGTCGTCGGCAACCTGGTCGGCGGGCGGGCGGCCGACCGCGACCGTGACCGTGCCCTGGTCCTCGCCCTGCTCGCACTCACCCTCACCCTGGCCCTGTTCGGGTTGCTGGCCGGCAGCGCGACCGCCTCGGTCGTCCTGGTGTTCGTGATGGGGGTGACCGGGTTCGCCAGCGTGCCCGGGATGATCACGCGTGTCACCGACTTCGCGCACGGAGCGGCACTGGCGGCCAGCGCCAACGTGTCCGCGTCCAACGTCGGCAACGCCCTCGGCGCCTGGCTCGGAGGCCTCGCCATCACCGCGGGCCTGGGCTACACCTCACCGCTCTACGTCGGCGCCGGCATCGCCCTGCTGTCCACGGTCGTCATGGTCATCGCAGCCCGCCGGGCCAGGTCTGCCCATGTGGCGGACCGTGTCCCCACGCCGTAATTCGGTTCCGGGGATGAGCCCGCACACCTACCGTGGCCACATGCAGCCGAAGATATCGAGCCTCGCCGACCGCCCGGACATGCTGGAGCGGGTCGTCGGGATGGCGGACAGCTGGCCGGAGTTCGCGATCCAGGACCTCGTCGGTGCCGCGCACTTCCCGCGGATCGCCGCCGAACTCCCCGAGTACGTCCTGTTCGCCGAGGACGAGCAGGGTGAGGTCGTCGCGAACGGCTTCAGCGTGCCCTTCGCCCTGCAGGCCGAGGGCCGTGGCCAACTGCCCGCGAACGGCTGGGACACGGTCCTCGTGTGGGCGTTCTCCGACCTGCGCCGCGGGGTCCGCCCCGACACCGTCAGCGCGATCTCGATCTCCGTCGCCCCGCACGCCCAGGGCCGGGGCCTGTCCGCGTCGATGCTCTCGGCCATGCGGGACAACGCCCGGGCGCGCGGCTTCGGGGAGGTCGTCGCCCCCGTCCGCCCCAACGCCAAGCACCTGGAACCGCACACGCCCATCGAGGAGTACGCGCACCGGGTCCGTCCCGACGGCCTGCCCCAGGACCCGTGGCTGCGGGTGCACGCCCGGGCCGGTGCCACGATCGACTCCGTGGCACCGGCGTCGATGACGGTGGCCGCCTCACTGGCGGACTGGCGCCGCTGGACTGGGCTGCCCTTCGACACCCGGGGCGACATCGAGGTGCCCGGCGCCCTGGTGCCGGTGCGCTGCGAGCCGGAGCGCGGGTACGCGGTGTACGTCGAGCCCAACGTGTGGATGCGGCACCTCCTGTGACCCGGCGGCGGGGCCGCCGCACAGCTCCCTCACGACCCGTAGGCCGGCTGGCCCGCCACCGCGGCGAGTTCCGGAGCGTCGACCTCGCCGCCTGGCTGCCCTTCATCGCGCTCAGCGACTTCCAGGGACAGCCCGGCGGGACACCGTTCCCCGGCGGTCCCTACGCGGCGGGGTCTCCACGTCACGCTCCTCGCCGTCGGGCTGCCGGCGGCGGCGATCCGGGCGCAGGAGCGCAGGAGCGCTCAGGCACCGGGAGGGGGACGCATCACCCCCCCGAACGCGGTCCCCTCCCGGCCCGGTCCGCGCGGCGGTGCCGGAAGTCCCGGTGAATCGTTGGTCGAATGGGTTGGCCTGAGCTCGGCCACTGCCTACCATCGATCACCGCAAGACCTTGTGCACCGTCGCACAATCTCCTCGGGAGGTCTCCTTGCACCGCCGCCGTCGCACCGCGTTCGTCCTCACTGCCGCGATCGCCGCCGCGGCGCCGCTTCTCACCGCCTGCGGCAACGACGCGCATCCCGGCGCGGCGGCCGTGGTGGGCGGCCAGCGGATCACCGTCTCCCAGCTGGAGGACAGGGTCGACGAGGTTCGCGCGGCCCAGCGGGCGGCCGTGCGGGACGAGGCCCAGTACCAGCAGGCCATCGCCGGGACCGGCACGCTCACCCGTGACACCCTGCACACCATGATCCTCGACCGGGTGCTGCACCGCGCCGCGCAGGACGCCGGTGTGACCGTCACCCGCAGGGAGATCCAGGAGATGCGGTCCGGGCTGGAGGAGCAGGCCGGCGGCGCCAAGGCCCTGGAGACGACCTGGCTCCAGCAGTACGGCATCCCGCCGCAGCGCCTCGAGGAGAACCTCCGCCTCCAGCTGGAGGCCCAGAAGCTCGCGCAGAAACTCGGCACCGACACCAACCGCCCCGAGTTCTGGAAGGCCCTGTCGGAGGCCTCCAAGGACCTGAACGTCGACCTCAACCCGCGCTACGGCACCTGGGACGTCCAGAAGAGCAGCCGCGCCGACGCGAAGACGCCGTGGGTGCGGGACGTGTCGGCGGCCCAGGCGCAGCAGAGCATGTAGGGGCGACGCCCCACATGCCCCCGGGGTGCACGGGCGGAGGCCTGTGGACGATTTCCGGGGCTGCCGGCGGCGTGGGATAGCTTCGAATCGTGAACGCCAACAGCCCCGAAGCCACCCCGCGGCCCGGCGAGGCCGGCCCCGGCACGGCCGCCACCGCCGTCCCCGGCCGCATCGTCCTGCTCACCACCAGTCACCGCGTCGCCCCCGGACTGCTGTCCTGGCCCGCCTGGCAGGCACTGCACGCGGCCGACCAGGTGCTGTGCGCGGACGGCGCGCACCCGCAGCTGCCGTATCTGCGCGAGGCGGGGATCACCGTCGACGAGGCGTCCCCGACGGCCCAGGAGCTGGTCGACGCCTGCGCCGGCGGCCGCACGGTGGTCGTCGTGGCGACGGGCGAGGGCGAGCCGACCCTGACGGACGGCCTGGCCCGCCTCGCCGGCACCGGCCGCGTCGCCATGCCCGAGCTGGAGCTGCTCCCCGCCTCCTACGACCTGCCGGGCGCCCGCCTCCTCGACCTCGTCCAGGTCATGGACCGCATCCGCGCCGAGTGCCCGTGGTCGTCCCAGCAGACCCACAAGGGCCTGGCCAAGTACGGCATCGAGGAGGCGTACGAACTCGTCGAGGCGATCGAGGAGGGCGACCGCGACGAACTGCGCGAGGAGCTCGGTGACGTCCTCCTCCAGGTCGTCTTCCACGCCCGGATCGCCGAGGAGGGCCGCCCGGAAGACGGGGCGGACCCCTTCTCCATCGACGACGTCGCCGCCGGCATCGTCGCCAAGCTGATCCACCGCCACCCGCATGTCTTCGGCGACGAGACGGCCACCACGCCCGAGGAGGTCAAGGCGCACTGGCTGCGCACCAAGGCGGTCGAGAAGCAGCGCACCTCGATCACCGAGGGCATCCCCCTCGGCCAGCCCGGCCTGGCCCTCGCCGCCAAGCTGGCGTCACGCGCCCGCGCCGCGAACCTGGACATACCACTCCCGCCCGTCGAGGGCATCGGCTACGAGCTGCTGGCCCTGGCGGTCCGCGCCGAATCGGAGGGCGTCGACCCGGAGGCGGCCCTGAGAGCGGCGGCCCGCGCCTACCGGGACGCGATCAGGGAGGCTGAGGACGGCTGAGACCGAGAGCCGGGAGCGGAGGACGGCTGGACCGGCCGAGGGAGGGGAGGGGCGAGGAGCCGGATACCGTCGGGGAGTGACCGACCAGCCCCAGCCCAGCACCCCTGCCGCCGCTCCCGACCTCTTCACCTGGGAGTTCGCGAGCAACCCCTACCCCGCCTACGCCTGGCTCCGCGAGCACGCCCCCGTGCACCGCACCAAGCTGCCCAGCGGCGTGGAGGCCTGGCTGGTCACGCGGTACGCCGATGCCAAGCAGACGCTAGCCGACCACCGGCTCTCCAAGAACCCGGCGCATCACGACGAACCCGCGCACGCCAAGGGCAAGACCGGGATCCCCGGGGAGCGCAAGGCCGAGCTGATGACGCATCTGCTCAACATCGACCCGCCGGACCACACCCGGCTGCGGCGGCTCGTGTCCAAGGCGTTCACGCCCCGCCGGGTCGCCGAGTTCGCGCCGCGGGTGCAGGAGCTCACCGACGGGCTCATCGACGGGTTCGCGGAGAAGGGGTCCGCCGACCTCATCCACGAGTTCGCCTTCCCGCTCCCCATCTACGCCATCTGCGACCTGCTCGGCGTCCCTCGCGAGGACCAGGACGACTTCCGCGACTGGGCGGGAATGATGATCCGTCACCAGGGCGGGCCCAGGGGCGGCGTGGCGCGGTCCGTGAAGAAGATGCGCGGCTACCTCGCCGACCTCATCCACCGCAAGCGCGAGGCGCTGCCCACCGAGCCCGCCCCCGGCGAGGACCTCATCTCCGGTCTCATCCGCGCCTCCGACCACGGTGAGCACCTCACCGAGAACGAGGCGGCGGCCATGGCCTTCATCCTGCTGTTCGCCGGGTTCGAAACGACCGTGAACCTGATCGGCAACGGCACCTACGCCCTGCTCACCCACCCCGAGCAGCGCGCGCGCCTCCAGGCGTCCCTGGCCGCCGGGGAGACCGGCCTCCTGGAGACCGGCGTCGAGGAGCTCCTGCGCTACGACGGCCCCGTCGAACTCGCCACGTGGCGGTTCGCCACGCAGCCGCTCACCATCGGCGGGCAGCACATCGCGACCGGCGACCCGGTCCTCGTCGTCCTGGCCGCCGCCGACCGGGATCCGGAGCGGTTCGCGGATCCGGACGTGCTCGACCTCGCCCGCCGCGACAACCAGCACCTCGGCTACGGCCACGGCATCCACTACTGCCTCGGCGCCCCGCTCGCCCGACTGGAGGGCCAGACCGCGCTCGCCGCGCTCCTCACCCGACTCCCGGACCTGCGGCTCGCGGCGGACCCGGCCGAGCTGAGATGGCGCGGCGGCCTCATCATGCGCGGGCTGCGCACCCTGCCGGTGGAGTTCTCACCGGCCCGAAGGTGACACGCCGTCAGACCTGTGATCTTCACGTGATCTGCGCGGCATGAACTTGTGACAAGTGATCGTCTGCCGATACGTTCACCCATCATCAGCGCGGCCCGGGGGGTCCTGCGCCGCGCCGGTCACTGCTGTCTCGCGAAAGGTCTCCGTATGCTCTCCGGGAACGGTCGGCACCGTCGCCCCCGCCAGGCTCCGGCTCTCCTCGTCGCGGCCGGGGTGACCGGCTCCGCCATCGCGATCCCGCTCCTCGGAGCCTCCGGCGCCAGCGCGGCCGACGGCACGACCTGGGACCGGGTCGCGGACTGCGAGACCGGCGGCGCCTGGAGCCAGAACAGCGGCAACGGATACTTCGGCGGCCTCGCGTTGTCCCAGGAGGACTGGGAGAACCACGGCGGTCTCGACTACGCCCCGAGCGCCGACCTGGCCAGCCGCTCCCAGCAGATAGCCGTGGCCGAGAGAATCCTCGCCGACCAGGGGGTCGGTGCGTGGCGCACCTGCGGGCTGCTCTCCGGCCTCCAGCAGGACAAGGACTCGGGCACGTCCGACTCGTCCAGCTCCTCCGACTCGTCCGCTCCGACGGACTCACCCGGACTGCTCGACTCCTCCGAGTCATCCGAGTCGTCCGGGTCATCCTCTTCGTCTTCTTCGCCCTCTTCGTCGTCTCCGTCCCCATCGTCGTCCCCTGACGGGCAGTCGACCTCGGAGGGTGACACCGCCAAGTCCGACAAGTCATCCGATTCTGCCGATTCCTCGACGCGGGACCAGTCGCAGGACCAGGAGTCCGGCAGCTCCCCGTCGACCGCCGCCGAGAGTGACGAACCCGACAAGTCCCGGCAGGGCGACGGCTCTTCGGCGCTCTCCGGAACCGGAACCGACAGCGCCTCCGGCCGCCACCGCGGCCCCAGCGCCGACGAGGACACCGGGGCCGAGGACGGCCGTACGTCCGGAGCCGCCGGACGGCACGCCTCGCGCGGCGGCGAGGCCTCTCGGGAGGCGACGGACGGCTCCTACACCGTCCGCCCCGGCGACAGCCTCTGGTCCATCGCGAACTCCCTTGACCTCAGCGGCGGGTGGCACGCGCTCTACGCCGGGAACGAGACGGCCGTCGGCGCCGACCCGAACCTCATCCGCCCCGGTCAGAAGCTCACGGTAAGGGTCGAAGCGGACGACGAGTAGCCGGTGGGGCAGTCCGGAAACGGCGGCGGAAGTCACCCCGAAACCGTGCGAGTTCACGTCACCGTTCGCGCCGAATGTCCCTTATAAGCGCGGTGAGAGATAGATCTCAGAAGCCCTGATCGTCTTTGAAATTCCGCGGATCGCGTGTCTACGGTCATGACCGCTCGCCACCGCGAGCCCCGGCTGCCGCAACGCCGAATCCTGCCAGCGGCCGCACGGGAACAGTCGTCGCGTCAAGCGCCGTAGGCAGGAGCGGGGGACCCAAGGTAAGTGCCGGGCCCGGCGGTTGAGGCAACTCGACGGCAGGGCTCCGGCTTGGGGTGAAGCCGTGTCCCGGGAGGGACGCGGCCGGGCAACTCAACCGGCCCGAACCCGACAGCTCACCTCGCAGGCGTCGGTGAGGGGATCTCTCCATGCTGTTTTCCGGCAAGGGCACGCACCGCCGTCCGTCCAAGGCCTCTCGGGTCATCGCCATCGCCGGTGTCACCGGTGCCGCCGTCGCCGCCCCGCTGATGGCGGCCGGCAACGCCTCCGCCGCCACCGCCTCCGAGTGGGACGCCGTCGCCCAGTGCGAGTCCGGCGGCAACTGGTCCATCAACACCGGCAACGGCTACTACGGCGGTCTGCAGTTCTCCGCCTCCACCTGGTCCGGCTACGGCGGCACCAAGTACGCCTCCACCGCCGACCAGGCCACCAAGGAGCAGCAGATCGAGATCGCCGAGAAGGTCCTCGCGAGCCAGGGCAAGGGTGCCTGGCCGGTCTGCGGCAAGGGTCTGTCGAGCGCCGGCTACAGCGGCGGCTCCGCGCAGAGCAGCGGTTCCACGGAGACCCGCCAGACCGAGCAGCAGCCGGCCTCCCGCTCCGAGGAGCGCCCGGCGCAGACCCAGAAGAGCCAGAAGACCGTCACCACCCCGACCGGCAAGAAGGTCAAGAAGGGTGACGGCGAGTACAAGGTCGTCAAGGGCGACACCCTCAGCTCGATCGCGACCGAGCACAAGGTCAAGGGCGGCTGGGAGAAGCTGTTCGAGCTGAACAAGGACATCATCACGGACGCCAACCTGATCTACCCGGGCCAGCAGCTGCACCTGAAGTAAGCGGCGGCCCCCCGGTCCCCACGGGCCCCCGCCCCGGTGCGTCGTCCCCCGTACGCACCGGGGCGGGGTTTTTTCTGCCGGTCTTTGCGATCCGGCTTTGTTCCGTTCGGAAACAATTTACTCTCGGTTCTGTCCATGGGGTGGGCGACCCGGTGGCCGATCGCCCGGAGCCGGTTAGGCTCATGTCGCGAGCCACCGCGGCCCGCGCCTCGCCGGGTCCACGCGGCCCGCGTACCCGCGTCACATGAAGAAGGAGATGCTCGTGCCGTCCATCGACGTCGTCGTAGCCCGGGAAATCCTGGACTCCCGAGGCAACCCCACGGTCGAGGTCGAGGTCGGCCTCGACGACGGCAGCACCGGTCGTGCCGCCGTCCCGTCCGGCGCCTCCACGGGCGCCTTCGAGGCCATCGAGCTGCGCGACGGCGACTCGAACCGCTACCTCGGCAAGGGTGTGGAGAAGGCCGTCCTCGCGGTCATCGAGCAGATCGGCCCGGAGCTGGTCGGCTACGACGCCACCGAGCAGCGCCTGATCGACCAGGCGATGTTCGACCTGGACGCCACCGACAACAAGGGCTCCCTCGGCGCCAACGCCATCCTCGGCGTCTCGCTCGCCGTCGCCCACGCCGCCTCCGAGGCCAGCGACCTGCCGCTGTTCCGCTACCTGGGCGGCCCGAACGCGCACCTGCTGCCGGTGCCGATGATGAACATCCTGAACGGCGGCTCGCACGCCGACTCCAACGTGGACATCCAGGAGTTCATGATCGCCCCGATCGGCGCGGAGTCCTTCTCCGAGGCCCTGCGCTGGGGCGCCGAGGTCTACCACACGCTGAAGAAGGTCCTGAAGTCCAAGGGCCTGGCCACCGGCCTCGGCGACGAGGGCGGCTTCGCCCCGAACCTCGGCTCCAACCGCGAGGCCCTCGACCTCATCCTCGAGGCGATCAACGAGGCCGGCTACACCCCCGGCGAGCAGATCGCCCTCGCCCTCGACGTCGCCGCGTCCGAGTTCTACAAGGACGGCGTCTACACCTTCGAGGGCAAGGAGCGCTCGGCGGCCGAGATGACCGAGTACTACGCGGAGCTCGTCGACGCGTACCCGCTCGTCTCCATCGAGGACCCGCTGTTCGAGGACGACTGGGAGGGCTGGAAGACCATCACCGACAAGCTCGGTGACAAGGTCCAGCTCGTCGGCGACGACCTGTTCGTCACCAACCCCGAGCGCCTGGCCCGCGGCATCGAGGAGGGCGCGGCCAACGCGCTCCTGGTCAAGGTCAACCAGATCGGTTCGCTCACCGAGACCCTGGACGCCGTCGAGCTGGCCCAGCGCAACGGCTTCAAGTGCATGATGTCCCACCGCTCCGGCGAGACCGAGGACGTCACCATCGCCGACCTGGCCGTCGCCACCAACTGCGGCCAGATCAAGACCGGCGCCCCGGCCCGCTCCGAGCGCGTCGCCAAGTACAACCAGCTGCTGCGCATCGAGGAGATCCTCGACGACGCGGCGGTGTACGCCGGCCGCAGCGCCTTCCCGCGCTTCAAGGGCTGATCGCCGAAAGGCCCGACCCGTAAGAGGCAGCGTCGTACGTACGTCCCCGTACTCGGTCCCGTACCGTGTCCGGGGACGTACGCGCGTATGACGGCGGAGCGGGAGGCGGACAGACATGGCCGTGAAGGACCGGGACCGGTTCTCCACCGCGACCAGGATCCGGTTGCTCGGTGAGCAGACCGCGGCCCGGGTCTACCGCTCCCAGACCAAGCGCCAGGCCCGCCGCTCCCGGCTGACCGGCCGGGCCGCGCTGCTCGCCCTGGTGATGTGCTCGCTGATCGTGGCTCTGGCCTACCCCATGCGGGAGTACGTCTCGCAGCGCGCCGAGATCGACGACCTCCAGCGTGAACAGCAGCAGGCCCGGCAGCGCGTCGAACGGCTGCGCGACCAGAAGGCGCGCTGGCAGGACGACGCGTACGCGGAGCAGCAGATCCGGCAGCGGTTGCACTACGTCATGCCGGGGGAGACGGGGTTCATCGTCGTCGACCCGCACGCGGCGGAGCAGTCGCACGCCGACCTCGGGGCGGCCGACCGCCCCTGGTACTCGAACGTCTGGGACGGGGTCGACAAGGCCGACGCCTCCGACCGGTGACCCGGACCCCAGCCAGTGACCTGAACCCAGAAAGACAGCCTGAACACAGTCATGGAAACGCCCCCGCCGACCACCCCGCGCACCGAGCCCACCGACGCGGACGTCGAGGCCTTCAAGCAGCAGCTCGGCCGGCCCCCGCGCGGCCTGCGCGCGATCGCGCACCGGTGCCCGTGCGGGCAGCCCGACGTCGTCGAGACGGCCCCCCGGCTGCCCGACGGCACGCCCTTCCCCACGCTGTACTACCTGACGTGCCCGAAGGCGAACTCGGCCATCGGCACGCTGGAGGCGAACGGCGTGATGAAGGAGATGACCGAGCGGCTGGCCTCGGACCCGGAGCTTGCGGCGGCGTACCGGGCGGCCCACGAGGACTACATCAGGCGCCGTGACGAGATCGAGGAGCTGAAGGACTTCCCGAGCGCGGGCGGCATGCCGGACCGGGTGAAGTGCCTGCACGTGCTGGTGGCGCACTCGCTGGCCGCGGGGCCGGGAGTGAACCCGCTGGGCGACGAGGCCCTCGCCATGCTGCCCGAGTGGTGGCGCAAGGGCGCCTGCGTGACGACCGCCGAGGAGGACGCCCAGTGACCCGTGTCGCCGCTGTGGACTGCGGTACGAACTCCATCCGG
Organism: Streptomyces chartreusis NRRL 3882; assembly: GCF_900236475.1. GTDB lineage: Bacteria > Actinomycetota > Actinomycetes > Streptomycetales > Streptomycetaceae > Streptomyces > Streptomyces chartreusis_D. The sequence goes on from NZ_LT963352.1 coordinate 5,349,675, forward strand.
CTCCTGGTCGCCGACGCCGACCCCGGGACCGGCGAGCTGACCGACCTGGACCGCCGTATGACGATCGTCCGGCTCGGGCAGGGCGTCGACCGCACCGGCCGGCTCGCCCCCGAGGCGCTCCAGCGGACCTTCGCGGCCTGCCGCGAGTACGCCGGGATCATCAAGGAGCACGGGGCGGAGCGGCTGCGGTTCGTGGCCACCTCCGCCTCCCGGGACGCCGAGAACCGGGACGAGTTCGTGCGCGGCGTGCTGGACATCCTGGGCGTCGAGCCCGAGGTGATCTCCGGGGACCAGGAGGCCGAGTTCTCCTTCACCGGCGCCACCAAGGAGCTCGCCGGGCGCGACCACCTGCCCAAGCCCTACCTCGTCGTGGACATCGGCGGCGGCTCGACCGAGTTCGTCGTCGGCGACGACCAGGTGCGCGCGGCCCGCTCGGTGGACATCGGCTGTGTCCGCATGACCGAGCGGCACCTGGTCCGGGACGGGGTGGTGAGCGACCCGCCCACGGAGCAGCAGATCGCGGCCATGCGGGCGGACATCGAGGCCGCCCTCGACCTGGCCGAGGAGACGGTCCCGCTGCGTGAGGCCCGCACGCTGGTCGGCCTGGCCGGGTCCGTGACGACCGTGTCGGCGATCGCCCAGGAGCTGCCCGAGTACGACTCGGCCGCCATCCACCACTCCCGTGTCTCCCACGACCGGGTCCGCGAGATCACCGAGTGGCTGCTGCGCTCCACGCACGCCGAGCGCGCGGCGGTGCCCTCCATGCACCCGGGCCGGGTCGACGTGATCGGGGCGGGGGCCCTCGTACTGCTGTCGATCATGGAGCGGATCGGCGCGGAGGAGGTCGTGGTCAGCGAGCACGACATCCTCGACGGCATCGCGTGGTCGGTCGCGTAGCCCGCTTCTGAGCAGGCATGGATCACGAATGAGCGCGTCCCGGGGGGTTCGGGCGACCCCCCGGCGACAGCCCGCCGGAAAAGTTCGTGAAGTTCTTCACAAGGAATTCGGCCCTCCCGGGCGATCGGAGGGGCCCCGTTGACCCGTCCGGGGGCTGAACAGGCCTTTGAACATGTTCAGAAGCATGGTATGGAGGTGTCCACCGAGGTGCTCGAAGCGGCACCCCGGGAGGGCCTCACGGAGGCTCCTCGGGTGCAGAGAGGCAGCTCACGCGGCATTGACAACGGTCAGGGGTGCACAAAGGAGCCCGGTTGTCACCATGACATGGATCACGCGGGCCGCGGAGGATAACACACCCCCCACCCGAGCTTGTGAAGGGGCGCACGAGCCACCCCCCTGAAGCGGGTGGATACTCGATGGCATGAGCACCACGGAGCGTCCCAGGATCCTCGTAGTAGGCGGTGGGTACGTAGGCCTGTACGCAGCTCGGCGCATCCTCAAGAAGATGCGTTACGGAGAGGCGACCGTCACGGTCGTCGACCCCCGGTCGTACATGACCTACCAGCCCTTCCTCCCCGAAGCCGCCGCCGGCAACATCTCCCCGCGCCACGTCGTCGTCCCGCTGCGACGCGTGCTGCCGAAGGCGGAGGTCCTCACCGGCCGGGTCACCAGCATCGACCAGGACCGCAAGGTCGCCTCGATCGCCCCGCTCGTCGGCGAGGCGTACGAGCTGCCCTTCGACTACCTGGTCGTCGCGCTCGGCGCGGTCTCCCGCACCTTCCCGATCCCCGGCCTCGCCGAGCAGGGCATCGGCATGAAGGGCATCGAGGAGGCCATCGGCCTGCGCAACCACGTCCTCGAGCAGCTCGACAAGGCCGACTCCACCACCGACGAGGAGATCCGCCGCAAGGCGCTCACCTTCGTCTTCGTGGGCGGCGGCTTCGCCGGTGCGGAGACCATCGGCGAGGTCGAGGACATGGCCAGGGACGCGGCGAAGTACTACAAGAACGTGTCCCGTGAGGACATGCGCTTCATCCTCGTCGACGCCGCCGACAAGATCCTCCCCGAGGTCGGCCCCAAGCTCGGCAAGTACGGCAAGGAGCACCTCGAGGGCCGCGGTGTCGAGGTCTACCTGTCCACCTCCATGGACTCCTGCGTCGACGGCCACGTGGTGCTGAAGAACGGCCTCGAGGTCGACTCCAACACGATCGTCTGGACCGCCGGCGTCAAGCCCAACCCGGTCCTCTCCCGCTACGGCCTGCCCCTCGGGCCCCGCGGCCACGTCGACTGCGAGACCACCCTCCAGGTCAAGGGCACGGACTACATCTGGGCCGCGGGCGACAACGCCCAGGTCCCGGACCTCGTCGGCCGCAAGGCGGGCAACGAGAACGCCTGGTGCCCGCCGAACGCGCAGCACGCGCTGCGTCAGGCCCGCGTCCTCGGCGACAACGTCCTGTCCGGCATGCGGGGCTTCCCGCAGAAGGACTACTCCCACGCCAACAAGGGCGCGGTGGCCGGTCTCGGCCTCCACAAGGGCGTGGCGATGATCGTCATGGGCAAGATGAAGATCAAGCTCAAGGGCCGTCTCGCCTGGTACATGCACCGTGGCTACCACGGTCTGGCGATGCCGACCTGGAACCGCAAGATCCGCGTCTTCGCCGACTGGACGCTCGGCATGTTCCTCAAGCGCGAGGTCGTCTCGCTCGGCGCGATCGAGACGCCGCGCGAGGAGTTCTACGAGGCCGCCAAGCCGGCCCCGGTCGCCGCCGCGCCGAAGGAGAAGGCCGAGTCCAAGGCCAAGGAGAAGACCGAGGAGAAGGCCAAGGCCTCCTGACCTCCGGTCGGTCACCTGCCTGACGAAGGACCTGATCGAAGGACCTCCACCGAAGGACCTCCCGCCATCCGTGGTGCGGGAGGTCCTTCGGCGTTCCCGCGCCGTCCCGCGCCGCCGCGCCGTTCCTTCGGAGTGGTGGTTTTGCCCAGACATGACGCGTGCCGGGGACTGCGCCGAGGCCCCGCAGATGTTTACGTGGTGTCGGACATTCCGGGATTCCTCATCACGGAGGTGTACACCATGGCAGACGCCGCGCCGCGGCTCCAGGGCCTCTTCGCACAGTTGCTGGGAGCACCGCTTCCCGTGCGCATCCGCGCCTGGGACGGTTCGCAGGCGGGCCCGCCGGGCGCGCCGACCCTGGTCGTACGCAACCGCCGCGCTCTGCGCCGCCTGCTGTGGAAGCCGGGCGAACTCGGCCTGGCCAGGGCCTGGGTGGCGGGCGATCTCGACATCGACGGCGACCTCTACACCACCCTCGACCTGCTGGCCGGTCACATCTGGGAGCGCGACGAGGACGCCCGCACCCTCGCCCAGGCCCTGCGTGACCCCGAGGTCCGCGCCGCTGTACGCGGGCTCGTCAAGCTCGCCGGGACCCCGCTGCCGCCCGCCCCGCCCCGCGAGGAGGCCCGCAGCCCCCGCCGCCACCTGCACACCAAGCGCAGCGACAGACGGGCCATCAGCCACCACTACGACGTCGGCAACGACTTCTACGAGATCGTCCTCGGCCCGTCCATGGTGTACTCCTGCGCCTACTGGCCCAGCCCCGACAGCACCCTCGAACAGGCCCAGCACGACAAGCTCGAACTCGTCTGCCGCAAGCTCGGCCTGAAGCCCGGTCAGCGGCTCCTCGACGTCGGCTGCGGCTGGGGTTCCATGGCGATCCACGCCGCCCGGGAGCACGGCGTGAGCGTCGTCGGTGTCACGCTCTCCCAGGAGCAGGCGGCGTACGCCCGCAAGCGCGTCGCCGACGAGGGACTCACCGACAAGGTCGAGATCCGTGTCCAGGACTACCGCGACGTCCGTGACGGGCCCTACGACGCGATCTCCTCCATCGGCATGGCCGAACACGTCGGCGCCGAGCGGTACCTGGAGTACGCCACCGGCCTGCACGAGCTGCTCAAGCCCGGCGGGCGGCTCCTCAACCACCAGATCGCCCGCCGCCCGCAGCGGGACGAGACGGCGTACAGCGTCGACGCCTTCATCGACTCCTACGTCTTCCCCGACGGCGAGCTCCAGCCCGTCGGCGCCACCGTCGCCATGCTGGAGCGCGCCGGGTTCGAGGTGCGCGACGTCGAGTCGATCCGCGAGCACTACGCCCTCACCCTGCGGCAGTGGGTCGCCCGGCTGGAGGCCGGCTGGCAGCGTGCCGTCCAGCTCGCCAGCCCCGGCCGGGCCCGCGTCTGGCGCCTGTACATGGCCGCCTCCGCGCTCGCCTTCGAGCGCAACCGCATCGGCGTCAACCAGGTCCTCGCCGTGCGGACGTCTGAGTCCGGGGCGTCGGGCATGCCGCTGCGCGCCCGCACCTGGAACTGAGAACGACGAAGAGCCCCCTTTCCCACGGGCGGGAAAGGGGGCCCTCGGGCGTCCGGTGCTACTCCGCCTTGATCGCCTCCAGCATGTTCAGCCGGGCCGCCCGCCGGGCCGGCCACAGCGCGGCGAGCACACCGACCGTCGCGGCCAGCAGCAGGAAGACGCCGATCCGCGCCCACGGCAGGATCAGTTCGTAGGTCGCCAGCTTCGTGGCCAGCAGCTCACCGGCCGCCCAGCCGAAGAACACGCCCAGGCCGATGCCCAGCACCGCGCCGAACAGGGAGATCACCAGGGATTCCAGGCGGACCATCCGCTTGATGCCCTTGCGGTCCAGGCCGATCGCCCGGAGCATGCCGATCTCCTGGGAGCGCTCGAAGACCGACATGGCCAGGGTGTTGATGACGCCGAGGACCGCCACGATCACCGCCATCGCGAGCAGGCCGTAGACCATGTTCAGCATCAGCGTGAACATCTGCGCGATCTCGTTGGAGATGTCGTCCTTGGACTGCACCTTGATGGCCGGGTTGGTGCCGAGGGCCTTCTCCAGCCTGTCCTGCACCGCGCCGGACGCGCCGTCGGAGGTCTTCACCATGACCTTCATGTTGTACGGGTCCGCCACGTGCGGGGCGAGGGTCCTCTCGTCGAGCAGGATGCCACTGAGGAAGTCGTTGCTCTCGTAGGTCCCGGCGACCGTCAGCCGCTGCTTCTTGTCGTCCTCGTAGGAGACGGTGAACGAGGAACCGGCCTGCCAGCCGTAGGACTTGGCGGTCTCGCTGTCCACGACGACGTCGGTGCCGCCGACCTTGAAGGAGCCCTCGTCGACCTTCGGGCCGACCAGGTCGCCGATCGCGGCGCCGTTGACGCCGGTCAGGTACTCGGTCCGGCCGTCGATCCGGGAATCGGCGTTGAGCATCGGGCTGGTGGCAGTGACGTCACCGGCCTGCTTCAGCTTCTTCTCGACGTCCGGCGACAGCGCATTGCCGTTCGCCATGGACACCACGTAGTCAGCCTTGATCGACGACGACGCCATCTTCTCGATGGCCTGCTGGAGGCTGCCCGCCATCACCGTCATGCCGGTGATCAGGGTCAGGCCGATCATCAGCGCGGAGGCGGTGGCGGCCGTACGGCGCGGGTTGCGCACCGAGTTCTGGCGGGCCAGCTTGCCGGAGACACCGAAGGCGCGCAGCACCGGCGCGGCGGCGGCGATCATCGGGCGGGACAGCAGCGGGGTCAGGATGAACACGCCGATGATCAGCAGCACCGCGCCGAGGCCCATGGGCAGCTGGCCGTCCGAGCCGTCCATCGTCGTGGCCACGAGGACCACCGCGATGCCCGCGCCCGAGACCAGCGCGCCCAGCGTGTTGCGCAGCACCAGCGACCTGGTCGTGGCCTTGGCGTGCACGCTGTTCATGGCCGCCACCGGCGGGATCTTCGCGGCCCGGCGGCCCGGCAGCCACGCCGCGAGCATGGTCACCACGATGCCGACCGCGAGCGCGGCGACGATCGTGGTGGGCTTGACGACCAGTGGCCCGTCGGGCACGGACCCGCCGAACGTCCCCATCAGGGAGCGCAGTCCGGCTCCGATGCCGATGCCCGCGACCAGACCGGCCACGGCGGCGACCGCCCCGACCACGAACGCCTCGATCAGCACCGACCGCGTCACCTGCCGGCGCGAGGCGCCGACCGCCCGCATCAGCGCCAGTTCCCTGGTGCGCTGGGCGACCAGCATCGTGAAGGTGTTGGCGATGATGAACGTGCCGACGAACAGGGCGATACCGGCGAAGACCAGCAGGGCCGTCTGCATCCCGCTCATCGACTCGGCGATCGACTTGGCCTGGTCGTCGGCGAGCTGCTTGCCGGTGGTGGTCGAGACGGTGCCCTTGGGCAGCGCCTCGTCCAGCTGCGCCTTCAGCGCGGCCTGCGTGACGCCCGGCTTCGCCTTGACGTCGATCTGGTCGTAGACGCCCGCCTTGCCGAACAGCTTCTGGGCGGTCGCCGTGTCGAACAGGGTGAGGCTGCCGCCGGCCGCGACGTTGCCGTCGTCGGTGGTGAAGATGCCGGTGATCCGCGGGGTCAGGACAGGCCCGTCGACCGACATCCGCACGGTGTCGCCGACCCTGTAGCCGGCGCGCTTCGCCGTCTCGGAGTCGATGAGGATCTCGCCCGGCCCCTTGGGGGCGTGCCCGCTGACCAGGGGGTAACGCGGGTCCTTGGCGCCCCAGTAGTTGCCGCCCTGCGACTGGAAGCCCTCGCCGATCAGCTTGCCGTCCTTGTCGGCGACGGCGGTGAAGCCCTGCACGACCCCGATGGCGGACGCGGCCCCGGGGACCCGCTCACTCTTGTCGAGGGTGGCCCGGGTCAGGTCGTGGAGCTTGCCGACCCGGTCGCCCTGGGCGTCCTGGTAGTCCGCCGTCATGGCGACGTCGACCTGGTCGAAGCCCTTGGCGGAACTCTTCTGGAAGGCGTCGGAGACGGTGTTGGTGAAGACCAGGGTTCCCGACACGAAGGCCACGCCGAGCATCACGGCGAGGACGGTCATCAGGAGCCGGGCCTTGTGCGCGAGCACGTTGCGCAAGGCGGTACGGAGCATGGGTTTCTTCTTCTCAGTCCTGTCGGTCCTGACGGGGGATCAGCTGGTGCGGCCCTTGGCGTCGAACGCCTTCATGCGGTCCAGGACCGACTCGGCCGTCGGCCCGTACATCTCGTCGACGATCCGGCCGTCCGCGAGGAAGATCACCCGGTCCGCGTAGGCCGCGGCCACCGGGTCGTGGGTCACCATGACCACGGTCTGGCCCAGTTCGCGCACGGAGTTGCGCAGGAAGCCCAGCACCTCGGCGCCCGAGCGCGAGTCGAGGTTTCCGGTGGGCTCGTCCCCGAAGATGATCTCGGGCCGGGAGGCCAGCGCCCGTGCCACGGCGACGCGCTGCTGCTGACCGCCCGACAGCTGGGAGGGCCGGTGGCCGAGCCGGTCCGCCAGACCGACCATCCGGATGACGGAGTCGAGCCACTGCCGGTCCGGCTTGCGGCCCGCGATGTCCATCGGGAGGGTGATGTTCTCCAGGGCCGTCAGGGTCGGCAGCAGGTTGAACGCCTGGAAGATGAAGCCGATCTTGTCCCGGCGCAGCTTGGTCAGCTGCTTGTCCTTCAGGGAGCCGAGCTCGGTGTCGCCGATGCGCACCGACCCGGAGGAGAAGGTGTCGAGACCGGCCACGCAGTGCATCAGGGTCGACTTGCCGGAGCCGGAGGGGCCCATGATGGCGGTGAACTCGGCCTGCCGGAAGTCGACGGAGACCCGGTCCAGGGCGACCACCTGGGTCTCACCCTGTCCGTAGATCTTCGACAGATCCGTGGCGCGCGCGGCCACGGTGGTGGCCCGGTCGGTGAGCGGTGCGGTGGTCACGGGATGGCACTCCTGTCGGACGGCGGTGGTCTTGGAAGGACTCGTTTCCATCGTCCGGGTCCCACGCCGCCGTGTAGTCACCCGTTGTTCCGGTTCCGAGGGCCGACTGCGGTCTGACCGCGAGCGGTGGTGTCATACCTGGGGATGACGAACGCCCCTGAGGGGGCCGGGTGTCGGGCACCGAGCGGGCCGGGTACCCGGGAACGGAGCCGTCAGGGTGTCAAGAACAGGTGGAGTGCCCTTGTTCGGGCGGTGAAATTCCGTCATTCCGCATGCGCCGCCGACGGTCGCACGCAAGGCTATTGGCAAGTGCGGATGGCGCGTTCCGTGTGCTGATGCACCCTCAGACGTCAATAAAATAAGACAACATCGGTCCGCCCTTCCGCTGTTCGGGGGACCCGTCCCGATAGTCTCGGAACCTCGATGCGGAGCCCATGGCCTGCCCGGATGGTGGAATGCAGACACGGCGAGCTTAAACCTCGCTGCCCCTTCGCGGGCGTGCCGGTTCGAGTCCGGCTCCGGGCACCTTCCGATCCCTGTGTGGTCCATTGAGAAGTTCGCGGCATGCCCGTTGACAGCGGTCGCCTGCCGTCAGAGACTCACGTCCGGCAAAGGTGAAAAAAATTTCACCTGACGAACGGAAGGGAAGGGGTCGCCGATGCGCACCACCGTCGGCATCATCGGAGCGGGCCCCGCCGGCCTCCTCCTCGCCCGGCTGCTCCACAACGCCGGCATCGACTCGGTCGTCCTGGAGAGCCGCGACCGCGCCTATGTCGAACGGCGGCAGCGCGCCGGGATCCTGGAGCAGGGCACCGCGGACGTGCTGCGCGCGGCCGGTGCCGGGCAGCGCATGGACCGCGAGGGGCTGCGCCACGACGGCATCGAACTGCGCTTCGACCGCCGGCGCCACCGCGTCGACTTCCCCGCCCTCACCGGCGGACGCTCCGTGATGGTCTACGCCCAGACCGAGGTCTGCAAGGACCTCATCGCCCTCCAGCTCGCCGAGGGCGGTCCGCTGCTGTTCGAGGCGGAGGCGCTGGCCGTGGAGGACGCCGCCACCGACGCCCCGCGCGTCCGCTTCCGGCACCAGGGCCGCGAGGACGTCCTGGAGTGCGAGTACGTCGTCGGCTGCGACGGCTTCTGGGGTGTGGCCCGCAAGGCGATCCCGGCCGAACTGACCCAGGTCTTCGAACGGACGTACCCCTTCGGCTGGCTCGGCATCCTCGCCGACGTGCCGCCCTCGCACAACGAGCTCGTCTACGCCCGCCACGACCGCGGCTTCGCCCTGCTCTCCATGCGCTCGCCGTCGGTCTCCCGCCTCTACCTCCAGGTGCCCGACGGCACCGACGCCGGGGCGTGGAGCGACGAGGAGATCTGGGACGAGCTGGAGCGCCGCTTCGAGACCGCCGACGACTGGCGCCTGGAGCGCGGCCCGATCACCCAGAAGTCGGTCACGCCCATGCGCTCCTACGTCCACGAGCCCATGCGCCACGGCCGCCTCTTCCTCGCGGGCGACGCGGCGCACATCGTGCCGCCCACCGGCGCGAAGGGGCTGAATCTCGCCGTCGGTGACGTCGTGACGTTCGCCCGGGCCCTGACCCACCGGAAGGCGACGGGCTCACCGGAGCTGCTCGACGCCTACTCGGAGACCTGCCTGCGCCGGATCTGGCAGGCCGAACGGTTCTCCTACGACATGACGACCCTCCTGCACCGCGCCCCCGGCACGACCGGCTTCGAGGACCGGCTCCAGCTCGCCCGGCTGGACCGGATCGCCTCCTCCCGCGCGGCCGAGACCGATCTGGCGGAGGGGTACACGGGCTTCCCGTTCGGGTGAGGCCTCGGGCGGCGTAAGGACGGCGTCAGCGGGTGATCTCCGTCCGGTTCCGGACGTGTCGCAGCTTGGTGATGAATGACCCCCTCCGGTGAGGGGAATCACGAAGCCGCGTAGCGTGTTGCGCAGCACGACGAGGGAAAGATCCTCCCCAAGCACTAGGGTCATTCCTTTGCCTACCTATTACTCTTGAGCCAAGGCCACGCAGTGTTGGCCATGGAGGAGTGAAATGAGGAGCAGAAACCCGGTCTTCTCGCGACGGGGGTTCAGCCGCGACAACGGCTACGCGGGCTTCAACACCGCGCCGCAGGCCGGGGGTCCCGCTGTCGCCACCCAGGGCAACCCGTACGCGCAGCCGACGGGCAACCCCTACGCGCAGAACCCGTACGCGCAGAACCCTTACGCCCAGCAGGACCTGCAGTACGGCGCGCCGCCGCAGGCCCCGGCCACCACCGGCCGGATGACCATCGACGACGTCGTCCTGCGCACGGCGAGCACGCTCGGTGTGCTCATCGTCACCGCGGCGCTCTCCTGGGCCCTGCTGCCGGTCGACGACGCCAACATCAGCCGTAGCTACGGCATCGGCATCGGCGCCGCGCTGATCGGCATGGTCCTGGCGTTCGTGCAGTCCTTCAAGCAAAAGGCCTCGCCCGCGCTGATCCTCACGTATGCCGCCTTCGAGGGTGTCTTCCTCGGCGTCGTGTCCAACATCGTCGACAACCGCATCGCCGACGGCGCGGCCATGCAGGCCGTGATCGGCACGATGGCGGTCTTCGCCGGTGTGCTGATCGCCTACAAGGCCGGCTGGATCCGTGTGAACCGCCGCTTCTACGGCTTCGTGATGGCGGCCGCGCTCGGCTTCATCCTGCTGATGACCGTGAACCTGCTGTTCGCGGTGTTCGGCGGCGGTGACGGCCTCGGCTTCCGCAGTGGTGCCCTCGGTGTCGTCTTCGGCGTCATCGGCATCATCCTCGGTGCCTGCTTCCTCGCCCTGGACTTCAAGCAGGTCGAGGACGGCGTCGCCTACGGCGCCCCGCGCGAGGAGGCGTGGCTCGCGGCCTTCGGCCTGACGCTGACGCTGGTGTGGATCTACATGGAGTTCCTGAGGCTCATCTCGATCCTCAACAGCAACGACTAGTACTGATCGGTCAGCACTGAGCGGTCAGCACTGATCGGGCGTACGCGAAGGGCCCCGGCTCCGGCCGGGGCCCTTCGTCGTGGTGCGCGCCTAGAGCAGTTTGCGCGCGGCCCTCCTCAGGTCGTACTCATGGACGATCGCCTTGGCGTGGCCGTACGCCAGGTTGTGTTCGTGCCGGAGCCAGCTGACCTTTTCCTCGAAACGGAAGAGTGCCGGGCCTTCTTCGACGGTGCGCAACCAGTCGGAGATCTCACGACCGGTGCAGTGGGGGATGCGGGCGAGCATGTTGCGATGGGTCTCTTCGGAGAAGACTTGGGACATCGGCGCCTCCGGACGCTGGGATGTAAGCCGGTCCTTCAGGTCACCGTGCCTGAGTGTTCGCCCGTTGGCAACAGTCCCGGTGCGACGCGTACGCTCGCGGCGTGGTTGATACGACGCCTCTGACCCGTGCGGTGGATCACTTCGCCGATCGTTTGAGGGCTGCGCCCCAGAGCCGGTTGCAGCGGGGCGCTGCCGCTGAGGCCCTCGGGCTGGCCCGGGAGTTGGCCCGGAGGGCGCAGGTGCTGGAGGGCATGGAGCCTCGGGAGATGCCGGATGCGGGGATGTTTGCGGCAGCAGATCAGATCACCGTTGCCGTGCATGACCTGGCGGTGGTGATTCCCAGTGCCGCCGACGTCGATGACGCGGTGCGGTTGGTCGAGGAGGCGCAGAAGCGGGCGGGGGTTTGAGCGTCGTTCGCGGATTCGGGTGCGTTGTGGTTGCTGGCGCAGCTCCCCGCTCACCTAGAGGGACGCGATGACCCTGTCGGCCAGGATGTACACGTTCTCCTCGCCGCACTCGAACGTGAGGGTGTACGCGCCGGAGATGCCGGAGCCGCCCAGGAGGATCGGGGTGTGGCCTGCGCGCAGAGCCGCGGCCAGGTGCTCCGCCGTCTCCCGGTGGCCCGGGGTCATGCACAGGGTCGTGCCGTCGGCGAAGACGTAGACGTCGAGGGTGCCCAGCGGGCCCGGGCGGACGTCCGTCAGTTCCACGCGCGAGGAGGCGAGCTCCTCCAGCGTGGCGACCGTGCGCTCGTGGTCGTTCGCCACCGGCGACTGCGTCGGTACGAAGTCCGGGTGGGAGGGGTGGCGGCGGCGGGCCGCGGCCAGCTCCGGGGACTCCGCGGCCGGCTCCTCGGTGTCCGCGCCGGGCTCGGACACCGGCTCCAGACCCGCGAAATCGGCCTGCCGGGGCAGGAACAGGTCGGGGTCGGGCAGACCCGGCAGGGGCGGCGCGTCGGAGGCGTCACGGGCCTCCTGGGCGGCCCAGAACGCCCGTGCCTCGGCGAGCTCCCGCTCGCGCTCCTCCGCGAGTGCCGCCGCGACGGCGGCCCGTATCTCGTCGGTGTCGGCGGGCGTGCGGGCGGAGGGCAGCAGTGCACGGGTGGTGGCGGCGCGGTTCTCGGCCAGCGCGGTGTGCAGGGCCGCGACCTGTCGGCGCAGCTGCAGGACGGTGCGCAGGACGGCGACACCCACGGCGCCCGTGGCGGCCGTGGTGACCAGCAACGCGATCGGCATGGCGCTCACTGACGTACTCCCGGTTCAAAGTCGACCCCCGACTTCCTACATCAGCTTGAAGGGCGGACTAACCAGCTGTCAGTGCGTAACGTCACGAAACGGACAGGGCTTCGGTGTCGGGGGAGGGGGTGGGGCTCCTGTGACCTGGGCTTCTCTGCGCGCAGAGGGAGATAGGTCACATCCTGGGGGAGATTGGATCACAAAACAGCCCAGAATCCCGGGGTTTCCGGGGTTCTGGGCCAAGACCTCACGGTCGGTGCTATGGCGGCTACGGTCAGGCGCTCAGCTGAGGCGCTCGATGACCATGGCCATGCCCTGGCCGCCACCGACGCACATCGTCTCCAGGCCGAACTGCTTGTCGTGGAACTGGAGGGAGTTGATGAGCGTGGTGGTGATGCGGGCGCCGGTCATGCCGAAGGGGTGGCCGACGGCGATGGCGCCGCCGTTGACGTTCAGCTTCTCCAGCGGGATGCCCAGGTCGCGGTAGGAGGGGATCACCTGGGCGGCGAAGGCCTCGTTGATCTCGACCAGGTCGATGTCGTCGATGGTCAGCCCGGCCCGCTTCAGGGCCTGGTTGCTCGCCTCGACCGGGCCGAGGCCCATGATCTCGGGCGAGAGGCCGGAGACGCCGGTCGACACGATGCGGGCGAGCGGGGTGAGGCCCAGCTCGCGGGCCTTGGTGTCGGACATGATCACGAGCGCGGCGGCGCCGTCGTTCAGCGGGCAGCAGTTGCCGGCCGTGACCATGCCGTCGGGGCGGAAGACCGGCTTGAGGCCCTGGACGCCCTCCAGGGTGACGCCGGCCCGGGGGCCGTCGTCCTTGGCGACGACCGTGCCGTCGGGGAGGGTCACCGGGGTGATCTCGCGCTCCCAGAAGCCGTTCTTGATGGCCTCCTCGGCGAGGTTCTGCGAGCGGACGCCGAACTCGTCCATGTCCTGGCGGGTGACGCCCTTGGCGCGGGCGAGGTTCTCGGCGGTCTGGCCCATCGCGATGTACGGGTCGGGCAGCAGGCCGTCCTCGCGCGGGTCGTGCCAGGTGGAGCCCTCGGACTGGGCGGTCGCTTCGGTGCGGGCCTCGGCCTCGGCGAAGAGCGGGTTGTGCGTGCCGGGCATGTCCGAGCTGCCGTTGGCGTAGCGGGAGACCATCTCGACGCCGGCCGAGATGAAGACGTCGCCCTCGCCCGCCTTGATGGCGTGCAGGGCCATGCGGGAGGTCTGGAGGGAGGAGGAGCAGTACCGGGTGATGGTGCAGCCCGGCAGGTGGTCCATCCCCATCTGCACGGCGACGATGCGGCCGAGGTTGTGGCCCTGCTCGCCGCCGGGCAGGCCGCAGCCGAGCATCAGGTCGTCGATGTCCTTCGGGTCCAGCTCGGGGACCTTGGCCAGGGCGGCCTGGACGATCGTGGCGGTCAGGTCGTCCGGGCGGAGGTCCTTGAGGGAGCCCTTGACGGCGCGGCCGATGGGGGAGCGGGCGGCTGAGACGATCACGGCTTCGGGCATCACGGCTCCATTGACGTACCGGGTGGTCTGGCTGGGCTGTCTGGGAAGTTACCCGTACGTATGGGCTGGGTCACGGGTGTGGCGGTGTGACCCTGACCGCAGTTTTCTAAGCGCTTGCTTTTCCGGCCTCCCCGGACTTCTCGTCAGCTCGACGGCGTGGCAGGGGTCGGCTCCTGCTCGGGTACCCGCCTGCGCCGCCGGCGCTTCAGCAGCGCCCACGGTCCCCTCGGACCGCTCGGCATGGCGGCCGTGACCTCCGTACCCGCCTCCGACGCGGCCTCCGCCGCCGCCCGGGCCACCGGCAGGAAGCCCTCGCGGCGGGAGGCGTCCGGGCGCTCCTCCTCGGCCGGCCACAGGCCCAGGGAGGCGCAGACGGTCGGCAGGACGGCCATCGCCGCCGTCGCGTAGCCCTCGGCGGAGGGGTGGTAGTTGTCCGGGCCGAACAGCTCGCGCGGGTTCGCGGCGAACTCGGGGCCGAGCAGGTCGCCCAGGGACACGGTGCGGCCGCCCTGTTCGACGACTCCGATCGTCTGGGCGGCCGCCAGCTGACGGGAGGCCCGTCGGGCCAGCCACCGCAAGGGCTGCTGGACCGGCTCGATGGTGCCCAGGTCGGGGCAGGTGCCGACCACCACCTCCGAGCCGGCGGTGCGCAGCCGCCGTACCGCCGAGGACAGGTGGCGGACCGAGCGGGTCGGGGGCATGCGGTGGGTGACGTCGTTCGCGCCGACCATGATCACGCAGATGTCAGGCACTGGGCCGGGGTCGGACAGCACCAGGGCCACCTGGCGGTCCAGGTCGTCCGAGCGGGCCCCGGGCGTGGCCACCGTGCGCAGCTCCACCGGGCGTTCCGCCAGGGCCGCGAGCCCCGAGGCCAGCAGCGCGCCCGGGGTCTGCCCCGCCCGGTGCACGCCCTGGCCGGCGGCCGTGGAGTCGCCCAGCATCGTCAGCCGCAGCGGTGCGTCGGCGGGGCCGGTGTACGTTCGGCCGTACAGTCCGTCCGCGTTCGGCACGTGCGGTGACGTGCCGTTGCCCACCCGGCGCCGCGCCAGCTGCACCTCCGCCAGCACCAGCCCCACGGCGGCCGCCCCGGCCAGCCCGATCCCGCCACCGCCGTACGCCGCGCCCGCCGCGATCCGCCGGGCCACCCGCGCCCTCGACATGCTCGTCATGCGTCGCCGCCACCTCCTCGAACCCTTACACCCAGTGCTTGCCCCGTGCAGACCGTCGCCCAATCTCAACAGCGAGTGAACGACCGTCACGGATGACCGGCAGGCCATAGGCTGGCGGCACCAACCACGACCACTTCTGCGGCAAACCGGAGACAACGGTGCAGTTCCACGACTCGATGATCAGTCTCGTCGGCAACACCCCGCTGGTGAGGCTCAACAGCGTGACCAAGGGCATCAGGGCGACCGTCCTGGCCAAGGTGGAGTACTTCAACCCCGGCGGGTCCGTGAAGGACCGCATCGCCCTGCGCATGATCGAGGCGGCCGAGGAGAGCGGCGCGCTCAAGCCGGGCGGCACGATCGTCGAGCCGACCAGCGGGAACACCGGCGTGGGTCTCGCCATCGTGGCGCAGCAGAAGGGGTACAAGTGCATCTTCGTGTGCCCCGACAAGGTGAGCACCGACAAGATCAACGTGCTGCGCGCGTACGGCGCCGAGGTGGTCGTGTGCCCGACCGCCGTGGACCCCGAGCACCCGGACTCCTACTACAACGTCTCCGACCGGCTGGTCCGTGAGACGCCCGGCGCCTGGAAGCCCGACCAGTACTCCAACCCGAACAACCCCCTCTCCCACTACCACTCCACCGGCCCCGAGCTGTGGGAGCAGACGGAGGGGAAGATCACCCACTTCGTGGCGGGCGTGGGCACCGGCGGCACCATCTCCGGGACCGGCCGCTACCTGAAGGAGATCAGCGACGGCAAGGTGAAGGTCGTCGGCGCCGACCCCGAGGGGTCCGTCTACTCCGGCGGGTCCGGTCGGCCGTACCTCGTGGAGGGCGTCGGTGAGGACTTCTGGCCCACCGCCTACGACCGGACCGTCGCGGACGAGATCGTCGCCGTGTCCGACAAGGACTCCTTCCAGATGACCCGCCGCCTGGCCAAGGAGGAGGGCCTGCTGGTGGGCGGCTCCTGCGGCATGGCGGTCGTCGCCGCGCTGGAGGTCGCCGAGCGGCTCGGCCCGGACGACGTCGTCGTGGTCCTGCTGCCGGACAGCGGCCGCGGCTACCTCAGCAAGATCTTCAACGACGAGTGGATGGCCGACTACGGCTTCCTGGAGGACTCGGGCCCCAGCGCCCGCGTCGGCGACGTCCTGAACGACAAGGAGGGCGACCGCATGCCCTCCCTCGTCCACATGCACCCGGAGGAGACGGTCGGCCAGGCCATCGACGTGCTGCGCGAGTACGGCGTCTCGCAGATGCCGGTCGTCAAGCCGGGCGCGGGCCACCCCGACGTGATGGCCGCCGAGGTCGTCGGCTCGGTCGTGGAACGCGAGCTGCTGGACGCGCTGTTCAGCAAGAGCGCCTCGCTCGACGACCCGCTGGAGAAGCACATGTCCGGCCCGCTGCCCCAGGTCGGCTCCGGCGAACCCGTCGCCGACCTGATGGCCGTCCTCGGCAAGGCGGACGCGGCGATCGTCCTCGTCGAGGGCAAGCCGACCGGTGTGGTCAGCCGGCAGGACCTGCTGTCCTTCCTCGCCCGGTCCGCGAAGTGACGGCGAACGGCCGGTGAACCACCGGTTGACCGGGTGCACTTGCCGTTCGTCCGCGATCTTCGTGGACTTCGCGGAAGTGGTACGAGCGCGACACGTTCGCGCAGCACCCGCTTAACACGAGTCCTGCACATTGGTGGGTGTCGGCAGGGCGGGAGCGGCTCCCCGCCCCGGCCGGCGCCGTTGGCGTCAAGGACCTCCGGAGCGGCTCCCGGACCTCCACCGACGTCACAGACGCGGGGGCCCGGCCTGACCAGGTCCGCGTCTCACGCGGGGACCGCCGTCGTCCCGCCCCCCGGTCACGGGGGTGCGGCGGTCCCCGCGCATTTCTCCGTGCGGGCGTCAGAGGGCCGGTTTCTCTTGCGGCACCGGCCTGTTGCTTTTCGCGCCTCAGCCGGCCCGGCTCGTCACCCAACTCCCCAGCAGCGCGAGCCGCTCCGCCGTCTCGGAGCCCGGCTCGGGCGTGTACGCCACGACCGTCTGGTCCGGTGCGGCCGGGATCGTGAGGGTCTCGTACGGGAGGTTCAGCAGGCCCGCGACCGGATGCCGGATCTGCTTCACCCCGTGGTCGCAGGGCTTGACCAGGTGGTCGGCCCACAGGCGGCGGAAGTCTTCGCTGGCGGCGGAGAGTTCCCCGACGAGCCGGCCCATCGCCGCGTCGTCCGGGTGGTGCCCCGCTTTCAGACGGAGGTGGGCGACCGTCTGGGAGGCGATCGCCGGCCAGTCGGGGTAGAGGTCGCGGGCGGTGGGGTCGAGGAAGACACGGCGGGGCAGGTTGCGGTCGGCGGGGGCCCTGTCGCTGAAGCCGACCACGGCGTCGCCGAGGGCGTTCCAGGCGAGGACGTCCATGCGGTGGTCCAGCACGTACGCCGGGTTGCGGTCCAAGCCGTCCAGGATCAGCTGGACACCCGGGCGCACGCGGGACGCGGACACGGTTGGCCGGGCCGCGGATTCGCGGGACGCGGCCGGAGCGCCCTCGGTCCGCCGAGGCGGCCGGGCGACCGCCCGCAGATACTCCTGCTCCGCCTCGTCGAGCCGCAGCACCCGCGCGACGGCGTCCAGCACGGCGTCCGACACGCTCGGTCCCCTGCCCTGCTCGAGGCGGATGTAGTAGTCGACGCTCACCCCGGCCAGCTGCGCCACCTCCTCACGACGCAGACCCGGGACCCGGCGGCGGCCGTACGAGGCCAGCCCCACCTCCTCCGGCTGGATACGGGCGCGGCGCGAGCGCAGGAAGTCTCCCAGTTCTCCGTCCATGGGCCCGAGCCTAGGCGCCCCGGGGCCGGCGAACCTGGTACTGCCGGACCCAGGAAAAGCGCCGCCCTGGGTACGGCCGCCGAGAGAACCGAGGGTGGTGGACGAGGCCGGGGAGACGCCCCGGCCACCGCCGAGGGGAACACTCCATGCCGTACGAGAACCTGGCCGGCCGCACCGCCGTCGTCACCGGAGCCGCGAGCGGCATCGGCGAGGCCGTCGCCGTGCTGCTGGCAGCCCAGGGGGCGCGGGTGGCGCTGCTGGCCCGGCGTGAGGAACGGCTCGCGGCGATCGCCGGGAAGATCCGCGCCGACGGCGGGCAGGCCCTGGCCGTCGTCGCGGACGTCACCGACGAGGCGTCCGTGGCCGGCGCCTGCGACCGGATCCACACGGAGTACGGGCCCGTCGACCTGGTCGTCAACGCCGCCGGCGTCATGCTGCCGCACCCCGTCGACGCCCGGCGCGGCGACGAGTGGCAGCGGATGCTCGACACCAACGTCACAGGCGTGCTGCGGATGATCGGCGCCTTCACCGCCGACCTGGTGGGCGCCGCCCAGGACGGCCGTACCGCCGACATCGTGAACATCTCGTCCATCGCCGCGCACGTCAGCTTCCCGAACTACGCGGTGTACGGCGCCACCAAGGCGGCCGTCACCCATCTGTCGGAGTCCCTGCGCGGCGAGTTCGGGCCGCGGGACGTCCGGGTCACCAACATCGAGCCCGGGTTCGTCGAGAGCGAGCTGCGCACGCACATCGCCGACGCGGAACTCTCCCGGCAGGTGGAGGGCATGCTGGCCGAGGTGGGCGCGCTGTCCGCCGAGGAGCTCGCCGACCTGGTCGCCTACGTGACGAGCCGCCCGCGCCGGGTCAACCTGCGGCAGATCGTCGCGCTGCCGACCCGGCAGGTCTGAACGGCGTGCGCCCGCTCAGTCCTCCCAGTCGCTGCCCTGGGAGGACTTGCGGCGGCCGCCGAACAGGCCCGGGTTGGTGCGCGCGGCCTGCACGACGTTGACGCCGACGATGCCCGCCCAGGCGGCGAGCAGGCCGGGCAGATGGCCCACGCCCCCGCCGATCGCGGACAGCGGCACCGCGAGGACCAGGGAGACGATCCCGAAGCCGAAACGCTCCCCCCAGGAGTCCGTGGCCCGCGGCGACCGGGACTCCCGGGCCGTCTGCATCTGCTGCTCGGCGAGCTGCCGGCGCACCCGGCGCTCCACCGCGCCGTCGATCCGCTGGTCGACCTTCTCCAGGAACGAGTCGACCAGCGCGGACTCGTACTCCTCGCCCAGCTCCCTGCGCGCGTGCAGGGTGGCGTCGAGTTCCTTCTTCAGGTCGGTGTCCCGCGCGTCCATTCCGGTCATGTCACTCACGGTAGAAAGCCGGGGCGCCGACCGCACTGGGGTTAGCCCCCGTGTCGGGGCTGGGGTTCGCGGGCGCGGGGCGGGGCCGGCCCTTCGGTCCCGCTTGCCGGTCTGCATATGCTCATGCAGAATCCTCAGCTACTGAATAGGCGAGGGGGAGCACGTCATGAGCGTGACCGACAGCCCTGCCGCGCGGTTGCAGGCTCTCTTCGAGGGCCACCGGCTGACGCCGACCCAGCGGCGCATCGCGCACAGCATGGTGCGGCGCGCCGCCGACGTGCCCTTCCTGTCGAGCGTGGAGCTCGCCGAGCTGGCCGGGGTCAGCCAGCCGTCCGTGACCCGCTTCGCCGTCGCCCTCGGCTTCGACGGCTACCCGGCCCTGCGCCGCCACCTGCGCGAGGTCGCCCCCGCCGAAACCGCCGCGGACGCCGGGTCCTCCAACGAGTACCAGCAGGCCGTCGAGGCCGAGATCGAGAACCTGCGGCACCTGGCGGAGGCCCTGGCCGACCCCGGGCCCGTGCAGCGCGCGGGGCGCCTCCTCGCCGCCTCCCGGCCGCTCCCCGTCCTCGGGCTGCGGGCGGCAGCCGCCCAGGCGCACGGCTTCGCCTACTTCGCCGCCAAGGTCCACCCCGACGTGCGGCTCCTCAACGAGGGCGGCACGATGCTCCACGACCGCATCGACGCCGCCGTCCGGGCCGGTGCGACCGCACTGCTGTGCTTCGCGCTGCCCCGGCATCCCCGCGAGGTCGTCGACACCCTCGACTACGCCAGACAGGCCGGGCTGACCGTCGTCACGGTCGCCGACTCCGCCTTCGCACCGGTGGCCAAGGTGTCCGACCTGCTGCTCCCCGCCGCCGTCGGCACCGGCCTCGCCTTCGACACGGCCTGCGCCCCGATGCTGCTCGGCCGGGTCCTGCTGGAGGCGATGTGCGACGACCTGCCCCAGGCCCAGTCCCGCCTGGAGGAGTTCGACGTGAAGGCCGCGGCGCGGGGGCTGTTCGTCGACTGACGGCACGGGCACCGCATTCTCAGACTCGTCTCACGTTGTGTCGCTAATGTGCCTCTCCTGAAACGCCCTTCAGACGCTTCGGAGACCGAACGGAGGCTGAACGTGACGCGCGGAGGACAAGGGCTGGCTCGGGTGGCCGTCGTCGTACGGGCGGGGGCGTCCCCGCTATGGTGGCTGGGTGTGTTCGCGGCGGGCATCGGCCTGCTGCACCCGGGACTGACGGGCCGCCGCATCGGCGTCCTGGCCGGGGCGGCACTGTTCGTCCTGGCGACGGCCGCGGTGGCCTACGGACGCCGCAAGCGCTACGTCGCCCTCGCCGCCTCCGCGGCCCGCGCCGGTAAACACGACGTCCTCCAGGACCGCGCGGTCACGACCCGCAACTGGCGCCGCGCCCACCGCTGGTGGCTCCTCCTCGCCTTCCTCGCCGCCCTGGGCAGCGCCTTCGCCGTGCCCGCCGCGGCCGGTCTGCTCCTGGCCGGCTGCGGCGCGGGCCTGTGGCTGAAGGCCGCGTGGCTCGGCCGCCGCGAGCGTGCGGACGAGGTGCTGCTGTGGGTGCGGGTGGACTGGCTGCGCCACGGCGCGGGCGGCCCAGCGGGCAAGCCGGTCAAGGGCTACCGCAGCACGGGCATCGCGGCCGGTGACGCGGCTCCCGGCGGGGCGCGAAGGAAAACGCCGGCGCTCGTGTGATCGGGCAGGGGGAGACCGGCCCCGGGGCGCGGACCGCTTTCGACGTGTGGCTACGCCGCGTGGGCGCGACCAGCCGCGATGAACCGGCAGCCGGGGGCTACGAGAACCCCCACGGCGCCCGGCCGCCCAGCAGCGCAGCGACATGCGCCCCTCCGGACTCCGCCACCACCTCCTCGACCGTCTGCGCCTCCCGCACCACCGCGAAGGCGACACCGCCCTCCCGGCCCGGGCCGAAGCCGTACACCCCGGGCCGGACCAGCGAGTTGTACGCATAGTGGTGCGCGAAGTAGTACGCCCCGGTGTCCAGCGCCGCCGCGAAGTCCCCCTGCTCCAGCAACGGCAGCGCACACCCCTCGGCCAGCAGGTCGCCCGAGAAGCACGCCGGTCCGGCCACGTCCTGCACCACGGCCGGACCCTCCTTCGGGCGCCCCTCGGAGTCGTACCCGGCGATCCTCAGCGGCCAGGCCCCCGGCGCGTACACCGTCCGCGTCGCGACCTGCACGCCCGCGTGCGTGACCGCCACCGGCCGGCCGCCCGCGCTCTTGGCGTACTCGACCCGCGCCACGACCGTCCCGTGCTTCGCCAGCAGTGACCGTCCGAACTCCGTCACCAGCCCGTACCGCCCGTCGAACAGCCCGGGCACCTCCTCGGCCAGCATCCGCGCGTACTGCGCGTACGTCGGCGTCGTCGCGTCCGACGCGAAGTTCACCGGCAGCCCGCCGCCGATGTCGAGCGTGTCGATCTGCCGCCGCCCGGCCCGCCGGTTGATCTCCTCCGCCAGCTCGTACGTCTCCGCCACGCCCCGGGCCATCAGGGACAGCGGGACCCCCTGGGACCCGGTGTGCGCGTGCAGCCGGGTCAGCCACGGCCGGTCCAGATACGCCCGCACGACCCACTCCCGGGCACCCTCGTCGCGCAGCGCCACCCCGAACTTCGACGTCGCCGTGGCCGTGGACGTCGCCTCGATGGAACCCCCGCCGATCTGCGGGTTCACCCGTAGGCCGAGCGGGGAGCGGCCGGCGCCGGACTTCATCAGGCCGTCGATGCGCTCCAGCTCCTGCGGATTGTCCGCGTTGACGGCGATGCCCAGCGCCAGCGCCTCGCGCAGCTCCCCGGGCGTCTTGGCCGGCGAGTCCAGCACCGTCATCTCCGGGCCCAGCCCCGCCGCCCGCGCCAGCGCCAGCTCGCCCGGGCTCGCCACCTCCGCCCCGACGCCCTCCTCGCGCAGCAGCCGCAGCACCGGCACCAGCGGGGTCGCCTTCACCGCGAAGGCGTGCAGCACGGGCGTGCCCGGCGCGACGACCGCGTCGAACGCGGCCCGCAGCTCCGCAGCCGACTCCCGGATGCCGGTGACGTCCAGCAGCCCGACGATGGGGCTGTCGGGCCCGAGCAGCCCCTGCTCCACGGCGGCCCGTACCGCCTCGTCCCGCCGGGCCGCGCGCCCGGCGCCGGAGTCGCGTGCCTCTGCCGCCTCGATGTGTGCGCCCATGCATCCAGCCAAACATCCACGGCACCGCCGCGCCGACCCCCGGACGTATTGACTAGCTCTATTCAGAAGGCCAGGATGTGAATAACCGCAGCAACAACCCGCCGGGAGCACCACGCACCCACCAGGAGGCAGACCATGTCGGGACCCCGCCCTGTCCGAGCGCCGCGCGGCACGGCACCGAGCGCCCTGGGATGGCAGCAGGAAGCCGCCCTGCGGATGCTGCAGAACAACCTCGACCCGGAGGTCGCCGAGCACCCCGACAAGCTCGTCGTCTACGGCGGCACCGGCAAGGCGGCGCGTGACTGGCGCTCCTTCGACGCGATGGTGCGCACGCTCAAGGGGCTGAAGCAGGACGAGACCATGCTGGTCCAGTCCGGCCGGCCCGTCGGCGTCATGCAGACCCACGAGTGGGCCCCGCGCGTCCTCATCGCCAACTCCAACCTCGTCGGCGACTGGGCGAACTGGGAGGAGTTCCGTCGCCTGGAGGCCCTCGGCCTGACCATGTACGGGCAGATGACGGCCGGCTCCTGGATCTACATCGGCACCCAGGGCATCCTCCAGGGCACGTACGAGACCTTCTCCGCCGTCGCCGCGAAGAGGTTCGGCGGCAGCCTCGCCGGGACGATCACGCTGACCGCCGGCCTCGGCGGGATGGGCGGCGCCCAGCCGCTCGCCGTGACGATGAACGACGGTGTGGCGATCTGCATCGACTGCGACCCGCGTGCGATCGAGCGGCGCATCGAGCACCGGTACCTGGACGTGCGGGCCGACTCCCTGGACCACGCGCTGCGGCTCGCCGTTCAGGCCCGTGACGCCCGCCGCCCGCTGTCCATCGGTGTCCTCGGCAACGCCGCCGAGCTGGTGCCGCAGCTGCTCGCCATGGGCGCGCCGATCGACGTCGTCACCGACCAGACCTCCGCCCACGACCCGCTGGCCTATCTGCCCCTCGGCACCGCCTTCGAGGACATGGCCGACGCCGCCGCCAAGGACCCGGCCGGCTTCACCACCCGGGCCCGGGAGTCCATGGCCCGGCACGTCGAGGCCATGGTCGGCTTCATGGACGCCGGCGCGGAGGTCTTCGACTACGGCAACTCCATCCGCGGCGAGGCGCAACTGGCCGGATACGACCGGGCCTTCGCCTTCCCCGGCTTCGTCCCCGCCTACATCCGCCCGCTGTTCTGCGAAGGCAAGGGCCCCTTCCGCTGGGCAGCCCTGTCCGGCGAGGCCTCCGACATCGCGAAGACCGACAGGGCGATCCTCGACCTCTTCCCGGAGAACGAGTCCCTGGCCCGCTGGATCCGCATGGCGGGGGAACGGGTCCACTTCCAGGGCCTGCCCGCCCGTATCTGCTGGCTCGGATACGGCGAGCGGGACAAGGCCGGTGAGCGGTTCAACGACATGGTCGCGAGCGGGGAACTGGCCGCGCCGGTCGTCATCGGCCGCGACCATCTCGACTGCGGCTCCGTCGCGTCGCCCTACCGGGAGACCGAGGCCATGCTCGACGGGTCCGACGCGATCGCCGACTGGCCGCTGCTGAACGCGATGGTGAACGTGGCCTCGGGGGCGTCCTGGGTGTCCCTGCACCACGGGGGCGGGGTCGGCATGGGCCGGTCGATCCACGCCGGGCAGGTGACGGTGGCGGACGGCACGAAGCTCGCCGGCGAGAAGATCCGGCGGGTCCTGACCAACGACCCGGGCATGGGCGTCATCCGGCACGTCGACGCCGGGTACGACATCGCGGAGTCGGTCGCCGAGGAGCGCGGCGTGCGGGTGCCGATGCGCGAGGGTGACGGCGCGTGAGCTTCCACAGCATGTGGGCGGAGCTGCTGCCGGTCGGCCGCAGCTCCGCCTCCGGCGGCTACCGCCGCTTCGCCTGGACGGACGCGGACGCCGAGTGCCGGACCTGGTTCGAGGCGCAGGCCCGGGCCCGCGGACTCGGCTACGAGGTCGACCGGAACGGCAACCAGTGGGCCTGGCTCGGTGACCCCGCCGTCGGGGACGCCGTCGTCACCGGGTCGCATCTGGACTCCGTGCCGGACGGCGGGGCCTTCGACGGCCCCCTCGGAGTCGTGTCCGCCTTCGCCGCCCTGGACGAACTGCGCGGCCGGGACGCGCGGTTCACCCGGCCCCTCGGCATCGTGAACTTCGGTGACGAGGAGGGCGCCCGCTTCGGGCTCGCCTGCGTCGGGTCCCGGCTCACCGCCGGGCAGCTCACCCGCGAGCAGGCGCACCGGCTCACCGACGGCGACGGCGTGACGCTGCCGCGTGCGATGGAGGCCGCCGGATACGACCCGGACACCATCGGCCCCGACCCGGAACGGCTGGCCCGCATCGGTGCCTTCGTCGAACTGCACGTCGAGCAGGGCCGGGCCCTCGACCTGTCCGGCGACCGGGTCGGCATCGCCAGCGCGATCTGGCCGCACGGCCGGTGGCGGTTCGACTTCCGGGGCGAGGCCAACCACGCCGGCACCACCCGGCTCGCCGACCGGCGCGACCCCATGCTGTCCTACGCCGAGACCGTCCTCGCCGCCCGCCGCGAGGCCGAACTCGCCGGTGCCGTCGCCACCTTCGGCAAGATCGCCGTCGAGCCGAACGGCGTCAACGCCATCCCCTCCCTGGTGCGCGGCTGGCTCGACTCCCGCGCCGCCGACCAGGACAGCCTGGACGCGGTGGTCGCCGGCGTCGAGAAGGCGGCCGGGGAGTACGCCGCCGCCCACGGTGTCGATCTCGCCGTCGTGCGTGAGTCGTTCACCCCCGTCGTCGAGTTCGACCACGCCCTGCGCGACGAACTCGCCCGCATCCTCGGCCAGGACACCGGCCTCAAGGTCCCCGTCCTCGGCACCGGCGCCGGACACGACGCCGGGATCCTGTCCGGGAGCATCCCGACCGCCATGCTGTTCGTGCGCAACCCCACCGGCGTCTCCCACTCACCGGCCGAGTCCGCCACCGAGGACGACTGCGTGGCCGGGGTACTCGCACTCGCCGACGTACTGGAAGGACTGGCGTGCAGGTGACCACAGCAGCCACGCGCACCTACTGGCTGGAGCACGCCTGGCTCGGCACCAGCGTCGAGCCGGGCGTGGCCCTGGACGTCCGGGGCGGCCGCATCGCCGCCGTCCGCCCGGGCACCCCCACCCCGCCCCCCGGCGCCGAGGTCCTGCGCGGCCTCACCCTCCCCGGACTGGCCAACGCCCACAGCCACGCCTTCCACCGCGCCCTGCGCGGCACCGTCCAGGTCGGCTCCGGCACCTTCTGGACCTGGCGCGAGGTCATGTACGCCACGGCCGCCCGGCTCACCCCGGACACCTACCACGCCCTCGCCCGCGCCGTGTACGCCGAGATGGCCCTGGCCGGCATCACCGCGGTCGGCGAGTTCCACTACGTCCACCACGCCCCCGGCGGCACCCCCTACGCCGACCCCAACGCGATGGGCGAGGCCCTCATCGCGGCCGCCGCCGAAGCCGGGATCCGCATCACCCTCCTCGACACCGCCTATCTCTCCTCCGGCTTCGGACAGCCGCCCACCGCCCCCCAGCTCCGCTTCTCCGACGGCACGGCGGACGCCTGGGCCGAACGCTGTTCAGTTCTCAAGGAACGAGATCACGCGCGGATCGGAGCGGCCATCCACTCCGTACGGGCCGTGCCCGCCGACCAGCTGGCGACCGTTGCGCGGTGGGCCGAGGAGCGGCGGGCCCCGCTCCACGTGCACCTGTCGGAGCAGACGGCCGAGAACGACGCCTGCCGGGAGGCCCACGGCCGCACTCCCACCCGGCTGCTCGCCGACCACGGCGTGCTCGGCCCGCGCACCACCGGCGTCCACAACACCCACCTGACTGCCGAGGACATCTCCCTCATCGGCGGCAGCGGCACCGGCACCTGCATGTGCCCGACGACCGAGCGGGACCTCGCCGACGGCATCGGGCCCGCCGCCGCCCTTCAGCAGGCGGGCTCGCCGCTCTGTCTCGGCTCCGACAGCCACGCCGTGATCGACCTGCTCGAAGAGGCGCGCGCCATGGAGCTGAACGAGCGCCTGCGCACCCGTACCCGAGGCCACTGGACGGCGGCCGCCCTTCTGCGGGCCGCCTCGGCGGACGGCCACGCGGCCCTCGGCTGGGAGGACGCGGGCGCCCTTGAGCCCGGCGCGCTCGCCGACTTCACGACGATCGCGCTCGACTCGGTCAGGACGGCAGGGCCGCTTCCGCGGCTCGGGGCCGAGACGGCCGTATTCGCTGCGTCGGCAGCAGACGTGTCGCATACGGTCGTGGGAGGGCGGCACGTCGTACGGGACGGGGCCCACTCGCTCGTACCGGACGTGCCGCGAGCCCTCGCGGACGCCGTCGAAGCCCTGCGCGGATGACACCGGGCCGCTCCTGCGAGCGAGCGGCCCCCGAACCCGACCCCACCGCCGACCAGGCCACCAAGGACGCCATGAGCAACGCGACGACCGTCAGCCCCGCCCACTCCGCGAGCACCGCAAGCACGCTCATCACCAACATCGCCGCCCTGGTCACCAACGACCCCTCCCTCGGTGACGGAACCCCCCTCGGACTGGTCCAGGACGCGGCCGTCGTCATCGAAGGCGACCGCATCGCGTGGACCGGTGATCAAAGCAAAGCACCCGCCACTGACAATCGGGTCGACGCGGGCGGCCGGGCGGTCCTCCCCGGCTTCGTCGACTCCCACTCCCACCTCGTCTTCGCGGGCGACCGGACGCAGGAGTTCAACGCCCGCATGTCGGGGCGGCCGTACAGCGCGGGCGGCATCCGCACGACCGTCGAGGCCACCCGCGCCGCGACGGACGAGGAACTGGAAGCCAACGTCACCCGTTACCTCGCCGAGGCCCTCCGCCAGGGCACCACCACCTTCGAGACGAAGTCCGGCTACGGCCTCACGACCGCCGACGAGTCCCGCGCCCTGCGCGTCGCCGCCCGCCACACCGACGAGGTCACCTACCTCGGCGCCCACATCGTCGCCCCCGAGTTCGCCGAGGACCCGGCCGCCTACGTCGCCCTCGTCACCGGCGAGATGCTCGACGCCTGCGCCCCGCACGCCCGCTGGATCGACGTCTTCTGCGAGCAGGGTGCCTTCGACGGCGACCAGGCCCGCGCGATCCTGACCGCCGGCCGGGCCCGCGGCCTGCACCCCCGTATCCACGCCAACCAGCTCTCGTACGGCCCGGGCGTGCGGCTCGCCGTCGAGCTCGACGCGGCCAGCGCCGACCACTGCACCCACCTGACGGACGAGGACGTCGACGCCCTGGCGAACGGCCGCACGGTCGCCACCCTCCTGCCCGGCGCCGAGTTCTCCACCCGCGCCGAGTGGCCGGATGCCCGCCGTCTCCTCGACGCGGGTGTCACCGTGGCCCTCTCCACCGACTGCAACCCGGGCTCGTCCTTCACCTCTTCCGTCCCGTTCTGCATCGCGCTCGCCGTACGGGACATGGGCATGACCCCGGACGAGGCCGTCTGGTCGGCCACGGCGGGCGGCGCCGCGGCCCTCCGGCGCACCGACATCGGCCGC
This sequence comes from Streptomyces chartreusis NRRL 3882, assembly GCF_900236475.1. Lineage (GTDB taxonomy): Bacteria > Actinomycetota > Actinomycetes > Streptomycetales > Streptomycetaceae > Streptomyces > Streptomyces chartreusis_D. Next base: position 5,377,394 of record NZ_LT963352.1, read on the forward strand.
CTCACCCCGGGCGCGTACGCCGACCTGACGCTTCTCGACGCCCCGAGCCACGTCCACCTGGCCTACCGGCCCGGTGTCCCGCTGGTCACCGGAGTCTGGCGGCGCGGCGAGCGGGTGCTCTGACCGACGAAGGCACCCGAAGGTTGTGCACGATTTTCCTACCATATTCATAACGAGCACATGACAAAACGGAGTTGACGATCCGCCACATCAACCTGCTTCGTACATAACGGACTTGACCCCCCTCGTGGCGCGGCGGAAGATCGCGCCAGTCGCTCCGCGCGCACCGTGACCACGCGCCGGCCGCACGCGACGAGGGGGGTTTCCTGGCATGGCCCCCGACGGGGGGTGCCGTTCCATGCGCGGACGCGTCGGTGCGAGCAGTACACGCGCCACGAAGGCAGCGCTTTCCTCCCCGCCTCACTTTCCGGACGACAGGAGGAAGCAGCCCATGGCAGACGAGATGGTGCAGCGCGCCCAGAGATTCATCAACACCACGTACAACAACGGCGCGACGCTGGGCATATCCAAGCTGGACGAGAACGGCCAGACCGGCTGGCCCGTGATGTACGCGCTGACCCGGGCGCTCCAGTACGAGATGGGCATCACCGCCCTGTCCAACTCCTTCGGCCCGACCACCCTCGCGAAGCTGGGGGAGCTCTACGGCAAGCTCGACGAGTCGACCATCCCGTCGGCCAATTTCTGCCGCATCATCCAGTCCGCCCTGTACTGCAAGGGCTACGACGGCGGCGACATCGACGGCAAGTACAACGACCGGGTCAAGGACGCGGTCGTGAAGCTCAACCAGAACATGGGCGTCTCCGGCACCTACCCGGGCAGCTCCCTGTGGCCGAAGGTGGTCAAGGGCCTGTTCAACATGGACGCCTACGTCACCGTCAACAACGGTTCGGACACCATCCGTTCCATCCAGCAGTGGCTGAACGGCAAGTACATCCTGCGCAAGGACTTCTACATCATCCCCTGCGACGGCCACCACTCCCGCGACGTCGCCAAGTCGATGCTGTTCGCGATCCAGTACGAGCTGGGCATGGCGGACGGTGTCGCCAACGGCGTCTTCGGGCCCGGCACGCAGTCCGGTCTGAAGTCCCACACCGTCTCGCTCGGCACCACCGGCGTCTGGGCGCAGCTGTTCACCGCGGCCATGATCCTGAACAAGCGGAACGTCCCCTTCGGCAGCTTCACCGCCACCGTGCAGTCCGGCGTGGAGACCTTCCAGTCCTTCAGCAAGCTGCCGGTCACCGGCAAGGGCGACTTCCAGACCTGGGCCTCGCTGCTGGTCTCCTACGGCGACCAGTCCCGCAAGGGCACGGCCTGCGACGGCGTCACCAAGATCACGCCCGCGCGGGCACAGGCCCTGAAGAACGCCGGCTACAAGTACATCGGCCGCTACCTCTTCAACCCCTCCACCACGGACCTGCCGGAGAAGCAGATCCAGCCGGGCGAGCTGGCCACCATCAAGGAATACGGGCTCAGCTGTTTCCCGATCTTCCAGACCTGGAGCCGGTCCGCGGACTACTTCAGCTACAACCAGGGCACCGCCGACGCGTTCCGCGCGATCGAGTGGGCCGAGTACCACGGCTTCAAGCCCGGCACCATCATCTACTTCGCGGTCGACTACGACGCGATGGACGGCGAGGTCACGGACTACGTCATCCCGCACTTCCGCGGGATCATGCGCACGATCGGCGAGAACTCCGGCTACGGCATCGGCGTCTACGGCCCGCGCAACGTCTGCCAGCGCGTCGCCGACGCCGGCTACGCGGCGACGAGCTTCGTCTCCGACATGTCCAGCGGCTTCTCCGGCAACCTCGGCTATCCGCTGCCCACCAACTGGGCGTTCGACCAGATCTCCACGATCAAGGTCGGCTCGGGCGACGGTCTGATCGAGATCGACAACAACATCGTGTCCGGGCGGGACTTCGGCCAGAGCGACTTCAACCCGGGTGCCGAGCTCGGCGGGCTGGACACGGACCTCGACAAGGCGGCCTATCGCGACCTCCTGCTCAAGGACGTGCAGACGTACTTGAACTCGATCGGCGTGCCGGAGACCGGCGGCGAGGGCTGGGAGCCCGACGACGACTGGGCGACGCTCGGTGGCATCTCCACCACCAAGGCCGTCGACCTGGTGCTCAGCGCGGACTGGCTGTTCACCTCGCTGGCGCGGCAGCTCAGGCTCCGCAAGGCCCTCATCCAGGCGCCGGTGCTGTGGGAGCTGCGCAAGCTCAACCCCTTGGACATGGCCGCCGTGGAGGCCGTCAAGGCGGGGCTGGACGACGACTGCAGCACCGGCTGGGGGCAGATCCACGCCTGGGTGACCATCGACGCCCGCAACTACTGCCGGGAGCAGGGCATCATCAACGGCGCGCCGCTCACCGACGCCGACATCCCGACGGTCTGGAAGCAGCTCACCGACGACGAGACGTACAACATCCGCTCGGTCGCTTACCTGACCATCTACAACGCCTACCAGCTCGGCGCACCCCGACCGAACCTCACGACCAGCCTGTCCCAGACCCAGGCGCTGCTGGCCCGGTACAACGGCACCGGCGACGACGCCGCGAAGTACGGCCGTGAGCTGATCGGCCTGTACAACGTGCTGGAGAACTACAACATGCTGTCGCGCGGCTAGAGAGACCGGATGAAGACGAGCACCGAACACTCACGGCTCCCGCTGATCCTCCCCCTGGCCGTCAACGTCGTCCTGGGGATCCCAGCCGTGGTTCCGGCGTTCCTGCTGTGGTACTTCGCGTCGAACTGGCCCCTTGCCGACCTGGGCTGGACCGAGCGCGAGCCCACCGAGAACGACGGCATGCTGCCCTGGTTCATGGTCGCCACACCGATCCTCACCCTGTTCGGTCTCGTCTGGTGGCTGGCCAACCGTCCTCTCCGGCGCAGGACGGCGCTGTCACCCCGCGCGTACTGGCTACTGAGCGCTGCGGCCACCGCACTGCCCACGCTCACTCTCATCATCATCAGCTTGGGAAGGAACTGAGGACGTGACCGACAACACGCGCAGCATGAGCGGCATATCGAGACGGGTCGTGGTGAAGGGGGCCGGTGTGCTCGCTGTCGCTGCCGCCGCCGGCTCCTTCGCATCGCCAGCGGCCGCGGCCGCCCCCGCCGCTCCTCCCGGTGCCCGGAAGAAGGCCCCCACCTCCGCCAACGGCTGGACCGTGGAGGAGCAGGCCAACCACGTCTCCACCGTCTGGACGCGCCCCGTCTCGGGCACCGGCCTCGAGGTCGACATCCGGATCGGCGACGTGGAGGCGATCCTGCTGCACGTCGTGCGGCGCTACCACTACGAGGTCGAGCAGCTGCCCCGCGTGGACCTCGCGGGCTGGCAGCGGATCGACGGCCTGAAGAAGGACGCGCCGGAGTCCAACCTCGCCTCGGGCACCGCGGTGCGGATCCGCCCGGGCGCGGGCGCGAGCGGCAGCCTCTTCCCGCTCCAGGTCCTGACGGTACGCGACATCCTCGCCGACTGCGAGGGCGTGGTGCGCTGGGGCGGCGACGACAGCCCGGTGGACGAGTCGCTGTTCTACATCGACCGCGGCCCGGACGACGCGTCGGTCCAAGAGCTCGCCGACCGGCTGCGGCGGGCCGAGGCAACGCCCGGCGAGGGCGCCGGCGTGACGGTGGACGTGCTGGCCCCGTCCCGGCGCGACCGCGCGAAGCGGCTGGTGAAGGAGCAGCGGGCGAACTGAGGCCGGCAAAGGCCCGTAGAAGACGCGCCCGGGGGCGGACCTTTCGGTCCGCCCCCGAAGACGGCGTCACCCGGTACGGCGTGGTGCGGTGAGGATCACTCCTCGACGGTCAGCCCCTTGCGCAGCCGTACCAGCGTGCGCGACAGCAGCCGCGAGACGTGCATCTGCGAGATGCCCAGTTCCTCGCCGATCTCGGACTGGGTCATGCCCGCGACGAAGCGCAGCGACAGGATCTTCCGGTCGCGCGGCGGAAGTTCGGCGATCAGCGGCTTCAACGACTCGACGTACTCGATGCCTTCGAGCCCGTGGTCCTCGTAGCCGATGCGGTCCGCGAGCGCGCCCTCGGAGTCGTCCTCCTCCGGCTGGGCGTCCAGCGAGGAGGCGGTGTAGGCGTTCGACGCGGCCATGCCCTCGACGACCTCGTCGTTGGAGATGCCGAGGCGCTCGGCCAGTTCGGTCACCGTCGGGGCGCGGTCCAGCTTCTGGGCCAGCTCGTCACCGGCCTTGGCCAGGTCGAGCCGCAGCTCCTGGAGCCGCCGCGGAACGCGCACGGACCACGAGGTGTCGCGGAAGAAGCGCTTGATCTCGCCGACGATGGTCGGCATCGCGAACGTGGGGAACTCGACACCCCGAGCGAGCTCGAAGCGGTCGATCGCCTTGATCAGGCCGATGGTGCCGACCTGGATGATGTCCTCCATCGGCTCGCTGCGGGAGCGGAACCGGGAGGCGGCGAACTTGACCAGCGCGAGGTTCAGTTCGACGAGTGTGTTGCGGACGTACGAGTACTCGTGGGTGCCTTCCTCCAGCGACTCCAGGCGCTCGAAGAGGGTCTTGGACAGGGCCCGTGCGTCGACCGCGTCGACTTCCTCGTACGGGGGGATGTCCGGAAGTCCGGCGAGAAGGTCGTCCTGTGTGACGAGCATCTCGTCCTGCTCGATGGGATCCAGATGTTTCGGAGGGGGTGTCGACGTCGCTTTCTGGGTACGCGATGCGTCGAGCCGGGGTGACATGATGTCCTCCATCGTTCTCGGCATATGGCTGCCGGGGCCAGTACGTGCACTGCGGTGTGCGGCGCCTCCAAAGCCGGCCGTGTCGGGTACGTGTCCTTACTAGGCCTACCCGCTTTCCCGAGCCCACCGCAAGTGCGTTCTGTGGGCATATGTCCGTTTGTGTGTGGTTGTTCGGGTGTCGGAGCGTGGCGGGAAGGCGTAGTGTTCGAGGGCGTCAGCAGCAGTCACGACGTCGGGAGAGAGAGACGGCATGGACCGCGGGACAGTCGGCAGCGCACAGTCTGGCCGGCTTCTGGTGGAGGTGCGGGAAGAGGGCTCTAACGCCGTCGTGACCCCGGCGGGTGAGCTGGATCACCACACCGCCGATCTGTTGCGTGAGCCACTCGAGGACTGCCTCGCCAAGGGATTCAAGCGCCTGGTCATCGACTGTGCGCGGCTGGAGTTCTGCGACTCCACGGGGCTGAACGTGCTCCTGGGGGCGCGGCTGAAGGCCGAGGCCGCTGGGGGTGGTGTGGCACTCGCCGGGATGCAGCCGGTGGTGGCACGCGTGTTCGAGATCACCGGCGCGGATGCGGTCTTCAGCGTCCATGACACGCTTGAGGCGGCCCTGGCCGACGAGTCGGGCTGACCGGCGGTGCGTGGACGCGCCGAGCCTCGGCCATCCCCCTGTGACCGGTGCCGTGCCCCTGTCACGCCTTTCGTGCCGAATACGGGGGTGTTCCCCCGGTCCGCCCGGGCAGGAGACATCCTGAAACGGTCGGCCGCCAGGGCGGCGGGGGCGCCGCGAAACCGTCGTGCCCCGCACTGCGTGACTGACTGTGTAGTGAATTTTTTGAATCGTGAACTGGTGAATCGGTGAGGTGAAGCGCTGATGAGCACCACCCGGCCCTACTCGCCGGGCGACCGCGGGCCGGAGCCCAGCGGCGCTTCCGGGGCGTCCGAGGGTGGAGTACCGGCGGGCGGTGCGTCCGGCGGCGAGGGCGGTGCCGCGCCGTCCGAAGGCACGGGACCGTCGGGGGGCCGGCAGGTGCGCCGGCTGAGCTTCGACGGGGCGAGCGGTGTCGTTCCGCTCGCCCGCGACTTCGCCCGCCAGGCGCTGTACGCGTGGGGCTGGCTGCCGGCCGCCTCCGCGGACCAGCGGGCCGCCGCCGAGGACGTGCTGCTCGTCGTCTCCGAGCTGGTCACCAACGCCTGCCTGCACGCCGAGGGGCCGGACCAGCTGTGGATCACCTGTGACAACAAGGTGATCCGCATCGAGGTCGCCGACCGGGGCACCGGCCAGCCGTCGCCCCGCACCCCGCACCGGGCCGGCCGCCCGGGCGGCCACGGCATGTTCATCGTCCAGCGGCTGTGCCTGGACTGGGGCGTCGTCCGCACGCCGGGAGTCGCCGGCAAGACGGTGTGGGCCGAACTGGGGGCTCCTGCCTGATCCCGGGGCGCGCGGCCGTCCGGGTGACGGGCGAGCGGGCAGTTCGCCGGCGGCGCTTGGCTGCCCGGCTGCTCGCTGCCTGGCTGCCGGGCCGCGCCCACGGAACCTCCGCCGCACATCACCCCGCCCGTCACTCACCACACGCCGGATCGCCACGGATCCGGCGTGCACTGTGTCTTCCTTCCTCAACGCCCCGGGCGTACCTTGACGGCCCGATCTGATACGCCGTCAGGAACAGGAAGGGGAGCGGCTCCGTGTCGTACCGGAATCGAACCGCCGCGCTCGCGTCCGCCGCGGCCCTGGCCGGCTCGGCGGTGTTGCTGGCCGCCCCCACGGCCCGGGCCGAGGTCGTCGACGTCAACTACCAGTGCAAGACGCCGATCGGCGACAAGAGCGCCGTCTCGCCCATCGACATCAAGGGTGTCAGGAGCGGCGGCGGCTACCGGATCACCATGTCGTGGCAGAAGGGCGTCTCCTCCAGCCCGGTCGAACTGGGCAAGGGCGCGATGACCCCGAGCGCCACGATCGCACTGGGCGGCGCGGACAGCGGCACCCTGACGGTGACCGGCCCCGCCAACGACGCCGCGATCCCCGCCAACACGCCGATCAAGATCAACGACCTGAGCGGTACGTACACGCCGAAGAAGAGCGGCGAGGTCACCTTCACGGCCGGCGTGCTCACCATCAAGGCGCTCGGCACGACGACCACGTGCACGCCGACGAACGACCCGGGCCCGTCCCTGACCCTCGACGTCACGGTCGCGAGCGGCGGCGGCGCCACCGGCTCCACCCAGGGCGGCGGCTCCGGCTCGGGGGCCGGCGACGAGCTCCCGCAGACCGGCCCGGAGGACTCGGCGGTCGCCCTCGGCACCCTCGGCGGCACGGTCCTGCTCGCCGGCGCGGCGGGCGCCCTGTGGCTGACACGACGTCACCAGAGGGTCCGCGTACGCCACTGAGCGCCCGCCCGTACGACCGCTGGAGCCGCCGATGCCGTACGTCGCCCGTGTTCCGTACCTGTCACTGCCGCTCCTGCTGGTGCTCCTGCTGGGCCTGGCGGGCACCGGGCCCGCCGGGGCGGCGGACCGGCCCGGCATCGAGCTGTCCAGGGCCCAGGCCGGGACGGGCGGCTCGGTCACCGTCACCGGCAGCGGCTGGCGGCCGCGTGCCCTGCTGACGCTGCTGGTCTGCGGGCAGGCCGAGCCGGCCCGGGGCGTGACCGGCGGCACCAACTCCTGCGCCAACGCCGACGGCCGGGCCGTCACCACCGACGCCCAGGGGCGCTTCCGCCGCGAACTGCCGGTCGTCGAACCGCCCGTGCCGTGCCCCTGCGTGGTGCACGTGGCGACGGTGACCGGCGCCGGGGCCGAGGCCGACGCGGTCCTCCGGGTCGCCGGGCACGCGGTCGAGCCGCTGCCCGCGGACCGGGCCGGCGGGCGGCTGTCGCTGCTCGCGGACACCCGGCTACGGGGCTCCGGCGGGCTGCTGACCTGGTTCGGCTCGCCGCCCGCCCGGACGCTCGTGGTCACCGTCGGGAACGTCGGGACGTCCCCCGTGAAGGACCCCGTCTTCCAGGTCGGCACCTCCCACGGCGTGTTCGCGCCCCAGTGGCAGGACCAGCGCTGGCGCGGCACGATCCGGCCCGGCGGGAAGGCGCGCATCGAACTCCCCGTGGAGCTCGCGGCCGGGGCGCACGGCGACTACACCGTGTCCCTGAAGTACGGCGGCAAGGTCCTCGCCGAACACCCCTGGGGCGTGGGCCGCCCGTGGGGCGTGACCCTGTTCTGGGCCCTCGTCTGCCTGGTCGTCCCGGCTGCGCTGTTCCGCGCCGGCCTGGCCGTCGTGGACCGCGCACGCCCCCGCCACCCGGTCCACGCGGCCCGCCCGCCCCGCCGCCGCCCGCGCCTGCCCGCCGCCCGCCGCCGCCCGCGCCTGCCCGCCGCCCGTCGGTCCCCGGCCCTGCCGTGGGTCTCCCCGGACGCCGAACCGCCGAGCTCGACGAGGACGCCACTTCCCTGATGATCAAGCGAGTTCAAGCGTCAGGGGAGGCGTTGGTTGAACGAGTGGCATGTGATGCGTGTACCGGATCCCGGACGCTGGGGGACGCTGCCGCCTGAGGGGTTCTGGGGGGTACAGGACTTGCCGGCGGCGGTCGCCCGGATCGGTCTGCGGCCGGGTGATCCGGTGCTTGTGGCGCCGGACGGCACGGTCGACCGGGATCTGCTGGACTTCGTCCGCTCTCATGAGTTTCGGAACCTGGAGCGGGAGACGAAGCGGAACTACACGACGGATATCCGCCCGCTGCTGACCCTTCTTTCTTCGCGGGGAGTGCCGTGGCGGAGGGCGACGCGGCAGGACCTGGCGGATTACCGGCACTGGAGGTGCCGGGCGGCGGAGAATCCGGGCCGGATCGGCGGGACGAAGTGGGACCGGGAGGCGTCCGCGTTCACCAAGCTGTTCCGGTGGGCGAAGGTCTACCCGCTGCCGGTGGACGTTTCGCGGCGCGAGGACCGGGCTGCGGACGCGGTGAGCTCGCGGGTGCTGTGGCTTCGACATCACTCAGCGCGGCCCGCCGGGAAGCCCTGGTGCTTCCGGCGAGCACCTCGTCGATCTGCCCCCACAGGCCAGGGCTGATCATGTAGTCCATGTGCCGCTGATCCTGGTCACCACTCCACGGCCCACGTCCCTCGCCTCGACCGAGGGACCAACCTCGACTCAGCGTTGCGACACCCGGCGGAGACCGGACTCTCCGTCCGCTACCTCCCGAAACTCCTCAGAGCCGGACCCCAAAGGAAACGGACGCCAACCCCGCACAATGACCACAGCCCCCTGGGTCCTGCTGATCTTACGAGTGACCAGTTCGAACCACGATCAAGAAAGGAGGGCATACCGTCGATCCGGCTCTCGCCGCGGCCGACGGCGGCGCAAGCCGGGCAAGCTCCACGCCGACAAGGGATACGACTACGACCACCTGCGGCGATGGTTAGCGCCAGGCACTGAGCCCTCTGGAGGCATGCGACGGGAAGTGACGTCCAAAGTTGGACATCCGGATCTAGCACGATGTTATGGGGCCGCTATCTACGGTCTGGCCGGCCTGAGCGGCCATGCGACGCAGCCATATGTGGGCCGGTTCCCGCTCATGGAGGGGATGCCACCACAGGGACTCCACCAAGTGGCCGATCTCGAAGGCGGGTTGGACGACGGTGATCGGTTGTCCGGAGAGGGCGGGGATCGCGACCCGTTCGGGCATCAGGCCGATGCGGTCGGTCCCCGCGACCAGGTGGGGAATGGCCAGGAAGTTCTCCGTGACGATCTCCGCGTGCGGTTCGATGCCCTCGGCGTGCAGGCGGTTCAGGGGGGAGAAGACCGGCGACGGGTGACGGTAGGGCAACACCCAAGGGTGTTCCGCCAGTTCCTCCCGCCCGAGGACGGCCGGGGCGCGGTCGGCGGACATCACGCACACCCAACGGTCCTTGTACAGGTCGAAGGTGGGGATGTTCGACAGGATGCCCTGGGGCAGGACGAGGGCGTCCACCGTGCGCAGGTTGTCCAGCGCCTGCTGCACGACCCGTTCGGTACTGTGCTGGAAGCGCAGCCGCACGTTCGGCGCGGCGGTACGGACCAGGTCGGCCAAAGCCCGCCCGAACGTGGGCAGTTGGCAGTCAGCCATGATCACGGTGAACTCGTGCCGGGCCTGCGTGGGATCGAAGTCGGGGCGCGTCCGGAGGACCCGGTCCGCCCAGCTCAGGGCCTGCTCGGTGTGTTCCACGAGTCGTTCCGCCAGGGGGGTCAGCTCGTAGCTGTTGCCCACCCTGACAAGGAGTTCGTCGCCGTAGTGCCGGCGCAGCCGGGCCAGGGCCGCGCTCAGCGAGGGCTGGCTCAGACCGAGCCGTTGTGCGGCCCGCGTCACACTGCGCTCCTGGAGGAGCGCGTCAAGCGGCGGCAGCAGGTTGAGGTCCAGAGTCACGGCACCCACCTCGAATGATCATCAGCTCTGTCTATGTCGAGCATAAGTGATTTCGGCTTCCCTGATCCCTGCGCGGACGCGAGAGTGGTGACACGGCTCGGCGGGACCTCGTGTCAGACGGACCGCCGCCACCCCAGACGTTCGCATGCTCGGGCCTGCATCGATCGATGCAGGTGTTCCGAGCCCATCAAGGAGGCGACAATGCCGTCGTTCCATGTCCTGATCGCCGGCGGAGGCATCGGAGGGCTCTGTCTGGCGCAGGGTCTTCGCCGCGCGGGAATCAGCTGCACCGTCTACGAGAGCGCGCCGGGCATCGGGCGGGCCGGCTACCGCCTGCACATGAACGGTGCGGGTGGCCGCGCTCTCCAGCAGTGCCTTCCGGACAACCTCTTCGAGCTGTACATGCAGACCTCGCGCGAGACGCCGCGCCGTGAGGTCATGGTCGTGCTCGACTACCAGGCCCGCGAACTGGGCGCCCGCCCCCACATCGGCCCGCCCAACGACCCGAGCCGGCCGCACACAGCGGTCAACCGGCGCACGCTGCGCCAGATCATGGGCTTGGGCCTGGAGGACATCGTCCGCTACGACAGCACCGTCACCGGCTTCGAGACGGACGGCGAGAAGGTGCGGGTGCTGCTCGACGACGGCACGAGCGAGACCGGGGACGTACTGGTGGGCGCCGACGGCATCAACTCCGTCGTACGCAGGCAGTTGCTGCCCGACGTTGCAGTCGTGGACACCGGAATACGCGGCCTGTACTCCACCGCACCGCTGACCGACGATCTCGCAGCGCGCCTGCCCGAGGCACTGTTCGACGGTTTCGCCGTCGCCGCGGGGCCGAACGGCGCGATGTTCGCGTACGGCGTGTACCGGCCGCGCAGGCCGGTCGCCGAGGCGGTGGCCGAACTGGCGCCCGGCGCCGCCGTCGATCCCGTCGATCCTTACATCATGGTCAACCTCGGCCTTCCGCCCGGGAGCCCTTTCGCCGCTGAGGCTCCCGACCTGTGGCACAGCTCCGCCGAAACCCTGCACGCGCTGATGCGCACCGCGGTACGGGGCTGGGATCCCGCCCTGGCCGATCTCGTCGAGCACGTCGACGCGTCGACGATCTTCCCGGTGTCCACGCGTCACCTGCAGCCGGCAGAGCCCTGGCCGGCCGGCCGTGTCACCCTGCTCGGCGACGCGATCCACGCCATGCCTCCCTCGTTCGGCTCCGGCGCCAACACGGCACTGCGCGACGCCGCGGCCCTCGCCCGGGCCCTGGAACGCGCCGCCCACGGCGACACCCCCGTGGCGGAGGCCGTGGCCGAGTACGAGACCGAAATGCGCGCCGAGGTCTTCCCCATCCTGCGCGCCTCGGCCGACCCGCGGGGCCTCGACGCCGACTTCCTGCCCGACGACCTCCCCGTCAGTCACACCTGATCGCCCCCGACACGAGCCGCACCACGAGGAGAACCATGCCCGTCACCGAAGACATCGAGTTCCGAGTGTCGGAACTGACCCTGCGGGGCAAACTGTTCCGCCCGACCGACGGCCCGGAACGCCTGCCCGTCGCCATCCTCCAGGGCGGCCTGGGCGGTCCCGCGGAATCCATGTTCGCCATGGCCCAGGGCTTCACCGACGCCGGTCTGGCCTGCCTGATCTACGACCACCGCAACACCGGCTACAGCGACGGCGAACCCCGTCAGCAGTTCGATCCCTGGCAGCAGTGCCGGGACCTGCGCGACGTCATCACCCATCTGACCCTGCGGGAGGACATCGACCCCGACCGCATCGCCCTGTGGGGCATCAGCATCGGTGGCGCCAACTCCCTGTTCACGGCCGCCACCGACCGCCGGGTCAAAGCCGTCGTCAGCATCATCCCCCCGGTCAGCGGCTGGAGCGCGCGCACCCTCCAACCGGCCGACACACTCGCGGAGCTCGAAGCCCTCATCCCTTCCGACCGTCAGGCCCAGCTGCGCGGCGAGCCGGCCGCGAGCATCCGCCTGCACGGCGTCCCGGAACCCGGGGACCCGGTCATGTTCAGCGACCAGGAGGGTCTGGAATTCGTCGAGAACATGATCCACCAGCTGCCCAGCTTCCGGAACGAGATCACCATCTCGACCCTCGACCGCATCTTCGAGATGGAGGTGCGCGCCTACGCCGAACGCATCACCGCCCCGGTCCTGATGATCCTCGCCTCCAAGGACACCGTCGCCCCCGTCGAGGAGGCCCGCGAGATGTACGAGCGGATCCCCGACCCGAAGGAGGTCATCGAGTACCCGGGCCAGCACTACGAGATCCTCTCGAACCACTTCCCCGAGATCGTCACCCGCAGCGCCGACTGGCTGGCAGCCACCCTGCGCGGCTGACCGCCCCGCCATCCGCTCCCGTCCGGTCCGCCGGAGCCCGCATGGCCCGGCGGACCGCCCCCCGTGCCGCGAACACAGAGAGGTGTCGTCGATGCGTCTGCTCGGACTTGCCTGCGGGCAGGAGGACGGCAGTGCCGAGGTACTGCTGAAGGCCGCGCTCACCGCGGCCGCGCGCGAGGGGACAGCCGTCGAGATGGTACGGCTGACCGACCTGTCCCTGGTGACCGCCGCCACCGCGGACGCCGGGGACGACGCGGCCTGGTTCTGCGACCGGCTGCTCGACGCGGACGGCGTGATCGTCAGCTCCCCCACCTACACCCGCAGCGCACCGGGCGCGTTGAAGCTCCTCATCGACCGCGCCTTCGGTCCGCGCACGGACGTGGTCTTCGTCCGTGAAGCCCTCGCCCGCCGCGAACACGGCCCGGCCGAGCAGAAGGAGACTCGCGGCCTTCTGGGCGTCGACACGGCCCCCGACCCGCGGGTCCTCAAGCCGCGCGTGGCCGGCTTCATCGCCGTGGGCGGCTGCCCGTCACCCCACTGGCGCACGCTGACGCTGCCCACTCTGCACGCCCTGGCCTTCCCCCTGCACATGGCCGTCGCCGACCAGATGGAAGTCCCCACCCCCGGCGGCCTGGGCGGCACAGCCACCGACCCGGCGGCTGTGCTGCGCGCCGAGCGGCTGGGCGGCGCGGTTGCCCGGCAGCTCGGTCTGCCCCACGACGAAGTCCGGTTCCTGGGGGAGCCCGGCACCTGCCCGATGTGCCACCTCGACCTGATCGTGCTGCGCGGCGGCCGCGCCGAATGCGGCACGTGCGGGGCGGCGGGCCGTTTCGTCGTCCAGGACGGCGACGTCCGGGTCGACTTCTCCCCCGCCGGCGCCGCTTCCTCCGTCCACACTCTCACGGAGCTGGAGGAGCACTACCGGGAACTGTTGAGCGCCGCCTCACTGGAGCCGGACCCCCAGGAGATCGACAAGCACGCCGCCGCGTTCCGTGACAGCGTCCCCGTCCTGCGCCCACCGCGGCCGTAGACGACCGTTCGCGGGCTCTCAGGCACCGACGATGCCGCGGCCGTCAGCGGACCGGTCGGCCCCAGGATGCACCGGCGTGTGGGACATGCTCGGCGAGATCCGGTACGAGTTCGCGCTGCCGTCCATGAGGACCACCGGCACCCTCTCGGTCCGGGGCAGGTCACACAGGGTCTCCGGTGAGAGCTGGCTCGACCGGCAGTGGGGCCGGGTGCCAGCGTCCCCCTCGATGCGCTGGACCTGGATGAACCTCAGCTCCACGGGCCGGCTCCGGGTGACGTCGCCCTGCTGGCGGCCTGCACCCGGGCCCTGGGGACCGCCAGGTCGCCGCCTGGGACCTGGACACCGAGCCGGAGTCCGTCCGCAACGGCCCGTTCGAGCTTGCCGCGCCCCGTAGCGGGCCGATGCGCGGCAAGCCGTCCGCCTGAGGACTGGAGGAACTCGGCTGTCACCACCGAACTGGCGGTCAGACGTCCGCTTCTACCAGGCCGACGCGGTCGGCCGCTGCGGGTGTGATGGCGACGAGGCACCGGTGCCGCCCTCCGTGGCCGCAACAAGCCCTGCACAGTGCGAGTGCCCGCCCGTGGCCCGATCGGCATTGCGGCTATGCCCTGCGCCATCTCGTGACAGTGGAGGTGGCCGCCGACCCCCTTGCGAGCCGGGGTTGCGGGCGGATCAGGAGCGGGGCGTGACCAGCCCGGCGTCATAGGCCATGATCACGGCTTGAATGCGGTCGCGCGCACCGATCTTCGCGAGGACCCGGCCGACGTGTTTCTTGACGGTGGATTCCGTGAGGACCAGCCGCTCGGCTATCTCCGCGTTGGTCCAGCCTTTGCCGATCGCCACCAGGACCTCGTGCTCGCGCTCGCTCAGCGTCCGCAGCCTGGGATCGGTGTGCGGCTCTGCGGGGGAGGCGGGAGAGAGCACCCGATGGGCGTGGGCGTCCAGCAGGCGTCTGGTCAGTCTGGGAGCGACGACCGCGTCGCCCGTCGCCACGGCATGGATCCCGGCGACGACTTCCTCGGGGCGGGCGTCCTTGAGCAGGAAGCCGCTCGCTCCGGCGCGCAGCCCCTCGTACGCGTACTCGTCCAGGTCGAAGGTGGTGAGGATCAGCACGCGGGTACGGCCGCCGGCGGCGACGATCCGCCGGGTGGCCTCGATGCCGTCCATGCCGGGCATGCGGACGTCCATGAGGACGACGTCCGGGCGCAGTTCGGCGGCGATGCGGACGGCTTCGGCGCCGTGTCCGGCCTCGCCCACGCACTCCATGCCCGGGGTGCCCTGGAGCAGCATGCGGAAGCCGAGGCGTTGCAGAGACTGGTCGTCGGCGATCAACACAGTGGTCATGGGGTCTGCTCTCCCTGGGGCTGCGGGCCTCCTGGGGCGGGGGCTTGTGCGGGGGACGGGGCAGACGCCGGCGGATCGGTGAGTGTCACGTCCACGGTCCAGCCGGACCGGTCGTCACGCGGCCCCGCGGTGACGGTGCCGCCGTACATGGCGGTCCGCTGCCGGATACCGACCAGTCCGTGTCCCGGACCGTCGGCCTCTGCCAGGGGCCGCGCAGATGTCCGGGCGCCGGGGGGCGGCCCGGTGTCGGAGACGCTGATCCGGATCTCTCCGTTCCCGGCGGTGACGGTGACGTTCGCTGCCGAGCCGGTGCCGGCGTGCTTGAGGGTGTTGGTCAGGGCTTCCTGGACGACGCGGTAGACGGTCAGTTGCACCCCGCTGCCGAGGGCGTCGACGTCTCCGGACGTCCGGCAGGTGACATTCACACCGGCCGCACGGACCCGGGCCAGCAGCGGATCCAGATCGCGGATGCCGGGCTGCGGGCTGAGCCGCTCGGCCTGGTCGTCGGATTCGTCGCCCAGGACACCCAGGACGCGCCGCAGTTCGCTCATCGCCTGCCGTCCGGTGTCCCCGATCATGCGCAGGGCCTCTTCGGACCGCTCACCCGTGCTGGAGGCGAGGGTGGCGGCGCCGTCCGCGAGTCCTACCATGACCGACAGGTTGTGGCCGACGATGTCGTGCATCTCGCGGGCCACCCGGGAGCGTTCGGCGGCGGCAGTCAGCCTCTCGCGCTGCTCACGCTCGATCTCCAGTCGGGCCGCCCGGTCCTCCAGCGCCGCGAGGTACACCCGCCGGGTGCGCAGGGCCAGACCCAGGGCGATCGCGGCGATCTCCTGGCTCGCCACCGTCAGCAGGCCCTGCCACAGCCGGTCGGCGGGTGCGAGGAACCACACCGCCGCGTTCAGCTCGACGGTCGTCGCGGCGGCCGCCCAGCCAAGCCTGCGCAGGGGGCCGTTCAGTGCCAGGTTGAACAGGGCGATGAGCAGACACCCGCCCGTCGGCAGCAGCAGGCCGAGCGCCATGAGGGCCGGGGCGCACACCGCGATCACCGTGAAGACGGCCGTCGGCGCCCTGCGCCGCCACCACAGCGGCACGACGAGCATGGCGGACAAGGCCGTCTCGATGCCCAACGGCAGGTCGGCGAGCGCCCGGATCTCGCCGAACGGGCCGTGCTCGCCCGGGGAGCGGAAGACCGTCACAGCGGCGACGACCAGCACGATCGCCGAGTCGAACAGCCACGGATGCCGGCGGCCGCCCCACTTCAGGTGCCGCTGCGCGCGCAGCAGACGCCCCATGAGCGGATGCGACCAGGCCGCCTCCAAGCCGGGGGGCGGCGCGAGGGCCGGCCGGCCGGAGCAGGGGCGGCGGCCCGCGCTCCCGGCCTCCGCCCCTCCTCTCGTACCCGTCGCAGGCATGCTCTCGCCCAATCGGTCAGACGTCCGTACGGACAAGCCGGTATGCCGCCCCGGCCAGTGTCAGCGCCACCCATCCGGCGAACACCGCCAGGCCCGCCCAGGGGCCGAGCGAGTCGGTGGCCTGGTGCAGGTGCGTCACCGCTTGGCCGGCGTTGCTGGGCAGATACGGCGTGATGTCGTCCTTCCAGGACGCGGGCAGCAGCGAGGTCAGGCCCGGCAGGATCAGCAGGCTGCTCACCAGCACGGTGATGCCGCTGGCGGTGGAGCGCAACAGCGAGCCCAGGGCCACACCCCACACACCCACCAGTCCCAGATAGAGGCCCGCTCCGATCAGGGAACGCAGCACCCCGTCCTCCCCGAGGGACATGGAGATGCTCTGGCCGTCCAGGGACGCAACACCCAGCCCGAACGCTGCCAGCGCGCCGATGACGGCCACGGGCACAACGAGAACGCCGGTGACGACGCTCTTCGACCACAGCACCGGCAGCCGCCTGGGCACCGCCGCCAGCGTGGAGCGGATCATGCCCGTACTGTACTCACCGGCTGACATCAGGACCCCCAGGACGCCAACGGCCAGTGAGGCGAACGTCAGGCCCGTCAGGGCCACGCTGACGGCGTCCTCGGGGCCGGAGGACGATCCGGGCGGACCGCCGCCATTGCTGCCCGGGCTGTATGTGGCGGCGGCGATTGCACCGATGGCGGTCAGCAGGAACAGGGACACGCCCAGCGTGATCCAACTGGACCGCAGCGACCAGAACTTGCCCCACTCCGAGCGCAGCACCCCGAGCGCCGTGACCCGGTAGGCGGGCCGGTCGGGGCGGGCAGGTGCGGCGTCCGCGATGTCCGGCGTGACGGTGATGGTCATCAGGCGGCCCTCCGGGCGGCAGTGTCGGCGGGGACGCTGTGGTACTCCACCGCGTCGCTGGTGATGTCCATGAACGCCTCCTCCAAGGAAACGGTCTGCGGGGTGAGCTCGTACAGCGGAATCCCGTGTTGCGCGGCGATCGCGCCGATGCCACGCGCGTCCACGCCCAGGACGACCAGTTCCTCCGCGGTCGAGGACGTGACGCTGACGCCCGGCCCCGACAGCAGCGAGCGCAGTTGTTCCGGCTCGGTGGTGGCGACCTTCACGCCCCTGCCTCCGACCTCCTGGATCAGGCCGTCGACCGTGGTGTCCGCCAGCAGCCGGCCCCGGCCGACGACGACCAGATGGTCGGCGATCAGCGCCGTCTCACTCATCAGATGCGAGGACAGCATCACCGTCCGTCCCTCGGCGGCCAGCCCCGCCAGCAACTGGCGCACCCACAGCACGCCCTCCGGGTCCAGACCGTTGACCGGCTCGTCGAGCATGACGATCTCCGGGTCGCCGAGCAGCGCCGCCGCGATGCCGAGCCGCTGGCCCATGCCCAGGGAGAAGGCCCCGGCCCGCTTGTGAGCCACACTGTGCAGCCCGGCCAGGTCGATGACCTCGTCGACGCGGCGACGCGGGATCCCGTGAGTACGGGCGAGGGCCATCAGGTGGGCGAAGGCGGTGCGGCCCGGGTGGACGGACCTGGCCTCCAGCAGCGAACCGATCTCCTGCAGCGGCGCGGCGTGCCGGGCGTAGCGGCGGCCGTTCACCATCGCCGAGCCGCTGGTGGGCGCGTCCAGGCCGATGATCACGCGCATCGTGGTGGACTTGCCGGCTCCGTTGGGACCGAGGAAACCGGTGACCTGGCCTGGCTTCACGCTGAAGCTCAGCCGGTCCACCGCGGTCTTGTCCCCATATCGTTTGGTCAACTCTCGTACTTCGATCATGGGTTGATCCCGATCCACTCCCGCCGCTCCGGCCGGTCCGGAGCGCGTGTCTCAAAGCTAGGTACGGAACGGGCCGCGTCCCTGGGACCAGGGGGGACACTTCGGCATCGCCGTGGTACCTCGGTACCACTGGGGTCGCACAACGTTGACCCCACCACCGGCGAGATCCGCCGCCACCGCGTCGCAGCCGCTGCGCGGTCCAGGGGCTGTCGGGGAAGACCTTCAGGAGGCTGAACAGCTGAACTTGACGGGGAACATGAGACGAGTCACAAGGCACGTCACGAGGCGAGGACATGAGAAGGGCCGCCGCACCTCGGAGGTGCGGCGGCCCTTCCGTCAGGGTCCGGCAGGACGGCTCAGTGGACGTCGCCCATCAGCGCCTTGACCTTCCTGCGGTACATGTACACCGCGCCACCCGCCAGGGCGGCGAGCACCGCCTCCGCCGCGACCGCGCCCGTGCCGCTCAGGTCGACGCCCCCGACGGCCGGGTTGGAGAGCAGACCCGTCACCGAGTCGCCCGCCGTGACCGCGAGGAACCAGACGCCCATCATCTGGCTGGCGTACTTGGCCGGGGCCATCTTCGTCGTCACCGACAGGCCGACCGGCGAGAGGCACAGCTCCCCGACGGTCTGGAGCAGGTAGATGCCCACCAGCCACATCGGGCTGACCAGCGTGTCACCGCCGGCCATGCCGAGCGGCAGCAGGAAGAAGAAGAACGAGACACCGATGAAGAACAGCGCCGCGGCGAACTTGGCGACCGTGCTCGGCTCCTTGCCCTTGCGGTTCAGCCACAGCCAGAACCAGGCGAAGACCGGCGCCAGGGCCATGATGAACACCGGGTTCAGCGACTGGTACCAGGACGACGGGAAGTCGAAGCCGAGCAGCGAGCCGGAGGCCTTCGTCTCGCCGAACGCCTGGACCGTGGAACCGCCCTGGTCGTAGATCATCCAGAAGGCGGCGGCCGCGACGAAGAACCAGATGTAGCCGGTCATCTTCGACTGTTCGACCGCGCTGAGCTCCTTGTCCCGCTTGATGCGGATCAGCACACCGGCCGGGATGATCAGGCCGATCACCGTGAGCGGGATCATCGCCCAGTTGAGGGTGAAGTGGCCGGTGAAGCCGACGACGCCGTAGAAGACCGCCGCGACGGCCAGCCAGATCAGACCCTTGCGCAGCCAGGACGCGCGCTCCTCGGCCGCCAGCGGCTTGGGTACGACGGTGCTCCGCGGGCTCAGGTGTCGGGTGCCGATGAGGAAGGCCATGAGGCCGATGCCCATACCGACCGCGGCGAGACCGAAGCCGAGGTGCCAGCTCACCTGCTGGCCGACCGTGCCGATGATCAGCGGCGCGAAGAAGGCACCCATGTTGATGCCCATGTAGAAGATCGTGAAGCCGCCGTCACGGCGCGGGTCGTCCGGGCCGTCGTAGAGGTGGCCGACCATGGTGGAGATGTTGGCCTTGAGCAGGCCGGAACCGAGTGCCACCAGGGCCAGACCGGCGAAGAAGGGTGCCTGGCCGCCGGGCAGCGCCAGCACCAGGTGACCCGACATGATCGTGACGGCCGCGATCGTCACGGTCTTGCGCGGGCCCCAGACCCGGTCACCGAGCCAGCCGCCGGGCATGGCGAGCAGGTACACCATCGACAGGTACACCGAGTAGATCGCCGTGGTGGTGGCGAGGTCCATGCCGAGCCCGCCGCCCATGCTGCCCTTCTTGGCGTCGGGCCCGCCGGAGAGCAGGTACACGACGAGCAGGGCCCGCATGCCGTAGAAGCTGAACCGCTCCCACATCTCGGTCATGAACAGAGTGGCCAGTCCGCGGGGGTGGCCGAAGAAGGTCTTCTCGGAGCCGGGGGTGCCCGGGCGGGCCGAGTCCTTCGTCAGGCTGGACGCCATGGTCGTTCCTTGCTGGTCGGGACGCGCTCCGCGGCAGCGGTGGTGCGCCCGGTGGGGGGCGGCCGGCACCGGTGCGTACGGCCGTCCGCCCGACGCCTACGGGGGTCCGCTCCGGGTCACGGAGCGGTGGGCGGTCGCCACCGGGATCCACGCCTCTACGCGCGTATCCGCACGACGAGGCCCGGCCACAGGTCTTTTCAGGTTCGGGGGCGGCGGGCACCGGCCCGCACACAAACCCGCACACAAAAGAGACCTCCAGGGGCAATCAGCCTCCGAAGGTCGCCATGGTGCTACAGGCGTTGATTCACCATACGGCAGGACACCGCCGTATATGGAAGGTCTTGAGACACGGATCACAGGTGTCGGGGGAACCGTAAGCCCCTTTTCCAAGGTCCTTACCAGGATCGCACCCCAAAGGCAGAGGTTTGTGCGCGTACCCGCGGACCGTAAGAAACGGGTTTGCCGCGGGTAAGAATCAAGGCTTCCGGTCACACCCCAGCTCAGGGGCTCGCAGGTCTACCATCACCTCATGACCCGTGTACTGCTCGCCGAGGACGACGCGTCCATCTCGGAGCCGCTGGCCCGTGCTCTGCGCCGGGAGGGCTACGAGGTCGAGGTGCGTGAGGACGGACCCACCGCCCTCGACGCCGGAATGCAGGGTGGCGTCGACCTGGTCGTGCTCGACCTGGGCCTGCCCGGCATGGACGGTCTGGAGGTGGCCCGCCGCCTGCGTGGCGAAGGCCACAGCATCCCGATCCTCATCCTGACCGCCCGCGCCGACGAGGTGGACACCGTCGTCGGGCTCGACGCGGGCGCCGACGACTACGTGACGAAGCCGTTCCGGCTCGCCGAGCTGCTCGCCCGCGTCCGCGCCCTGCTGCGCCGCGGCGCAGCCGAGCCGCAGCAGCCGCCCGCCACCCACGGCGTGCGCATCGACGTCGAGTCGCACCGCGCCTGGATGGGCGAGGAGGAGCTCCAGCTCACCGCCAAGGAGTTCGACCTGCTGCGGGTGCTGGTGCGCGACGCGGGCCGGGTCGTCACCCGCGACCAGCTGATGCGCGAGGTCTGGGACACGACCTGGTGGTCGTCGACCAAGACCCTCGACATGCACATCTCCTGGCTGCGCAAGAAGCTCGGCGACGACGCGGCCAACCCCCGGTACATCGCCACGGTGCGTGGTGTGGGCTTCCGTTTCGAGAAGAGCTGAGCCGCGGGGCAGGCACGGGTAGGCACGGGTAACAGGACATGCGCCGCCGACTGATCCAGTCCACGCTCGCCGTGGTGCTCGTCGTGATCGCCGTCTTCGGGGTCTCCCTCGTCATCGTCGAGACCAGGACGATCAGCAACAGCGCCCAGGAGCGGGTGGAGTCCGAGGCGGTCCGGCTGGCCAGCATCGTCGACAGCCGGCTCTTCGGGGCCCAGCAGGTCGACGCCGAGGTGCTGCGCGACCAGATCACGCAGGACCGCTACTACGCGGTGATCCGGATCCCCGGGGAGGCGCCCATCGAGGTCGGCGCCAAGCCGTCCGGCGACGTCATCAGCGCCAGCGCGCCCGGCGAGGAGGGCGAGACGGTCACCGTCCAGGAGCCGCGCTCCTCGGTGACGCGCGAGGTCGGCCGCACCCTGCTGATCATCGCGCTGGTCGCGCTGCTCGCCGTGGTGGCCGCGGTGCTGCTGGCCGTCCGCCAGGCGAACCGGCTGGCGTCGCCGCTGACCGACCTCGCGGAGACGGCCGAGCGGCTCGGCTCGGGCGATCCCCGCCCGCGGCACAAGCGGTACGGCGTGCCCGAGCTGGACCGGGTGGCGGACGTGCTGGACGGCTCGGCCGAGCGCATCGCGCGCATGCTCACCGCCGAGCGGCGGTTGGCCGCGGACGCCTCCCACCAGCTGCGGACGCCGCTCACCGCGCTGTCCATGCGGCTGGAGGAGATCACCCTCACCGACGACCCGGACACGGTGAAGGAAGAGGCGACGATCGCGCTGACCCAGGTCGAGCGGCTCACGGACGTCGTGGAGCGGCTGCTGACGAACGCCCGCGATCCGCGCACCGGCTCCGCCGTCACCTTCGACCTCGACGAGGTCATCCAGCAGCAGCTCGCCGAGTGGCGGCCCGCCTACCGCAGCGCCGGGCGGGCGATCGTCAGCTCCGGCAAGCGGCACCTCGAGGCCGTCGGCACGCCGGGAGCGGTCGCGCAGGTGCTGGCCGCGCTGATCGAGAACTCCCTGATGCACGGCGGCGGCACGGTGGCGCTGCGTACCCGCGTCACCGGCAACCAGGCCGTCATCGAGGTCACGGACGAGGGCCCCGGGGTCCCCGCCGACCTGGGCGCCCGCATCTTCGAGCGGGCGATCAGCGGCCGCAACTCCACGGGCATCGGCCTGGCCGTGGCCCGCGACCTGGCGGAAGCGGACGGCGGCCGTCTGGAGATGCTCCAGACCAAGCCCCCGGTGTTCGGCCTGTTCCTGTCCCGCACGCCCGTCCGGAAGCCCCTCGGGGGCGAGGACGAGCCGATGATCCGCTGACGCGGCCCACGCTCACGCCGGGCCGATGACCCGCCGACGCGGCGGACGACGGCCTACGGCACCCGCTGTCCGGACCGTGACCGCCCGGCCCGCTCGCCCTTCAGGATCGATTCCGCGTCCGCCACCGCCTCACGGGCCGGAAGGGCGCGGAACACCCAGGAGCGGTACGACCAGAAGCGGAACAGCGTGGCCACGCCGATGCCGAGGAACTTGAAGATGTTGTTCTGCAGCGGGGTGTCCCAGCCGAAGCCGTAGGTCGCCACGAAGAGCACGCCGTTCTCGATGACCAGCCCGATCGCGCTGAACAGCAGGAACAGGGTCATTTCCCGCGTACGGCGACTCTTGTCGCGGTCGCGGTAGGTGAAATAGCGGAAGCCGACGTAGTTGAAGATGATCGCCACGACGGTCGCGATGACGCTCGCGCGCACCACCTGGAGGTCGGTGACATGCCGTACCAGGTTGAACACGAGGAGGTTGACCAGCACCCCGGCACCGCCCACCGCGCCGAACTTGGCGACTTCGTGGACGATCCGTCGGAGCCGCGAGGCACCATGTCCCATGGTCGTGCAGGCCCCCGTCCGTGGTCGGCGTCAACCCAGCCATGCTAACCACCCTCCAGCGCGATCTTCCTGCGGACGTCGGTGGGCGGCCGGAGATGGTCCGGGCGGGACCGCGGTGGGACGGGAAACCGGCCACCTCGGCGCGGCCGATACGCTAGGGGTGTGACGTTCCCGGTAGTCGGCATGGTCGGCGGGGGCCAGCTCGCTCGTATGACACACGAGGCAGGCATCCCGCTGGGCATCAGGTTCAAGCTTCTCAGTGACACCCCGCAGGACTCAGCTGCGCAGGTCGTGAACGATGTCGTCGTCGGCGACTATCGCGACCTGGAGACGCTGCGCGCCTTCGCACGCGGGTGCGATGTGATCACCTTCGATCACGAACACGTACCCACCGAGCACCTCAGGGCCCTGGAGGCGGACGGCATCCCTGTGCGCCCCGGCCCCGACGCGCTCGTGCACGCCCAGGACAAGGGCGTGATGCGCGCGAAGCTCGACGCGATCGGCGTGCCCTGCCCCAGACACAGAATCGTTTCCGATCCGCAGGACGTGGCGGCCTTCGCCGCCGAGGGCGACGGCTTTCCCGTCGTCCTCAAGACCGTCCGTGGCGGGTACGACGGCAAGGGCGTGTGGGTCGTGGACTCCGTCGAGGAGGCCGCCGACCCGTTCAAGGCCGGTGTCCCGGTGCTCGCCGAGGAGAAGGTCGACTTCGTCCGCGAGCTCGCGGCCAACGTCGTACGCTCCCCGCACGGCCAGGCCGTCGCCTACCCGGTCGTCGAGTCCCGCCAGGTCAACGGCGTCTGCGACACGGTCATCGCCCCGGCGCCCGACCTCGACGAGGCCCTCGCCCTGGAGGCCTCCGAGATGGCGCTGAACATCGCCAATGAACTCGGCGTCGTCGGGCACCTCGCCGTCGAGCTGTTCCAGACGCGCGACGGCCGCATCCTCGTCAACGAGCTGGCGATGCGCCCGCACAACTCCGGCCACTGGTCGATGGACGGCGCCGTCACCAGCCAGTTCGCCAACCACGTCCGCGCGGTCCTGGACCTCCCGCTCGGCGACCCGCGCCCGCGTGCCCGGTGGACCGTCATGGTCAACGTCCTCGGCGGCGACTACCCGGACATGTACTCCGCGTACCTGCACTGCATGGCCCGCGACCCCCAGCTCAAGATCCACATGTACGGCAAGGACGTGAAGCCCGGCCGCAAGGTCGGTCACGTCAACACCTACGGCGACGACCTGGACGACGTGCTGGAGCGCGCCCGTCACGCAGCCGGCTACCTGAGAGGCACCATCACCGAATGAGCCCTGTTGTTGGCATCGTCATGGGGTCGGACAGCGACTGGCCCGTCATGGAGGCCGCCGCCAAGGCCCTCGACGAGTTCGAGATCGCCTACGAGGTCGACGTCGTCTCCGCGCACCGCATGCCGCGCGAGATGGTCGCGTACGGCGAGCAGGCCGACGAGCGCGGGCTCAAGGTGATCATCGCCGGGGCCGGCGGCGCCGCCCACCTGCCCGGCATGCTCGCCTCCGTGACACCGCTGCCGGTCATCGGGGTGCCCGTGCCGCTGAAGTACCTCGACGGCATGGACAGCCTGTTGTCGATCGTGCAGATGCCGGCCGGTGTCCCGGTGGCCACGGTCTCCGTCGCCGGTGCCCGCAACGCCGGTCTGCTGGCGGCCCGCATCCTCGCCGCGCACGACGACGAACTCCGCGCCCGCATGCGCGAGTTCCAGCAGGAGCTGAACGACCAGGCCACCGAGAAGGGCAAGCGCCTGCGCGCCAAGGTCGAGGGCTCGGGCGGCTTCGGCTTCGGCGCCGGGAAGTGACGACGATGACCTCCCTGGAGGCAGTCCGGGAACTCCTGAGCGAGTTCCCGGTCGCCGACGGGCACAACGACCTGCCCTGGGCGCTGCGCCAGCAGGTCCGCTACGACCTCGACGCCCGCGATGTCGCCGCCGACCAGAGCGCCCACCTGCACACCGACATCCCGCGGCTGCGCGCGGGCGGAGTCGGTGCGCAGTACTGGTCGGTGTACGTCCGCACGGACTCGCCCGACCAGGTCGCGGCCACGCTCGAGCAGATCGACTGCGTACGGCAGTTGATCGACCGCCACCCGGAGGACCTGCGGCCCGCGCTGACGGCCGCCGACATGGAGGCCGCGCGCCGGGAGGGCCGGATCGCCTCCCTCATGGGCGCGGAGGGCGGTCACTCCATCGCCAACTCCCTGGGCACGCTGCGCGGGCTGTACGGGCTCGGCGTGCGCTACCTCACGCTCACCCACAACGACAACGTCGACTGGGCGGACTCCGCGACCGACGAGCCCCGGGCCGGCGGCCTCACCGCGTTCGGCCGGGAGGTCGTGCGGGAGATGAACCGGCTCGGCATGCTCGTCGACCTCTCCCACGTCGCGGCGACGACGATGCGCGACGCCCTCGACGCGAGCTCCGCGCCCGTGATCTTCTCGCACTCCTCGGCACGGGCCGTGTGCGACCATCCGCGCAACGTCCCGGACGACGTCCTGGAGCGGCTGACCGCCAACGGCGGCATGGCGATGGTGACGTTCGTGCCGAAGTTCGTGCTCCAGGCGGCCGTGGACTGGACGGCTGAGGCCGACGAGAACATGCGCGCCCACGGCTTCCACCACCTGGACACCACGGCGGAGGCCATGAAGGTCCACCGCGCCTTCGAGGAGCGGCACCCGCGCCCGGTCGCGACGGTGGCGACGGTCGCCGACCACCTGGACCACATGCGCGAGGTCGCCGGCATCGACCACCTCGGCATCGGCGGTGACTACGACGGCACGGCCTTCACCCCCGACGGCCTGGACGACGTCTCCGGCTACCCGAACCTCATCGCGGAGCTGCTGGACCGCGGCTGGTCCAAGGCCGACCTGGCGAAGCTGACCTGGAAGAACGCGGTCCGGGTGCTGGACGCGGCCGAGGACGTGGCCCGGGGCCTTCAGGCCACGCGATCGCCGTCCAACGCGACGATCGAGTCGCTCGACTCGCGCGACGGCTGAGTGTCGAGGGCGGGGTAGTCGGTGTAGCCGGTCGCCCCGCCCACGTACATGAAGTACCGGTCGCGCATCTCGTTCAGCGGTGCCCCGAGCCGCAGCCGGGTCACCAGGTCGGGATTGGCGAGGAAGGGCCGCCCGAGGGCGATCAGGTCGGCCCCGGCGGCCAGCAGCGCCTCGGAGGCCCGGTGCACGGCGTCCGTGGAGATCTCCTTCAGCACCGGATTGGCGACGATCACCCCGGGCCAGGCGGCCCGCACCTTCCGGAACACCGGCGTGTCCGGGTCGGCGTACCCCAGGTGCAGATACGCGAGCCCCAGCCCGCCGAGCCGCTCGACGAGCGCGGGGTAGATCTCCTCGGTCTCGCCCTCCTCGATGCCGTTGACGGTGTTGCCGGGGGAGACCCTCAGCCCCACCCGCGCGGCTCCGATCTCGGCGGCCACGGCCTCGGTCACCTCCGCCGCGAACCGGATCCGGGCGGCGACCGGTCCGCCGTAGCGGTCGGTGCGGAGGTTGGTGTTGCGGGCGAGGAACTGATGGAGCAGATGGCCGTTGGCGGAGTGCACCTCCACACCCTCGAAACCGGCGTCGACCGCGTTGCGGGCGGCGCGTGCGAAGTCCGCGACGGTGGCCCCGATGTCCTCGGCGGTCATCTCCCTCGGCACGACGGCCGGCCGGTGGCCCACCGGCGTGAAGATCGTCTCGGGGAGCGGGACGGGCGAGGGCGCGACCGGCGTCAGCCCGCTGGTCGCGGGGTGGCCGACCCGGCCGCCGTGCTGGAGCTGGAGGAACATCCGTCCGCCCGCGTCCCGGACCGCGTCCGTGACCCGCCGCCAGCCGGCCACGTGCGCCGGGGCGTGGATGGCCGTGATGTTCGGGTACGTCTGCCCGACCGCGTTCGGCGTCGCGGCCTCGGCGATGATCAGCCCGGCGGAGGCGCGCTGGGCGTAGTACGTGGCCATGAGCGCGGTCGGGGTTCCGTCGGCCTCGGCCCGGTTGCGGGTCAGGGGCGCCATCACCAGACGGTTGGGCAGGTCCAGCCCGGGGAGACGAGCCGGTTCGAAGAGTGCTGTCGTGTGCTGCGTCATGTCCGTACGCTAGAACCTGACACAGATGTCAGAATCAAGCCCGGGAGTGGGACGTGCGGATCGGTGAACTGGCCCGGCGCACCAACGTGAGCGAGCGGTCGCTGCGCTACTACGAGAAGCAGGGGATGCTCACCGCCGAGCGGACGCCCGGCGGACACCGGGAGTACGCGGAGGCGGCCGTGGACCGGGTCATCCGGATCCAGGAGCTGTTCGCGGCGGGACTGTGCAGCGAGAAGATCGTCCAGCTGCTGCCGTGCATGCGGGACAGCGACGGCGGGCCGTCGGTCCGCGCCACGCCCAACCTGGTCGCCGAGCTCGCGGCCGAGCGTGCCCGCATCGACCGGATGATCGCCGACCTGGTCCGCTCCCGGGACACCCTGGACGAGGTGATCGAGGCGGCCCGGGTGCCCTGAGGGCGTCGCCGCACGAGGTCGGGGCCGTACTCCGAACGCGCCGCCCACCAGGAACCCCCCAGCGCTCCGTGCGACGGTGACCGTACGCCACGAACGACCGTACGGAGCCGCCATGGCAGACCTCCAGGACGACCTGCGCCCCACCGCCGCGGCCGGTGAGTTCGACGACCTGTCCGAGCCGTACGCCGACGGGTCCGCCATGGCTGCGGAGCCCTATGAGCCCGTCTCCGATCCGGACGACGCGCCGCTGACCCGAGCCCACGCCATCCTCGCCGTCCACCCCGTCGCCGACGGCTACAACGGACTGCCCTGGGCGCTCAAGCGCCTGTCCTGTTACGACCTGGAGGAGGGCGAGAGCACCGTCGCCACGGACGTGCCCCGCCTGCGCCGCGGGCGGGTGGGCGCGATGTTCTGGTCACTGCACCTGCCCGAGGGCCTGGACGGCGACCGGGCCGTCGGCGCCACCCTGGAGCAGCTGGACCTGGCCAAGACCGTCGCCCGGAACTGCGGCGAGGGACTGCGGCCGGCCTGTACGGCGGGGCAGGTCACCGACGCCCGCAACTGCGGCCGCGTCGCCGTGCTCCTCGGTCCCGCCGGGGCCTCGGCCGTGGGTGACTCGCTGGGCATCCTGCGCCAGCTGCACTTCCTCGGCCTGCGCGTGCTGACGCTGACCGGGGTGTCCTGGGCGAGCGACGCGGGGCTGACGCGGTTCGGCGAGGAGGTCGTCCGCGAGATGAACCGGATCGGCGTGATCCCTGACCTCTCCGGTGCCTCCGTGCCGACCGTCCGCCGCGTGCTGAGCCTCTCCCGGGCACCCGTGCTGTTCAGCCGCTCCGCCGCCCGGGCCCTGCGGCCGCACCCGGTCAACCTGCCCGACGACCTGCTGGCGGAACTGGGCGCGGCCAAGGGGCTGTGCATGGTGCCGCTGACGGCCGAGCAGACCGGGCCTACCGTCCGTGACGTCGCCGATCACCTCGACCACATCCGGGGCGTGGCCGGTGCGCACTGCGTCGGACTGTCCGGCACGTACGACTCGGGTTCGGCCCACCCGCAGGAACTCGGCGACACCTCCTGCTATCCGCGGCTGATCGCCGAGCTGCTGCGGCGCGGCTGGGACGAGGCCGATGTGGCCCTGCTGACCTGGGGCAACGTCCAGCGGGTCCTGTGTGGCGCCGACATCACCGCCCGCACCGCCCAGCAGCGACGCGAGCCGTCGACGGCGACCATCTCCGAGCTGGACGGGTGACCGGCAGGTGACTCAGGCGGTGTGCTCGATCCGGCACAGGCAGAACGGATGCCCCACCGGGTCGGCGTACACCCGGAAGTCCTTCTTCTCGTAGTCCTCCCGGTCCAGCACCCGCGCCCCCAGCGCCAGCACCCGCTCCTCGGCCGCGTCGATCTCCTCCCAGGTCGACCCGCCGTCGAAGTCCAGGTGGAACTGCTGGGCGTTGCGGTCGGCCCGGGGCCACTCCGGCGGGGTGTAGCCGGGAGAGCGCTGGAAGGCGAGCCGCGGCCCGTCGGGGATCCGCAGCACCACCCAGTCGGGGTCGTCGTCCTCGGGCGTCCCGCCCCCGACCTGCGCGTAGAAACGGGCCAGCTCGCGCGGGTCGGGGCAGTCGACGACGACGGAACGGAAACGTGCCACAGCAGGCATGGGGCCTCCCGGTGTCAGCAGGCGCAGAGGCAGAACGGGTGCCCGGCCGGGTCGGCGTAAACCCGGAACGTCCGCGTCCGGTCGTCGGCGTCCAGCGGCTTGGCGCCGAGCGCCAGCACACCCTTCTCGGCCGCGTCCAGGTCCTCCACGACCAGGTCGAGGTGGAACTGCTGCGAGCCGTCGGGCGACGGCCACTTCGGCGGTACGTACCCGGGGGACTCCTGGAAGGCCAGCGCCGCTCCGCCCGGCACCTTCAGGTCGACCCACTCGCCCGAGTCGTCGGCCTCCACCGTGGGAGTGCCGCCGAGCACCTCGGCGTAGAAGCCCGCGAGTGCGCGCGGATCGGGACAGTCCAGGACGACGACACCCAGCTCGGCGAGAGCCATGACTTCCTCCTTGAAGCGGCCGTTACCTTCCGGTTGTTACCAGCACGAGCTGGCAACCAGTAACCGTTACTGCATGCTCCCGCATTGGCGGTAACCTCGCAAGGGGAAAAGCGAGAGGTACGGTCCAGCCATGACGGAGAGATCGCCCGCGCCCGGCGGCCTGGCCCTGGTCGAGGCCCTGGTGAACACGCTGGACATCGAGTCGGGTGCCGACGCGCTGGACACGGCGGAGGGCCGGGCGCGCTTCGGGATCACGCGGGACGGGGTCGAGGACGCCCGGGCCCTGCGTGAGTCCCTGCGCGCGGTCCTGCTCGCCCACGCGGGGCACCCGCCGCACCGCGAGGTGACTCCTCTGGGCGACCTGCTGGCCGGGGCGCCGCTGCTGGTGGCGGTCGACCGGCGCGACGGCTCGGCGACCCTCGCCCCGGCCGACGAGGGCCCCCTGCTCTCCCGCGTCGCGGCCGCCGTCGCCGAGGCCCTGATCGCCGGCACCTGGAGCAGGCTCAAGGCCTGCGAGGCCGTCGACTGCCTCTGGGCGTACTACGACCGCAGTCCGGCCGGCCGGGGCCGCTGGTGCTCGATGCAGGTCTGCGGGGCCCGGGCGAAGATGCGCCGCTACCGGGCGAAGGGCTGACCTACGCCTCCTCCTCCCGCGGTGCCCGGGGAGCCGACGCCCGGGAGCCGACCAGGAGCAGGCACAGCACCGCGACACCGGCGACGATGCCGGTCAGCACGAGCAGCGGGTCGAGCGGGCGGGTGGTGGAGGCGGTCGTCTGGGTCTGCGGCTGCTGCGCGACCTGTGCGGCCGGGGACGCCGGGGCCGCCGGCGGTGACTGGCCCGCCGCGGCCGCCGGGGAGGCGGTGGACGCGGTGGAGGACGGCGACGAGGACGGCATGCGCATCGTCGGCGTCCCGCTGCCCGGCGTGGTGTGGCTCGGCGCGGTCTCCCGGTGTCCCGAGGAGGAGCCGGTGTGCTCGTGCGCCGTCGGTGCCGCCGTCGTCGCCGGTGCCGCCGCGCGGACCGTGATCCCGGCCGTCATGTTCGGGTGGACGGTACAGACGTAGCCGTACGACCCGGCTGTGGTGAACGTGAAGCTCCAGCTCTGCCCCTTGTCGAGCATCGGGGAGTGGATCGAGACCGGGCCCGAGGTGGTCTTCACGTCGTGCGGCGCCGTGTCCTGGTTGGTCCACGTCACCGTGGACCCGGCCGGGACGCTCAGGCGCGCGGGCGAGAAGGCGTACCCCTTCATCGTCACGCTGTACGAGGCCGCCGACGCCTGCCCGGCCGGCAGCAGCGGCAGGGCGAGGAGCGTCAGGACGGCGGACACGGCGGCACCCCGGGCCGTCCGTCGGGCCGCCCTCACGAGAACTCCGCCGCGACCAGCAGCCGCAGCCGGGTGGCCGGCCGGCGCCACGGCAGCCGGAACCCCGTGGCCCGGCGCAGCAGCCGGTACGGCAGCCGGGCGTGTCCCACGACCAGCAGCCGGTCGTCGGCCCGCTCGACCACCCGCAGCCGCATCAGGACGGGGAAGGCGACGCCGTTCAGGTCGAGGTCGCCGGTGAGCTGGAGACGGCCGTGGACCTCGTCGACCTGCTCCGAGGTGAGCACGGCGGAAAGCCGGCGGTCGTCGAACTCGTAGCGGAAGGAAGGGCGCTCGGCGTCCTCCGGCACGGTGAGGGACGCCTCGCCGAGCGTGACCCGACGGCGCAGGACCGGCAACGGCCCGTACCAGGCGGTGAGTTCGGTGAGTGAGCGGCCGGGGGCCACGGTGTACCGGCCGGGCAGCGGCAGCCGGCGGCCGGCGCCGTCGCGCGAGTGTGGCGGGGGAGGGGCGGTGGGCAGGGTGACGGTCGTCATCCCGGTCTCCTTGGAAAGCGGTTCCCGAAGCATGGCGATGGTGTGGAGAATGGAGCGGGCGCCGCTCCGGCCGGCTGAGCCCCGGCCGGAGCGGCGTCCACCTGCGTCCCGTCAGCAGTTGTCCGTGAGGAAGTCCGTGGTGGGCGTGAGCATCTGCCCGGCCCAGACGGTGTGCATCTTCACGTAGCTGTCGGGGTTGAGCAGGTCCGTGACCTGCTGTCCGGGCGATTCCTCCAGATGTGCCTTGTTGACGTGGTTCAGCAGCACGCTGAGGGTGTCGTCGAGCACGGTGCCGCCGCCTTCGACGGCGGGCTTGAGGATGCTCTCGACCCACACCGTGTGCATCTTGATGTACGAGTCGAGCGCGAGTGCGTCCTGCACCTGCTCGCCCGGGGACCGTTCCAGGTGTGCCACGTAGAGGTGCTGGAGGATCGGCAGCAGCACGTTCTGGACACTGGTGCACTGCTCGTCGTCACCGGAGCCGCCACCGCCGGTACCGCCCGTGGGAGTCGGCGTCGGGGTCGGTGACGAGGGGGGAGTGGGCGTGGGGCCGGTCGTGGGCGGGGCCGTGGGTGCGGGCGTGGGTGTGGGCGTGGGCGTGGGGGCGGGCGTCGATCCGCCGCCACCGCCGCCGGAGCCCTCGACGACCTTCACCGACGCCACCATGTCCGGGTGCACCGCGCAGTAGTACTCGTACGTGCCCGCCTTGGTGAAGGTGTACGACCAGGAGTCGCCCTGCTCCAGCGTCCCCGAGTCGAACTTCACGGGGGCCTTGGTGGTGGTGACGGTGTGCGGCACGCTGTCGTGGTTGGTCCACCGGACGGTCTGGCCGACCTCGACGACGAGCTGCTTCCCGTCGCCGAACTTGTTGCCCATGATGTCGACCTGGTAGTCGGCCTTGGCGGCGGCGGGCTGCGCCTCGGCAGCGGCCACGGGCGCCTGAGCCGCGCCCGTGGTCTGCTCCGAGGAACCGGAACCCGACACCGCGCTCAGCAGCCCGAGGCTGAGCACCGCGGCCAGCGCCGCGCCGAGCCCGGCGACGAGCAGACCCCGGTTCCCGGCGGGCGGCCTGCGCCGCCCGTGACCGGTCTCGTCGCTCTCGTTGCTTCGTTTCACTTCGACTCCTTGTGCTTGGGGGGAGTTCAGCGGCCGGGGTCGGCCGTGACCAGCAGACTCGTCACGGCGAGCACGACGAGGACGAGCCCCGTCTCGACCGCGACCGAGTAACCGAAGGGCCGCACCGTGGCGGCGTCGCCGCGCAGCAGCACGGCGAGATCGAGGCGGGTGCGCACCCACTGGCGGCTCGCGAACGCGGCGAGCAGGACGGCTCCGAGCACGCCCGTCTTCAGCAGGAGCAGATGCCCGTACGAGGTGTGCAGCAGGGCGTCGTACGACCCCACCACCTGCCAGGCGAGCACCAGCCCGGCGCCGACGATCCCGGTGACGCTCACCGCCGCGAGCCGCGAGTAACCCGGCACCACCACCGCCAGCTCCCGGGCTCGCCGACGCGGCAGCACGGCCAGCGCGAGCACGGCCAGCCCGCCGATCCACAGCGAGGCGCCGAGCAGATGGACGAAGTCGGCGACGGCACCCCACGTGGGCTTAGCGCCCTCGGAGCTGTGGCCCGTCATGCCGGTCGTCCGCAGCAGCCCGAACGCCA
Organism: Streptomyces chartreusis NRRL 3882; assembly: GCF_900236475.1. Taxonomy (GTDB): domain Bacteria; phylum Actinomycetota; class Actinomycetes; order Streptomycetales; family Streptomycetaceae; genus Streptomyces; species Streptomyces chartreusis_D. The sequence goes on from NZ_LT963352.1 coordinate 5,410,509, forward strand.
CCGCGAGGGCGCCCACCCGCCAGCCCGGGGAGCGGGAGGTGCGGGCCCCGCCCTGGAGCAGGGCGCCGAGCACCACGGCCGCCAGCACCCACAGCAGAGCCCGCGCGGCGAGCACGACCCCGGGCTCGGTGGCCAGCAGATCGGCGTACGTCCTCGGGCGCAGCGCGTCCCGCGGTCCGCCGAGCGTGCCGTAGGCGCCCTGGAGGCCGATGCTCGCGACGGTGGCCATCAGGCCCACCACCCAGGCGAAGACGAGCAGCGCCCGGGACCGCGGCTCGTCCGCGCCGCGCGGCCACAGCAGTACGACGAAGGCGAGACCGCCGACGAACAGGGCCAGCGCGAGATAGCCCGCCCAGCGGGCGGCGACCAGGCCCTTGCGCACCGAGGGGGAGGGGGTGGGAGCGGCGGCCTCGTCGCCGCCGGTCCTGGCGGCCGGTGCGCCGACGGTGAGGGTGATCCGGCCGGAGGAGGCGTGTCCGTCCTCCGCGTCGACGACGGACCAGACGACGGCGAGCTCACCGTGCTCCGGGGCGGCGAGCGCGACCCGGACGGCGTCGGCCCCGCCACCCGGCGCACGGGACACCGGGAGCCGGTCGCCGCCCACCGTCAGCACCCGGACGTCGGCGAGGTCGACGGCCTCGTCGAAGGTGAGCGTGAGGTGGTCGGGGGTCTTCTTCAGGTTGGCCCCGTCCTTCGGGGAGGAGGAGACCAGCTCGGTGTGGGCGGAGGCGGCCTGGGGCGCACCGGCCAGGACGTAGAGGAGCGGGGTGAGCAGGAGCAGGAGCAGGGCGCGGCGGACGGTCGTGGTCACGGGGTCGCCTCCGGCCGGGGGGACATGATGCCGCCGAGGAGGCTGCCGACCGGGGCCAGGCCGACACAGGGGGAGGGCTGCGGCGCGGGCGTCTGGCTCGCGCCGTCGAGCAGCCCGAACACGGGCTCGGTGAGCCCGCCGAGGAGCGGTTGTACGAGGGTGACCTCGCCGTCCTCGCAGGTGTCGCCGTCGGCCGGGGCGGACCCCGACGGCGTGGGCGTGGGCGTGGGCGTGGGCGTGGGCGTGGGGGACGGGGAGGGGGAGCCGGTGTCGGAGGGCGGGGAGTTCGTGTGGCCGGTGTGGCCGGAACCGTCCGCGCCGCCGGTGCCGTACCCGGTGCCCGCGCCGATTCCGCCGTATCCAGGCAACTGGCCGTCACCGATGGGGAATTGGCCCGCCCCGGCGCCCGGATCGGATACGCCGGGTCCGCCCGGCGCGGCCGGTGTGGGGTTCGCCGGCGCGGTGGCCGCGGGCGGTGATGCGGGGGGAGCGGCGGTCTGCGTGCTGCCGGAGGCGGAGGGGGCACCGATGCCCGACGCGTAACCGAGCACGATGATCACGGCGCCGACGAGCGCGCCGGCCACCAACTCGTCGCGGTGATCCCGCGGCCACTCCGCCCGGGAGAACAAGGGCATGGGGTACTCCTGGCATGGTCAGATCAAGCCAAATGGAAGGTGTGGCGAATGACGACCAGTGGAGTGGAAGGGGGATTCCGCGCAACTACGCGTCGGTTAATCGATTGTTGCCTGACCCTCTCTCCCGGCGGGCCGGTCCGTGAGAAGGGTCGATTCCGCGTGCCGCTCGAATGGAATTCGAACTCATATTGATGATTTCGGGGAAGGCGGCACAGGTCATGGCCGGAGAAGGCCGCTGGCCTTGGCGGACCTGCCCGAGCGCGGCCTCGGCAGCCGGGCGCGACAGCGCAACGCGCACAGAAGATCCCCGCAGTTTCGCTCGGTTTCTTCACCGATCCCGCGAGAATTCCCGGAACTCCGCGAAAGCCGTCAGGAATTCATGGAACCCGTTCTCAGGCGGTCGGTCGGCCCATCGCCCGGTACGTCCACCCGGCCTTGCGCCAGCGCTCCGGGTCGAGGGCGTTGCGGCCGTCGAGGATGACCCGGGCCGCGGCGACCTCGCCGAGCGCCTCCTCGTCCAGCTCGCGGAACTCCCGCCACTCCGTCAGGTGCAGCACGATGTCGGCACCGCGTACGGCATCCAGCGCCGAGTCGGCGTAGCCGAGGGTCGGGAAGACGCGGCGGGCGTTGTCCATGCCCTTGGGGTCGTAGACCGTGACCTGCCCGCCCTGGAGGTGGATCTGCCCGGCGACGTTCAGCGCGGGGGAGTCCCGGACGTCGTCCGAGTCGGGCTTGAAGGTCGCGCCCAGTACCGCGACGCGCTTGCCGAGGAACGGCCCGCCGCCCAGCGCCTGCCGGGTCAGCTCGACCATCTGCCCGCGCTGGCGCATGTTGATGGAGTCGATCTCCCGCAGGAAGGTCAGCGCCTGGTCCGCGCCCAGCTCGCCGGCGCGCGCCATGAACGCCCGGATGTCCTTCGGCAGACAGCCGCCGCCGAAGCCGATCCCGGCCCGCAGGAACTTCTTGCCGATCCGGTCGTCGTAGCCGATGGCCTCGGCCAGCTTGGCGACGTCGCCGCCCGCGGCCTCGCACACCTCCGCCATGGCGTTGATGAACGAGATCTTGGTGGCGAGGAAGGAGTTCGCGGAGGTCTTCACCAGCTCGGCGGTCGGGAAGTCCGTGACCACGAAGGGGGAGCCCTCGGCGATCGGCGTGGCGTACACCTCGCGCAGCAGCTTCTCGGCGCGTTCGCTGCGCACGCCGACCACGATGCGGTCGGGGTGCAGGGTGTCCTTGACGGCGAAGCCCTCGCGCAGGAACTCCGGGTTCCACGCCAGCTCGGCGTCCTCGCCGGCCGGTGCGTGCTCGGCCAGGTAGGCGGCGATCCGGTCGGCCGAGCCCACGGGCACGGTCGACTTGCCGACGACCAGGGCGGGGCCCGTCAGATGCGGTGCGAGCGAGGAGATGGCGGAGTCGACGTACGACATGTCGCAGGCGTACTCGCCGTGCCGCTGCGGGGTGTTCACGCAGACGAAGTGGATGTCGCCGAATTCCCCTGCCTCGGCCCAGTCCATGGTGAACCGCAGTCGGCCGCTGGATCCCTCGATCCCGGCGACGTGCTTGCGCAGCAGCTCCTCGAGACCCGGCTCGTACATCGGGACCTCGCCCCGCCGGAGCTTGTCGATCTTCTCCGGCACCACGTCGAGTCCCAGCACCTCGAAGCCCAGCTCGGCCATGGCCGCCGCGTGAGTCGCGCCGAGATAACCGGTGCCGATCACGGTGATCTTCAGGGCCATGGGTGCTCCAGGGGTCTACGGCATGTGGTGCGCGCCCGAGCATAGCCGGGGCATGGGAGCGCGCTTCACGGGGCAACTTTCCCGCTGTCGTCTAGCTCACGTATCCCTCCCGTGGGCGACCCCATAAACTTTTGATTACTTAACGGTAGTTAGCGCCAGCATCGCAGCGTTTTGGAGCGTGAGAGACCTTGGCCGGATCGGCTGACTTCGACCTGTACCGCCCGTCCGAGGAGCACGACATGCTCCGCGACGCAGTCCGCTCGCTGGCCGAGGCGAAGATCGCGCCGTACGCCGCCGCGGTGGACGAGGAGGCCCGCTTCCCGCAGGAGGCGCTGGACGCGCTGGTCGCGAACGACCTGCACGCCGTGCACGTACCCGAGGAGTACGGCGGCTCGGGCGCCGACGCGCTCGCCACCGTCATAGTCATCGAGGAGGTCGCGCGGGTCTGCGCCTCCTCCTCCCTCATCCCCGCGGTGAACAAGCTGGGTTCGCTCCCGGTGATCCTCTCCGGCTCCGAGGAGCTGAAGAAGAAGTACATGGCCCCGCTCGCCAAGGGCGACGGCATGTTCTCGTACTGCCTGTCGGAGCCGGACGCCGGCTCCGACGCCGCCGGCATGAAGACGAAGGCCGTCCGCGACGGCGACCACTACGTCCTCAACGGCGTGAAGCGCTGGATCACCAACGCGGGCGAGTCCGAGTTCTACACGGTGATGGCGGTCACGGACCCGGCCAAGCGCTCCAAGGGCATATCGGCCTTCGTCGTCGAGAAGTCGGACGAGGGCGTCTCCTTCGGCGCCCCGGAGAAGAAGCTCGGCATCAAGGGCTCGCCCACCCGCGAGGTCTACCTCGACAACGTCCGCGTCCCCGCCGACCGCATGATCGGCGAGGAGGGCACCGGCTTCGCCACGGCGATGAAGACCCTCGACCACACCCGCATCACCATCGCCGCCCAGGCCCTCGGCATCGCCCAGGGCGCCCTCGACTACGCCAAGGGCTACGTCAAGGAGCGCAAGCAGTTCGGCAAGCCGATCGCCGACTTCCAGGGCATCCAGTTCATGCTCGCCGACATGGCCATGAAGATCTCGGCCGCCCGCGCCCTCACCTACCAGGCCGCCGCCGCCTCCGAGCGCGGCGACGCCGACCTCACCTACCTGGGCGCCGCCGCCAAGTGCTTCGCCTCGGACGTGGCCATGGAGGTCACCACGGACGCCGTCCAGCTCCTCGGCGGCTACGGCTACACCCGCGACTACCCGGTGGAGCGCATGATGCGCGACGCCAAGATCACCCAGATCTACGAGGGCACGAACCAGGTCCAGCGCATCGTGATGGCCAGGAACCTGCCGTAACAGGCACGTGGACGACCGAGCGAGCCTCCGCCCGCCTGGGCGGAGGCTCGCTAGTCCTCGAAGCCCTCCGCCGCCCGCTTCTCCCGCAGCTCCATGATCGCCCGGCGGCGGGCCAGGCGGTGGGTGCGGCGGATCTGGGCCTCCTGGTAGCGGCGCCTGTCGCGTTCGGTCTCCGGGAGGACCGGGGGGACCCGGCGGGGCTTGCCGTCGGAGTCGACGGCCGCGAAGACGAGGTAGGCCGAGCCGACCTGCGTGGGCGGGGCGGACTCGTTCCAGCGTTCGGCCAGGACGCGGACGCCGACCTCCATGGAGGTGCGGCCGGTCCAGTTGACCTGTGCCTTGACGTGGACCAGGTCACCGACGCGGACCGGCTCCAGGAAGGCCATCTCGTCCATGGACGCCGTCACCGCCGGCCCGCCGGAGTGCCGCCCGGCCACGGCCCCCGCCGCGTCGTCCACCAGCTTCATGATCACGCCACCGTGCACCGTCCCCAGAAGGTTCGTGTCGTTGTGGGTCATGATGTGGCTGAGGGTGGTGCGGGAGGCCGAAGTCGGCTTGCCCGGGATATCCGGAGTGCCGGAATCCGCAGCTGGGGCCTGCTCTGTCATGGCCCCTACCTTATGCCGAGGCGGCATGAGGGGGTTTTGTGTCAGCTTCGCCACAGCCGTGCTCTGATTTTCCGACGACTCTTGTATGGCCCACTACGGGGACCTGCACACTGGGGCGCATGAATGATTGGCCCGAGGGATTCTCCGGTGACAACCGCGGCAACCGCTACGGACGCGGCAGCTCGAGCGCACAGCCCGAGAGCGCCCGTGTCATGCGGCAGGTCCGCCGCGGTCCGGCGGCGTCGCCCGGGCAGGCCGGCTACGGCGGCGCCCCGCCGTACAGCAGCGGGGTACCGCAGCAGCCCTCGTACGTCGACGGCGGCGGCTACGGCCCCGGCGACGGCTACGACAGCGGCTACAACACCGGCCAGGTCTACGGCTCGCCCGGCGGCAGAGGCCCCGGGGGTCCTGGCGACGGGATGTACGAGCCGCGCCCCGCGCCCAACTGGCGTCGCCGTATCAAGGTGACGGCCATCACGCTCGTGACGGTGCTGGTCGTGACGAGCGTGGCCACGTACTTCTGGGCCGATTCCAAGCTCAACCGTGACGTCGACCTGTCGAAGGTCATCGACCGGCCGGAGGCGGGCGAGGGCACGAACTACCTCATCGTCGGCTCCGACAGCCGCGAAGGCATGTCGGCCGAGGAGAAGAAGAAGCTGCACACCGGGTCCGCCGAGGGCAAGCGCACGGACTCGATGATGATCCTGCACACCGGCGGCAACGGCCCGACGCTGATCTCGCTGCCGCGTGACTCGAACGTCACGATCCCGTCGTACAAGGGCTCCGACTCCGGCAAGCTCTACCCGGCCACCGGACGCCAGACGAAGCTGAACGCGGCGTACGCGGAGGACGGCCCGGAGCTGCTGGTCCGTACCGTCGAGGCCAACACCGGCCTGCACATCGACCACTACGTGGAGATCGGCTTCGCCGGCTTCGCGAACATCGTGGACGCGGTCGGCGGCGTCGAGATGGACATCCCGCAGGACATCAAGGACACCAAGTCCGGCGCGGACTTCAAGAAGGGCAAGCAGACCCTGAACGGCGACCAGGCCCTGGCCTTCGTCCGTACCCGGTACGCGCTCGCCGGCTCCGACCTGGACCGCACGAAGAACCAGCAGAAGTTCCTCTCCGCGCTGGCCAACCAGGTCGCCACCCCGAGCACGGTCCTCAACCCGTTCAAGCTGTACCCGACCATGGGCGCGGGCCTGGACTCGCTCGTGGTCGACAAGGACATGGGCCTGTTCGACCTGGCGTCGATGTTCTGGGCGATGAAGGGCGTCAGCGGCGGCGACGGCAAGTCCATGAACATGCCGATCGCGGGCAACTCCGCGAACGGCAACCTCCAGTGGGACACCGCGAAGGTGAAGACGCTGGTCAGCCAGCTGAAGAACGACGAGACGGTCACCGTCTCGGGCAACTGAGCAACGGCACGCGTCGGGGGCACCCACGGGGGTGCCCCCGACTGCTGTGAGGCGGTCCTCACATCGCGGCGGCCGACATCGACCGGCACGTCTCGGCACAGCGGCGACACGCCTCGGCGCAGCGCATCATCTGGGCGTCGTCCGGCATGGACATACACGCCTCGGCGCACATGTCACAGGCCCGTGCGCACATCGCGCACATCTCGGCCGACAGCGGCGAGCGGCGCATCATCATGTCGGCGCACAGACGCGTCATCTCGGCGCAGTCCATGACCGCGCGCATGATCTGCATCTGGGCCTGACCGCCCATCTGCAGGCAGGAGCTCATGGTCTCCTCACACACGCTGTGGCAGGCCATGCACGCCTGGACGCAGTCCTGCATCTCCTTGCTCAGCGGGGCCATGGTGGCGGGCTGCTGGGTCATGATTCCTCCCGGGGGAACGGCGAGAGCCGGGGGCCGGCCCTCGTGCCTTCCGTCCTACGCCTGCCCGGGCCCGACCGCCACGGGGCGGAAGGAAGGAATCCGCCATGCGTGCGTCACGGCCCCTACGAGCACGCCACCTCATCCCCCCGCACCACCCCGGACTCGCCCTGCCCCGCGTCCCCGGCCCGTACCTTGCGCACGCGTTCGAAGTCCGTGCCCGCGATGACCTTCAGGGTCGCGCCCAGGCCCTTGACCGGGCGGAGTTCGCTGCCCGGCAGGGCCGCGGCGAGGGACTTGGCCGAGCGGTCCCAGCGGGGGTCGTAGGCGACGACCGTGCGCTTCACGTCACGGGCGGCGGCGTTCACCGGGGCCCGGGTCGTACGGAAGCCCGTCGACGCCAGGGCCGCGTCCACACGGCGGCCCAGGCCGGGCGTGCCCGTGCCGTTCTCCACCTGGACGCGGATCTGCTGCGGGGCGACCGGGACGATCCGGGCCGCGTCGCGCGGCCGGTGCACGGACAGCGGCTGGTCCTCGCGCAGGGCGCGGAAGAGCCGCTCGGCTTTGACGGGGTCCCACTTCAGCGTCGAGCCGACGCCCTGCACGGCGAAGTCCATCTGCCCGATCGGGACGGTCGTGAACTCGGAGGAGGAGGGGGAGAAGTTCCGCATGGCCCGGCCCAGGCCCAGCATCTCGTGCGTGCCGAAGCCCTTGTCCGCCCGCACCGAGCCGAGCACCGCCCGCGTCACGTCCCGGAACTTCAACGGGTTGAGGAGGATCCCCGAGGAGGTGATCCGTTCCACGAGCGCCGCCATGAAGCGCTGCTGGCGTTGCATCCGGCCCAGGTCCGACGCCCCGTCGAGGTGGCGGGCGCGTACGTACTGGAGCGCCTGCCCGCCCGCCAGCGTGTGCCGCCCGGCCGGGAGGTCCAGGCCGGTGTAGCTGTCCCTGAGCGGGGCGGCGGTACAGATCCGCACGCCTCCGACCACGTCCACCGTCCGCATGAAGCTGGTGAAGTCGACCTCCAGATAGTGGTCGATCTTCACCTTCGTCATGCTCTCGACCGTCCGCACGGTCAGCTGCGGCCCGCCCTCGGCGTACGCCGCGTTCAGCTTGATCGGGTGCCCGCCGTGCCGCTTGCCCGTCGTACGGTCGACGTGCGCGGGCGTCACGGCGTACGAGTCGCGCGGCAGGCTCACCACACTCGCCCGTTCCCGGTCCGCCGACACGTGCACGATCATGATCGTGTCGGTGCAGTGGCAGGGCTCACCGCCCAGCCGGTACTTCCGCCGCTCCTCCTCGCTGATCTTCTCGCGGCCGTCGGTGCCGACCAGCAGCACGTTCATGCCGTGGCCCGCCCGCGGCCGGTTCTTCATGTCCTTGAAGGGGTCGACCCGGGCGATGTCCGCGTCCAGGCTGGTCATCACCGCGTGCCCGATACCGGCGGACGCGAGGACCACCACGGACAGGGTGGTGACCACCCGCAGGCCCCAGCGCGGCTTCCGGCGCCGTGCGGGCGGCGCGGGCCTGCGCGGGGAGCGCCCGGGAGAGTGCTGCGGGCGGCGCTGCGGGGCGGCGGTGGACCGAGGGGACCGCGGCGGCGTGGGCAAGAGGACACCTCCGGACGACGGCCGTACGTGGGATCAGTGAAACCGTAGGCCGATACGATCTGCGGCCCGCGGTATCGCCCCCGCGGCGCGCACCGGTGTCCCCCGTTCGCGGTAACGTGAGGCCCCTATGAACGCCAATCCCGACGTGCGGCTCCCCGCCGTTTCCGTGATCATGCCCGTCCTCAACGAGGAACGGCATCTGCGGGGAGCAGTCCAAGCGATCCTCGCGCAGGAGTACGCCGGCGAGATGGAGGTCGTGATCGCCCTCGGTCCGTCCACGGACCGCACGGACGAGATCGCCGCCGAGCTCGTGGCCGAAGACCCGCGCGTGCATACCGTTCCGAACCCGACCGGCCGTACACCCGCGGCGCTGAACGCGGCGATCAACGCCTCGCGCCACCCGATCGTCGTCCGCGTCGACGGGCACGGCATGCTCTCCCCCAACTACATTGCCACCGCCGTACGGCTCCTGGAGGAGACCGGCGCGCAGAACGTGGGCGGCATCATGCACGCCGAGGGCGAGAACGACTGGGAGCACGCCGTCGCCGCCGCGATGACCTCGAAGATAGGGGTCGGCAACGCCTCCTTCCACACGGGCGGACAGGCGGGCCCGGCCGAGACCGTCTACCTCGGGGTCTTCCGGCGCGAGGCGCTGGAGCAGCAGGGCGGCTACAACGTGGAGTTCATCCGCGCCCAGGACTGGGAGCTGAACTTCCGGATCAGGGAGGCCGGGGGCCTCATCTGGTTCTCGCCCGAGCTGAAGGTGTCGTACCGGCCGCGGCCGAGCGTGAAGGCGCTCGCCAAGCAGTACAAGGACTACGGCCGCTGGCGGCACGTCGTCGCCCGCTTCCACGAGGGCTCGATCAACCTGCGCTACCTCGCCCCGCCGACCGCCGTGTGCGCGATCGCGGCCGGGATCCTGGTGGGCGCGCTGCTGACGCCGTGGGGTTTCGTGGTGCCCGGCGGCTATCTCGCGGCGATCCTGCTCGGCTCGGTCCCGGCGGGCAGGGGGCTGCCGCTCAAGGCGCGGCTCCAGATCCCCGTGGCGCTGGCCACGATGCACATGTCGTGGGGCTGGGGCTTCCTGACCAGCCCGCGGTCGCTGGCGAAGAAGGTCATCGCCTCCCGGCGTCCGGCGGTCCGGGCGGACGCCGACGCGGCCACCGGCTGACGTACGCCGCACGTGTCCGGGCCCCTCCCACCGCGGGAGGGGCCCGTTTCCGTCACCAGGTGAAGCCCGGGTTCACGTGCATGCAGGCCTTGTCGTCCGCGCCGTTGAGCGCCTCGGCCGACTTCGGGGTCTTGTCGTTCCGCTTCGGCGCCTTGTAGTCCGGGCCGGTACGCCAGTCCGCGCCGACGACGAGGGTGACGCCGGAGACGCCGGTCGACCGCTGCACCGAACTCAGCGGGATGCCCAGGGCCTTGGCGACGCGCTGGGCGTCGCCCTCCAGGTCGGCGCTCGGGTAGCGGACGAGGGTCCTGTCCTCGCTCCACGAGCCCTTGGTGTCGGCGACGGCCTGGGCGAAGCCCTGCTCCTTCAGCAGCCCGGCCACCGTGCTCGCGCGCCCGCTCGCCGGGGCCAGGGTGTCGGTGCGGGTGCCGTTGCGGACCTGGACGGCGATCTCGTCGTCGGCCGCGGCCGGGTCGGCGGAGGCCTTCTCCGCGGCCTTCGTCCGGTCCGTGTCCTTGCCGTCCAGCGCGATGTCCTCCCGCACCAGCCGGAACAACTGCTCGGCGTCCTCCGTCGGTTCCACGCGGGCGCCCACGTACCGGTTGGGCATCGTGGTCATGGTGATGCGCGCCGGCTCGACCTTGCGCAGCTCGTCGCTGAGGTCGTAGAGCTTCTTGACGGTGTCGAGGCCGGGGTCGACCGTCAGCGCCCGGGTGGCCTCCTCGGCCAGTCGGCGGAGCTTGTTGGGGCTGCTGAGGGTGGCGTTCTCGCGCAGCTGGCGGACCATCGCGTTCATGTACATGTGCTGGGCCTTGGCGCGGGCGAGGTCGCTGCCGTCCTCGAAGCCGTAGCGGGTGCGCAGCCACTGCAGGGCCTGCTCGCCCTGGATGTACGAGGTGCCCTTCTCCAGTTTCAGGCCCGAGCCCTTGCCGTCGGACGTGCGGGAGTGGATGTTCGCGTCGACGCACACCGGGACACCGCCGACGGCGTCGGCCATCGCCACCACGCCCGCGAAGTCGACCATGATGAAGTGGTCGATGTGGATGCCGGTGAGCTCCTGCCAGGTGGCCACGGTGCAGCCCGGGCCGCCGTGCCCGAGGCTCTGGTTGGTCATGGTCCGCCCCTGGGTCCCGGCGTACACCTTCCCGTCGTCCGGGTCGGTGCACTTCGGGATCTTCACGAGCGTGTCGCGGGGCATGCTGACGACCGACATGTTCGTGCGGTCGGCGGACAGGTGCAGCAGCATCTGCACATCGGCCAGCGGCGCGGCGCCGAACGTCTCACGGGCGCCGCCCAGTTTCTGGTTCTCCTCGGTGTCCCGCGCGTCCGAGCCGATGAGCAGGATGTTCAGCGGGGTCTGCCCCGCGGCGTTCGGGGTCGGCGCGGCGACCTTGTTGTCGCCGAGGTTCAGCGCGTCCTTCTTGATGTTGCCGTTGAGATGCCGGTAGTAGAGGTACCCGGCCCCGGCGGTCCCGAGTATGAGGACGGCGAGCACGGCCGCGGACCACTTCAGCAGCCGCCGCCGACGCCGGGGCGGCCCCTCTCCGCCGGGCACGCCACCCGCCGCCGACTTGCTCTCACCCGGGCCCGGTCCCCGGCGGACGCCCTGCCGCGATTCGTTCTCCCGCACACCGCTCTGCGTCACTTCCCGGTCCTTCCCGCCCCCGGCGCATGCAACAGGCCCGTCCTGCCTCCTGTTAGACGCATGACGGGCCTGTCAGTTGCCCTCAGCGGGTCAACTCGCGCACTTCACCTTGTCGGCGGTGGACTTCTCCACGTCCGCGGCCTCGACCGGGGCGTCGAGCTTCACGCCGGCGCCCTTGAAGTCCTTGCCGAGGGTCAGGGTCATGGTGGGCAGGCCCTGGGCGTTCTCCACGCTCTCGCCCGGCTTCATCGCCGACCCGGACAGCCCCATGATGTCGGCGAGGCGGCGGGCCTGGTCGGCCTGGTCGGGGCCGTACTCGAGCGTGGTCTTAGCCAGCTCGGCGGGCGCGTTCCCGCCGTTCTCGGACTTGGTCACACCCTCCTCGACCTGGAGGTACTGGAGGGTCTTCTGCGCGCTGCCGGCGACCGCTCCGCCGTTGAGGATCCGCACCCGGACCTCGGATGCCGGGGCCTTGCTGCCCTTGAGCCGCGCGGCCTCGGCGTCCTTCTCCTTCTTCTTCTGCCGCTTGACCTCGGTGAACGAGACATCGTTCCTGATCATGTCGAACACCTGGGGAGCCTTCGACTGGTCGACGACGACCGTCGCCTTCACCGTCTCCGCCGGGTTGTCGACCACCGGCACCGTCGTGAAGGCGATGTTCTTCGTCGGCACCTTCTTCAACTCCAGGGCGATGTCCTTGAGCGTGCCGACGCTGCCGATGGCCTTGTCCACGGTCAGCGCCTCGGTCGCGGCCTCGGCCAGCTTCAGCAGCTTCGAGGGGCTGGTGAGGGTGTCACTGGAGGACATCTTGCGCATGAGCGAGCCCAGGAACTGCTGCTGCACCTTGATCCGGTCCAGGTCACCGCTGTTGCCGAAGCTCTTGCGCGTACGGACGAACGCGAGGGCCTGCTCGCCCTCGACCGTCGACTCGCCCGCGGGCAGGACGAGTTTGGACTGCTTGTCGTTGACCGGCTTCTCCACACAGACGTCGACCCCGTCCACCGCGGTCGTCAGCGTCTTCACCGCGTTGAAGTCGGCCATCATGAAGTGGTCGGGCTGGATGCCGGTGTTCTCCTTGACCGTGCGCATGGCGCAGCCGGGGTCCCGGCCGTTCTCGCCGAGGCTCCGGTTGAAGCGGACGCCCCGCTGGCCCGGGACGATCTTCTCCGAGCCGTCCTCCAGCTTCGTCGGACAGTCGGGGATGTCCACGATCAGGTCGCGGGGGATGCTGAGCGCGGTCGCGTTGGACCGGTCCTCGGCGACGTGCAGCAGGATCGTGGTGTCGGCGTGCCCGGAGCTGCCCTTGTCCCCGTAGCCCTCGTTGCCCTCGCCGGTGCGCTTGTCCGTGCCGATGATGAGGATGTTGAAGGCCTCGTCCTTGCTGAAGTTGCTCGCTCCCGCGCTGCCGACGTCGGTCGTGCTGACGTTGCCCTCCAGGTGCCGGAGGTAGAAGTAGCCGGCCGCGCCCACCCCGACCAGCACGAACGCCATCGTGCCGCCGGTCCACATCAGCGCCTTCTTCGCCTTCTTCGGCTTCCGCTGCACCGGCCGGCGTCCACCGCGCCGCCCGGGCGGCGGCTCCTCGGGCGCACCGCGCCGCCGGCGCTGGGGCGGAACGCCGGTGCGGGTGCCGCCCTCCCGGGAGACCGCGGCACGGGGTGCCGCGTCACGCGGACCCGCCGTACGGCCGCCCGCACCCGTCGGGGGAGTGGATCCGCGTGCCCCGGACGCCGGCGACTGCGCTCCGGATGGAGTCAGTCGCAGTTCGTATTCGCCGGTGTTCGGATTGAGTACCCACTGGTCTGCGGGGTCGATCTGGTCCCCCCGCCCACGGCGTTGCGCGTCCACGGTTGTCTGTTTCCTCCGTCGGGGCACGCGGCGCCTTCTCCCCCCGGAAGGCGCGCGGGTACTGGTCATCACAGAAGCACTGGATCGCTCACACTATCCGCCCAGTTGAACGTCGATGTGCGCTGAATGACAAATTCAACGTCCATGCATGTGGGCAATCCCGCCCAATTCCAATGTGAGAGTGTGGAAGGAAGTCGTCGACCGGTGTGCGAAGTTGGTTCCCCGGGGGCTACCAGCGATAGGGCGCGTACACGTCCATGCACTTGCCGGTGTCGGAGCCGTTGAGGGCGTCCGCGTCGCCGGGCAGGTCCCCCGCCTTCGGAGCCCGCGGCTTCGGATAGGCCGTACCCGTACGCCAGTCGGCGCCCACGACGACCGTGACGCCGGAGACGTCGGTCGACCGCCGTACCGAACTCGCCGGAACACCCAGCGACTTGGCGACGCGCTGCGCGTCGCCCGCGAGGTCGGCGCTCGGATAGCGCACCACGGTCCGCTCCTCGGACAGCGCGCCCGAGGTGTCCGCGGCGGCCCGCGTGAAGCCCTTCCCCACGAGCAGCCGCGCGATGGCGCCCGCGCGCCCGGTCACCGGGCCGAGGGCGCTGGAACGCGTGGCGTTCTGCACCAGGACGCCGATCGAATCGTCCGCCGCGGCGGGGTCCTCGGACGTCTCGGGCGCCTTGGACGCCTTCTCGGGTGTCTTCCTCGCGCCCGGCTTCCCGCCCTTGCCGTCGAAGGGCACGTCGTCGCGGATCATGTCCCACACCCGGTCGGCGTCGGTGCCGGCCGGGACCAGGTGGTTGCGGTCCTGCGGGTCCTCGACCGTGGGCAGCGTCGTCATGGTGATGCGGTCCGTCGGGACCGTCTTCAGCTGCATCCCCAGGTCGTACAGCTTCTTCACCGTGCCGAGCTCCTCGGACACGTGCAGCGACTTGGTGGCAGCCTCGGCCAGATCGGTCAGCCGGCCGGTGTCGGTGAAAACGTTCTGCGCCTTGAGCGTGCGGATCATCGAGTTCATGTACATGTGCTGCGCCCTGGCCCGCAGCGGGTCGCTGCCCCAGGCGTGCCGGGTGCGCAGCCACTGGAGGGCCTGCTCGCCCTGGACCTTCTTCCGGCCGGCCGTGAGCTTCAGACCCGAGCCGCCGGGCACGCCGGGCAGCGGGCGGTCCCACACGTTCTGCCGCACGCACACCTCGACCCCGCCGATGGCGTCGGCCATCTTCACCACGCCCGCGAAGTCGATGGTCATCCAGTGGTCGATGTAGACCCCGGTGAGGTTCTCCCAGGTCGCCAGCGTGCAGCCCGCCCCGCCCCGGGCCAGCGAGGCGTTGATGATCGTGTTGACCGGCGGGTACGTCCGCCCGGTCTTCGGGTCGGTGCACTTGGGTATGTCGACCCGGGTGTCGCGCGGAATGCTCACCACGGCGGCGCTTTTTCGGTCCGCGGCCAGGTGGATGAGCATCTGCACGTCGCCCAGCGGCGGGTTGCCGCGGTCCTTCCGCGCGCCGCCCAGCTTCACGTTCTCGTCGGAGGCACGGCTGTCGGAGCCGACCAGCAGGATGTTCAGGGGCGTCTGCCCGGCCGCGTTCGGGGCGGCCTTGCGCGCCGTGGAGTCGCCGCTGCTGCGCCGGCCCTTCTCGATGTTGCCGTTCAGGTGCTCGTAGTAGAGGTAGCCGGCGCCGGCGGTCGCGAGGATCAGCACGGAGAGGGACGCCGCCGACCAGCGCAGGACGCGGCGACCGCGGCCCGGTCGGCGGCCTCCCCGGCCGTGCCCGTCGCCCGGCCCGGACGGGTGCCCCGGGCTGCTGCCCTGGTTGCCCGGGACCCGCACGTTCGGGACCGCCCCCGGCTTCGTCCCCTCCCCGTACACACTGCTGCTCTGTGCCATCTGCTCTTCCCCACCCCCGTGTCACGGACCAGGCCTGCCGTACGCCCTGTGAGACGTACGGCAGGCCCGTCAGGTCACTCGGCGCACTCGACCTTGTCCGCCGTGGACTTCTGGACACCCTCCGGCGCCTTCGACGGAGCGGTGAGGGAGGCGCCCGCACCCTTGAAGTCCTTGCCCAGGGTCAGCGTCATCGTGGGCAGCCCCTGGGCGTTCTCCACGCTCTCGCCCGGCTTCATCGCCGACCCGGACAGCCCCATGATGTCGGCGAGGCGGCGGGCCTGGTCGGCCTGGTCGGGGGCGTACTCGAGCGTGGTCTTCGCCAGCTCGGCGGGCGCGTTGCCGGCGTTCTCCGACTTGGTCACGCCTTCCTCGACCTGGAGCCAGCTGAGCGTCTCCTGGGCGCTGCCGGGGTCGGCACCGCCGTTGAGGATCCGCACCCGGACCTCGGAGGCCGGGGCCTTGCTGCCCTTCAGCCGGGCGGCCACCGCGGCGGCTTCCTTCTTCTTCTTCTCCTTGACCGCGGTGAAGGAGACGTCGTTCTTGATCATGTCGAAGACCTGCGGGGCCGTCGACTCGTTCAGTACGACCGTGCTCTTGACCTTCTCCGCCGGGTTGTCGATCACCGGGGTCGTGGTGAAGGTCAGGTTCTTGGTGTTGAGCTTGCCCAGCTCCAGACCGAGGTCCTTCAGCTTGCCGATGCTGTCCAGCTGCGAGTCGACGGTCAGGGCCTTGGTGCCCGCCTCGGCCAGGTCGAGCATCTTGGAGGGGCTGGTGAGCGTGTCGTTGGACTTCAGCTTGCGCATCAGCGCGCTCAGGAACTGCTGCTGGAGCCCGATCCGGCTCAGGTCGCCGCCGAAGCCGACGGCGTGCCGGGTCCGCACGAACGCCAGCGCCTGCTCGCCCTCGATGGTGTGTGTGCCCTTCGACAGCTTCAGGTGCGAGTCCGGGTCGTCGATGTCCTTGCCCAGACAGACCTCGACCCCGCCGACCGCGCTGGTCAGCGTCTTGACCGCGTTGAAGTCGGCCACCATGAAGTTGTCCGGCTTGACCCCCGTCAGCTCGGTCACGGTCCGCATGGTGCAGCTGGGCGTACGGCCGTCCTGGCCGAGGCTGGTGTTGAAGCGGACCTGCCGCGTGCCGGGGATGACCTTCTGCGTGCCGTCCTCCTGCGTGGTCGGGCAGTCCGGCACGTCGACGATCAGGTCGCGGGGGATGCTGAGCGCGGTCGCGTTCGAACGGTCCTTGGAGACGTGCAGCAGGATCGTGGTGTCGGCGTGCCCGACACTGCCCGCGTCGCCGTAGTTCTCGTTGCCCTTGCCGGTGCGCTTGTCCGTGCCGATCAGCAGGATGTTGATGGCCTTGTCCTTCTGGAAGCCACCGGTGCTCGCGCCGTCGTCCGAGACGGACGCGATGTTGTCGTTCAGGTGCTCGATGTAGAAGTACGCGGCGCCCGCCCCCGCGACCAGCACGAAAGCCATCGTGCCGCCGGTCCACAGCAGGACCTTCTTGCCCTTCGCGGCCTTCTTGGCCGGTCGCCGCCCGCGCCGCCCCGGCAGCGGTTCCTCCGGCGCCCCGCGGCGCCTGCGCGGCGGCGCCGCGCGGCCGGGCGTCTCAGGTCCCGGCGGGCCGGGCGCAGCCGTACGGCCGCGCGCCGGCGGGACCGCGTCGGAAGCCGGTGGCCTGCGGGGGCCGGGGACGCCCGACTGCGGTGGGGTAGGGGGCAGTCGCAGTTCGTATTCGCCGGTGTTCGGATTGAGCACCCACTGGTCTGCGGGATCGATATCGTCCGCCCGCCCACGGCCTTGCGCGTCCACGGTTGTCTGTTTCCTCCGTCGGGGCACGCGGCGCCTCCCCCTCCAAGGCGCCCGGGTCTCGGTCACACAGTGCGCGACCTCAGGACCGTCCTCAGGGCCGGGCGCACCGGATCGCTCACACTAACCGCCCAGTTCAGTGCCGAGCGACGACGGTGACAAATTCCACGTCCCTACACCTGGGCAATTCGCCCATTTCCCGGGTGAAGAGTTCATTGCCTTGGAGTGGCCTTGGTGCCCGCTTTACTCACAGGTGTCCTCAGCTGCCGTGTTCCCCCGGAACGTCGGTGGAGGAGAAACGGTGACGGCGGGCTTCGTAAACGGCCCAGGATGCGAATCCCCGTACGACCCGTCATGCGAATCGGTCGGCCTCAGCGGGGCGGAACCACGCGGAACGTCCCCGGCCACCGCCACAGGTGTGTCCGTACGCAGCCGCTCGAACAGTCTCTCCGCCTCGGGCTCCACCAGTTGGTCGCGATTGGCGTCGTACGCGTACGACTCCCGTGGAACGGTCAGGAATTGCACGCGTTCCATGGGGATGTCGCGCAGCCCGCGCACGAGTTCGTACAGGCCGCGAAGACTGGCCAGATCCGGGTCGGTTGTGAGAGAGGACGTGGCGGCGTCCAGCACGGGATACAGCTTCACCGGGTTCAGCAGGACGTCGTTGCTGCGCACCTTGTTGACGAGTGCCGCGAGGAACCGCTGCTGCCGCTCCATCCGCTCCGTGTCGCTGCCGTCGCCGAGCGTCTTGCGGGCGCGGACGTAGCCGAGTGCCTGCTCGCCGTCGAGGGTCACCCGTCCGGCGGGGAGCCGCAGTTTGGCGGCCCGGTCGTCGATCGGCTCGCGCAGGCACACCTCCACGCCGTCGACCGCGTCGACCATCTTCTTGAAACCGTGGAAGTCGACGACGACGTGGTTGTCGACACGGATGTCGGTGAGCTTCTCGACGGTCCGGATGGTGCAGGCCGAACCGCCCAGCTGGAAGGCCTGGTTGAACATGGTGAACCGCGGCGCGCTGCGCGACCCGTCCGGACGCCGGCAGCCCGGCAGGTTCACCATCAGGTCCCGGGGCAGGGAGACGGCGGTGGCGCTGCCCCGGCCCGCGGACAGGTGCAGCAGGATCGTGGTGTCCGACCGCTCGGTCCCGGAGTCCCGCCCGTAGCGCGCGTTGTCGTCACCCTCGCGCGAGTCGGACCCGATCAGCAGGATGTTCCGCGCGTCCTTGACCAGCGAGGTGGGCCGTTCCTTCTCGTACCGCGCGAGCTCCGCGGCGGCGGCCTCGTCGGGCGTGATGTTCCCGCTGAGCTTCGCGTACACGGCCCATCCGGCCCCGGCGGCCGCGACGACCACACCGGCGACCCCGAACGCCCCGATCCGCACCCACCGCCGCCGACGCCGCCGCACCAGCCCCGGCCCACTGGCGGACGCCCCCGCCCGCGGCCCAAGCCTCCCGCTGTCGCCCACGACAGAGACCACCCCTCACGTCGTACGAACGTGCGCGCGCACTGCTCTTACGACTGTGGCGCGGATGGGGGGCGGGGGTGGGGTGGGGATGGGCTGAACGGGGGAGGGGTGCGCCGGGCTCAGCAGCTGAGCAGCTCGGCTGAGGGGGGCACGGGCGGGCGCAGCGGCACCCCGCCGCGCCGGGCTGCGCACCCACCCCGCCCCAGCACCCACGCCGAGCACTGGAGACCGGACTACCGGGCGATAGCCGTAACCCGCTCACTCTCCACCCGCTTGTCCAGCACCCCGTCCCCGGCCTGCTCGAGATGCCGGCACAACACCACGGAACCTCCCGCGGCCAACGGCCCGTACAACCCCGCGTTCAACCCCTCCCACGTGTCGTACGGCAACCCCGACAGAATCCGCGACCCCGGCCCGGTCAGCCCCAGGCCCGCCGCCTCCGCCCGAGCCCGCTCGACGACCTCCGCCCCACTGAACTCCCGCCCCGCCACGATCAGCGCGGGTGCGTCCGGATCCACCGGCGCATACGGCACGAACCGGTCCCCCTGCCCCGGCACCTCCACCGCGTAGTCGATAAACCCCTCGGGCGCCTGCGGAAACCGCCCCCCGAGCGGTCGCAGCGCCATCGCGACCCGCGCCCCGGAACACGCCCGCGCCGCCTCCAGCCCGTCCGGTCCGCTCACCACGACATCGGCCGCCCGCGCATCCCCCGATACGTCCGCGACGACTCCCACCGACGCACACGCCAGCAGCCACACCGCCGTCTGCCAGTGCGCGGGCAGCAACAGCGCCACCCGGTCCCCGGGCTCGACGGACAGCTCGTCCTGGAGGAGGTTGGCGGTCTTGGCCACCCAATTGGCGAAGGTGGCCACGGACAGTTCGACTCGTTCGCCCGTGGCGTCGTCGTAGAAGGTCACCAGGGGGCGGCCCGGATCCGTGGCGAGCGCGGAATTCAGCAGGTCGGCAGGGGTGCGATCGGTGGCGTTCACCCGCGCAAGCGTACGCGGCACCCACGCCGCGGCCCAACGGCCCGGCCACCGTCCCGGCGTGAATCCGCCACCGGTTCGGCCGAACCCCGCCCGACGGCCCGTCAACTCACAAATGGACAGACTTGTAGGACTATGTCCAAGATCGGGGGCATGCGTGGATTTCTTGCTTCTTCGATCGGTGTCACCTGTGCGGCCGCTCTGGCCCTCCCGCTCACTCCGCCCGCCGTCGCGGCGACGGCGAGACCGGTACCGACCACGCAAGCCGCCACGGCAGCGAGACCCGCGCCCCACGCGGGGACACCGGACACCACCATGACCAGCCGGCGCGCGGCCGAGCCGTACGCCCCCGGCAGCACCCAGTCCCTCCCCCTCGAACCCCTCAGCCGCAACCGCGCCACTCCCACCGCCCCCAGCAGCCCCCACGTCCCCGAACTGGGCCTGGCCCGCCGTGCCGTACGCCACTTCTCCCTCGTCGGCGTCGTCTGGGACGACCCAGCGGCCGAACTGCACGGCCGCGTCCAGGTCCGCACCCGGGCCGCCGACACCGGCGCCTGGTCGGGCTGGCAGGACGTCGAGACGCACAACGGCGACCACGCGGCCGACCCGGACGCCCCCGAGAGGGCCTCGGGTCGCGTCCGCGGCGCCACGGCACCGCTGTGGGTCGGCGACTCCGACGGCGTGGAACTCCGGGTCCACTCCGAAGCCGAGAGCGCGGAAGCCGACTCCGCGCACCACGGCAGGGCCACCCGCAAGCTGCCCGCGGCGCCCCCGCTCCCCTCCGGCCTCCGCCTCGAACTCGTCGACCCGGGCGATGACGCCCCACCGCCCGGCGCCCCAGCGGACGGCCCCCGCATCACCGACCTCCCCGACGAGAGCTCCTCCGCCGACGACAGCTTCGCCGCCAACGATGCCGCCACCGAAGCCGCCACCGAAGCCGCCGCCGGAGCCTCCGCCGCCGACGAGGCCGCGGCCGCCGCCGAAGCCGCCACCGAGGCCTCTGCCGTCAACGCCGGCCTGGCCCCCCTCGGCGCCACCGAGATCCCGGCACTGAACCGCGCGGAGACCGAGCAGGAGTTCTTCGCTCTCAACCCCGGCAAGCTGACGGAGCAGCAGCGGGCGAAGCCGTACGTCGGCCCGCGCCCGCGCATCGTCACGCGGCGCGGCTGGGGCGCGAACGAGGGGCTGCGGGAGCGGGGCTTCCGGTACACGAAGAAGGTCCGGGCGGCCTTCGTGCACCACACGGCCAGCGGCAACAACTACCGCTGCTCGCAGTCCCCGTCACTCATCCGCAGTATCTACCGCTACCACGTCAAGAGCATGGGCTGGCGGGACATCGGCTACAACTTCGTCATCGACAAGTGCGGAAAGATCTACGAGGGGCGCGCCGGGGGCGTGGCCAGGCCGGTCCTCGGCGCCCACACCCTTGGTTTCAACAACAACAGCATGGGGATCGCCGTCCTCGGGTCGTACGGCGCCAAGAAGCCGTCGTCCGCCGCGGTCAAGGCCATCGCCCGGCTCACGGCGTGGAAGCTGGGCCTGTACGGGATGAATCCGCGGGGCAAGACGTACCTGAAGTCGGCTGGTAGCAATCTCCACCGAAAGGGTAAGAAGGTCCGACTGAACGTGATCTCCGGTCACCGGGACGGATTCAGGACGTCCTGCCCGGGACGCAAGCTCTACGGCAAGCTCGGCTCGGCCCGCTCCAAGGCGGCCCGGTACCAGGGCCGCTGAGACACACGTTCACCGCCGTCGGGGGGCAGCGGGGCGGAATGCCGCACGGCCAGCGAGGGCGCCACGGAACGGTCTGCATACACTGACCGGCCGAAAGACAGTTCGGCCGGTCCCGGCAGGAAGCAGAGACGACACGTGACAGAAGCGATCCTCCTGGTCGGCGGCAAGGGCACCCGGCTGCGCCCGCTCACGGTGCACACGCCCAAGCCCATGGTGCCGGCGGCCGGGGTGCCCTTCCTCACGCACCAGCTGGCGAGAGCGAGAGCGGCGGGTGTCGAGCACATCGTCCTGGCCACGTCCTATCTGGCCGAGGTCTTCGAACCGTACTTCGGTGACGGGTCCGCGCTGGGGCTCCACCTGGAGTACGTGACGGAGGAGGAGCCCCTGGGCACGGGCGGTGCCATCCGCAACGTGGCCTCCCGGCTGCGCTCCGGCCCCGACGACCCGGTGCTGATCTTCAACGGCGACATCCTGACGGGCCTGGACATCCGAGCCTTGATCGACACCCACGAGACGACCGGCGCGGACATCTCCCTGCACCTCACCAAGGTCACGGACCCGCGCGCCTACGGTCTGGTCCCCACGGACGACACGGGCAGGGTCCTGGCGTTCCTGGAGAAGCCGCAGACGCCCGAGGAGATCGTCACCGACCAGATCAACGCGGGGGCGTACGTCTTCCGCCGCTCGGTCATCGACACGATCCCGCCGGGCCGGCCGGTGTCGGTGGAGCGGGAGACCTTCCCCGACCTCCTCTCCGCCGGAGCCCACCTCCAGGGCATGGTCGACTCGACGTACTGGCTGGACCTCGGCACACCGGCGGCGTTCGTCCGGGGCTCGGCGGACCTGGTCCTGGGCCGGGCCCCGTCCCCGGCGGTTCCCGGCCGCTGCGGCGACCGCCTGGTCCTGCCGACGGCGACGGTCGCGGCCGACGCGAAGCTGTCCGGCGGCACGGTGGTCGGCGAGGGCGCGTTCGTCGCGGAGGGTGCCCGCGTCTTCGGCAGCACGATCCTCCCGGGCGCCGTGATCGAGCCGGGCGCGGTCATCACCGACTCCCTCATAGGCACCCGGGCCCGCGTCGGCGAACGCTCCGTCCTCACCGGCACGGTGATAGGCGACGGCGCGATCATCGGCCCCGACAACGAACTCCGCGACGGCGCCCGCATCTGGTGCGACGCCCACATCCCAGCAGGAGCGGTCCGCTTTTCTTCGGACCAGTAGCGCCTAGGTGTGCCTGGCTGCGGGCAATCGTGCCGTCCTAGCTGCGGGCAGTCGTGCCGCTGGGGCGGCACGGGTGGGCGCAGCGGCACCCCGCTCCGCCGGGCTGCGGACCACCCGGCCCCAGTCCTCACGCCGCAGCACCAGAAACGGGCAGCACATCACAACCCCCCGATATCCCACCGCGGCATCTTCGGCGCCCGACGCCCCGGCACCCTCCCACTCAGCAGAATCAACCGAGCCGCCCGATGCCGCTGCCCCGCATACGGCTGAAGCAACTCCAGCATCACGGAGTCATCCGCATCCCGATCCCCGGCCAACGCCCACCCCACGATCCGGGGCAGATGCAGATCCCCCACGGTCACCTCGTCCGGTGCCCCATGACTGCGCTGCACCGTCTCCGCCGACGTCCACGGCCCGACCCCCGGCACCACCTCCAGCCGCGCCCGAGCCGCCCCCGGCTCCATCCCGGCCGCCTCCTCCAACCGCCCGGCCACCCGGACCGCACGCAGAATCGTCGACGCCCGCTTGTTGTCGACCCCGGCCCGATGCCACTCCCACGACGGGATCAACGCCCACTCCCGAGGCGCCGGCATCACACACATCCGCCCGGGCGCGGGCCCCGGCGCCGGCTCCCCGAACTTCCGCACCAGCAACCGCCACGCCCGATACGCCTCATCGGTCGTGACCTTCTGCTCCAGAATCGACGGAATCAGCGATTCCAGCACCAGCCCGCTCCGCGTCAGCCGCAACCCCGGCCGCCGGTGCCGGGCCAGCGCCACCAGCCGGTGCCGGGGCACGAACACGGACGGGTCATCGGCGGCACCGAGCAGCTCCGGCAACCGGTCCAGCAGCCACTGCGCCCCGGGCCCCCAGGCCTGGCCGCGCACCGCACCGCCGTACGCGCAGACCCGTAGCGTCCCGGGCCCGGCGGGCGTACGACAGGCCCGCCACACGGACCCGTCCGGCATCGCCCGGAACGTCGGATCACCCGGACCGCGCCGCAGCGGCCCGAGCACCAGACCGAGGTCCAGCGGCCCGTCCGGCACCCAGTCGCGCACCCGCCCCGGCCCCGCCGCCTGCCGCGGCACACCCCCGGCCCCGGCACCGGCCACGCCGACATGCCCGCCGCGCACGGTCGTACGCGTGGGCCGGGGAGCGAACCGTCCTGCCATGAGTGAAGTCCCTGGGAAACGAGAGGAGCCCTACGAGCGTAGGCGCCGGCCGGCGCGGTCACCGCACCTCGATGAAGGCCCCCGCATCCCGCTCCGGCCGCGGACGCGGTTCCTCCGCCGGATGCCCGACGGCCACCGCGCCCATCGGGTCCCAGTCCGCCGGCAGCCCCAGCACCTCGCGCACCACGTCCCGGCAGAACATCGTCGAGGACACCCACGCCGAACCCAGCCGCTCCCCGGCCAGCGCGACCAGGAAGTTCTGTACGCCGGCGCCCGCGGCGACCACGAACATCTCCCGCTCGGCGCCGTCGCGCCGCGCGTCGCCGTAGGTGTGCGAGCCGTCCATGACCAGGCAGGGGACGACGAGGTACGGCGCGTTCCGCAGGACGTCCCCACGCCGTACCCGCTTGGCGATGGACTCCTCCGTCTTGCCGTCCCGCCGCAGATCGGCGATCCACGCGTCGCGCATCGCGTCGAGCAGCCGCGTCCGCGACTCCTCGGACTCCAGCAGCACGAACCGCCAGGGGGTGGTGTGGTGCGGTGCGGGCGCCGTCACCGCCGCGGCCACCGCCCGCCGTACGGCGCCGGGGTCGACGGGCTCGTCCGTGAAGGCCCGGACCGTACGCCGCTGGGTCACCGCCAGCCGTACCGCCTCCGACGTGCCGAGCCGGAACATGTCGTCGCGAGCGCCGCGCACCATGGCCCGCGCTCCCTCTCCGTCGCCGGGCGCCAGCACGTGCGGCAGGCCGCGCACCACGGCGACGGGGAGCCCGGCAGCCTTGCCCTTGACCAGGTCGCCGGCCGCGGCGAGTTCGTCGGCCGTGGCGACGACGGTGGCGCTGAGCGGGTTGCCGTACGCGTCCGTGCCCCCGCGCAGGTCGTCCAGGACGCGCACCCCGGCGGCGCCGATCGCGACGTCCGTGAGCCCCGCGCGCCAGGGCCGCCCGAACGTGTCGGTGACGACGACACCGATGTCGACGCCGAGGATGTCCCGCAACCCGTCGCGGATCGCGCGGGCGGAGGCGTCCGGGTCCTCGGGCAGCAACAGCACCGTCCCGGACGGGGTGTTGGACGCGTCCACCCCGGCCGCGGCCATGACGAGACCCTGGCGGTTCTCGACGATCCGGAGACTGCCGCGCCGGGCGACCACGCGCACCGTCTCGGCGTCGATGGCCGCTTCCCGGTCGGCCGCCTGGACTGCCCGGCCCTCCGCCTTGGACACGATCTTCGACGTGACCAGCAGTACGTCCCCGTCGGCCAGACCGGGCTCGGCGGCCGCGATCAGCTTGGCCAGGTCGTCCCCGGCCGCGACCTCGGGCATCCCCTCCGGGGCCCACACCCGGTATCCGTCGGTACCCTGCCGGTCCTTGGGGACTTCGCCGCTCAAGCTCCCCGCACCTCCTCCGCCAGGACCAGGGCCTCCCGCGCCATCTGCGCGGTCGCGTCGGTGTCGGTCATCATCAGCGGCACGGCCCGGCAGCGGATCCCGGCCGCCTCGACCCGCTCCACCGCGCCGGCGTCCACCGTGTCGACGAGCCAGCCGTCCAGCAGGCCCGAGCCGTAGTGCTCGGCCACCGCCGGCGCGGTCGACTCGACGCCCACGGCGGCGAGCACCTTGTCGGCCATGCCCCGCACGGGCGCGTCACCGACGATGGGGGACAGCCCGATCACCGGCACTCCGGCGTCGGCGATGGCCTCCCGGATGCCGGGCACGGCCAGGATCGTGCCGATGGACACCACCGGGTTGGACGGCGGGAAGAGGATCACGTCCGCCTCGGCGATCGCCTCCAGCACACCCGGCGCGGGCTTCGCCTGGTCGGCACCGACCGGCACGATCGCCTCCGCGGGCACCGAGGCGCGCAGCCGCACCCAGTACTCCTGGAAGTGGATCGCCTTGCGCTCGCCGTCGATCTCGACAGCCACGTGGGTCTCGACGCGGTCGTCGGACATGGGGATCAGCCGCACGCCCGGTTGCCAGCGGTCGCACAGCGCCTGAGTCACCGCGCTCAGCGGGTACCCGGCGCCGATCATCTGCGTCCGCACGATGTGCGTGGCGAAGTCCCGGTCGCCGAGGCCGAACCACTCGGGCCCGACGCCGTACGCCGCGAGCTCCTCCTTGAGGTGGAAGGTCTCGTCCGCACGCCCCCAGCCCTGCTCCTCGTTGATGCCGCCGCCGAGCGTGTACATCACCGTGTCGAGGTCCGGGCAGACCTTCAGCCCGAAGAGGTGGATGTCGTCCCCGGTGTTGCCGATGACCGTGATGTCCGCGTCCGGCACGGCCCGCTTCAGACCACGCAGGAACCGGGCACCACCGATGCCGCCTGCCAGAACCACAATGCGCATGGGAGCCAGTCTTGCAGGCGCCTACGACAACCGGTCAGCGGCTACGGCAACCGGTCAGGCAGTCACGCCGACCGGTCAGGCACGTGATGCCAACCGGTCAGGCGGTCACGGCATCCGGTGCGGACCGGGCCTCGCAGTGCTGGGCCGTGTGCATCGGCATCTCCGTCAGGCCCGGGTAGTAGACGTGCAGGCTGACCGCAGGCTCCAGTGCGTCGTTCATGACTTCGTGCACGTACCCCGGCGCGAAAACGCGCTGCGCGCCTGCCCGCAAGGCGCGCGTGCCCCGCTCCGTGCGCTCGGTCAGCGTGCCGTCCAGCACGGTCAGCACACCGGAGGAGCGGCCGTGGTCGTGCACCCCGCTGCCCTGCCCGGGCACCCAGGACAGCAGCCACACCTCGTAGCCCGGGCCGGTGCGCAGCCGGTGGTACCAGCGGCTGGTCGTGTCGTACCGGACGAGGTGCTCCCACTGGGAGCGGTCGGCGGCGATGGAGCGGGCGAGTCCGACGAACTCGGCGACGGTGGCCGGGTGCTCGCGCGGAGTCTGGAGCAGATGCGGGACTTCGAGGATGTCGCCGGCGATCTGGAGGTCGCTGTCGCTGTTCATGGGTGTGGTGGTTCCTCAGTGAAGAAGGTCAGAGGGAACGGAAGCCGAGAGACGGGTGGCCCGGCCTTCAGCTGGAGCAGGTGGGGCTCAACAGCTGGAACAGCGACAGCGAGCGCGGGCAGCACCGTGGGACCCGGCGGTGCGGGTCGAGGTGGGTGCCGAGTTCGCGAGCATGCCCACAAGGACACCGGTTCACACCTTGGACTGTCAACTCGGCACCCGGCATGTGGGATGTGGTTCACCTCATCCGGTCGTTCACTCAGATGAAAGGTTTGTTCATGGCCCGCCCGGGACACATGGCGTCCAACCGGGCGCAGGAAACCTCGTTGCGTACTCGTGATCCGACTGTGATCCGTTTCGCTTCGTGGTGCGTGTCGGAACGAGATCGAACCTCTGGGCGTCCTTCTCCGTACAGGTCTGCAAGGGGTCCGGCGGACGGCGTGAGCCCTTGCGGGCTCCGTCGGTGTGTCAGGTTTTATGGTGATTTGAACACTTTCCGCTTGGGCTTGGTTCCGCAGAGTGAATAAGGGGCTCAATAGCAGATCTCGGCTTGACTCGCCCGGAGCAGCACACTTGTAATTTCACTCGTGTCGTTCAGCCGGAATCGGTAACGGCTAGATCACGGGGACGCGAAAGACAGACGAGGGGCGCACATGACCGAGACGGTGCAGCAACTGCTGGTCGACGACGCGGACGAGGAACTCGGCTGGCAGGAGCGCGCACTGTGCGCCCAGACCGACCCCGAGTCCTTCTTCCCTGAGAAGGGCGGCTCGACCCGGGAGGCCAAGAAGGTCTGCCTCGCCTGTGAGGTCCGCTCCGAGTGCCTCGAGTACGCCCTCGCCAACGACGAGCGATTCGGCATCTGGGGCGGCCTGTCCGAGCGGGAGCGCCGCCGGCTGAAGAAGGCAGCGGTCTGATCGCGGACGGCGCGATAGACGGACAGCGCGCATCCGCACGTACGCACGGCTCGAACGGCCCGTCGCAAGTGGGTTATCCACAGGCGGCGGGCCCCCTTGTTGCGCAGCCGATAGTGTGGTCGCTCGTCCGAGACGCCCCGCTGCCCCCACCGGTCGCAGGCGTCCACCGCAGTCCACCGAACCGGGGCCCGTACCTCGATGTCCGTGCACAGCCACCCGGCAGCTCATCACGACAGCGCTGCCACACCTGAGTTCCCGCGTCATGTGGTGACCGCGGTCCTCGTCTCCCACGACGGCGCCCGCTGGCTGCCCGACGCGCTCGCCGGGCTGCTCGGCCAGGAGCGACCCGTCCAGTACGCGATGGGCGCCGACACCGGCAGCGCGGACGACTCCGCCCAGCTGGTCACCGACGCCCTCGGCGCAGACCGCGTGCTGCACCTCGCCCGCCGCACCGGCTTCGGCCAGGCCGTCGAGGAGTGCGGCCGCACCGCCCCGGTCCTCACCCCGGAGCAGCTCCCGTACCTGAAGCGGCCGAGCGGCTGGGACCCGGTCACCCGCTCCTGGCGCGACGACGCCTACGACATGCCCGAGCTCCCGCACGGAGAGCCGGTCCAGTGGCTGTGGCTGCTGCACGACGACTGCGCCCCGGAGCCCGACGCCCTGGCCCAGCTGCTGCGCGTCGTGGACAACGAGTACGAGCTGGGCCGCGAGGACGTGGCCGTCGTCGGCCCCAAGCTCCGCGGCTGGTACGACCGGCGGCAACTGCTGGAGGTCGGCGTCAGCATCGCCAACTCCGGCCGCCGCTGGACCGGCCTGGACCGCCGCGAGCAGGACCAGGGCCAGCACGACCACGTCCGGCCCGTGCTGTCGGTGTCCACCGCCGGCATGCTGATCCGCCGCGACGTCTTCGAACAGCTCGGCGGCTTCGACCGCCACCTGCCCCTCATGCGCGACGACGTCGACCTGTGCTGGCGCGCGCACGCGGCGGGCTACCGCGTCCTGGTCGCCCCCGAGGCGGTCGTCCGGCACGCCGAGGCGGCCTCCCGCGAGCGCCGCACGGTCGACTGTGTGGGCCGCACGGCCGCCTCCCCGCACAAGGTCGACAAGGCCGGAGCCGTCTACACCCTGCTCGTCAACGCGCGTACGGCCGTGCTGCCCTGGGTGCTGCTGCGGATCGTGCTCGGCACGGTGCTGCGGACCGTCGCCTACCTCGTCGGCAAGGTCCCCGGACAGGCCGTCGACGAGATCCGCGGTCTCCTGGGCACGCTGCTCAGGCCCGAGCGGATCCTCGCCGGACGGCGCGGCAGAGGCGCCCCCCGGATCGACAAGGACGAGCTGCGGCCGCTGTTCCCGCCGCCCGGCGCGACCGTCCGCATGACCGTCGAGCAGCTCGCGAGCAACCTCGTGGGCCGCTCCGACCCCGAGGTCGCCTCCGGCGCCGGACGGCACGGCGGTGCCGTCGAGTCGGGCCCCGGCGGCGACGACGCCGACTTCCTGGAGATCGAGCAGTTCGCCCGGCTCAAGCGCATCGCGCGCAAGCCCGGCCCGGTGCTCTTCCTGGTGCTGCTGCTCGTCTCCCTGGCCGCCTGCCGCGAACTCCTCGGCGGTGGCGCGCTCGCGGGCGGCGCCCTGCTGCCCGCCCCGGCCGACTCCTCCGACCTGTGGGCGCGCTACCTGGACGCCTGGCACCCGGTCGCCGCCGGCGGCACCTCCTCCGCGCCGCCGTACCTCGCGCTCGTGGCGATGCTGGCGTCCCTGCTGTTCGGCTCCACCGGCCTCGCCGTCACGCTGCTGCTCGTCTGCTCGGTGCCGCTCGCCGGTGTCACCGCCTACTTCGCCTCCCGCCCGCTGGTCGAGTCCCGGCTGCTGCGCGCGTGGGCGGCCGTCGTCTACGCCTTCCTGCCCGCCGCCACCGGCGCCCTCGCCGGCGGCCGGATCGGCACGGCCGTCCTGGCCGTGCTGCTGCCGCTCATCGCCCGCGCGGGCATCGCCGCCAGCGGCCTGGCGAACCCCTCGGGGGCGCGCGGCAGTTGGCGCGCCACCTGGGCCTACGCGCTGCTGCTGACCATCACCACCGCGTTCACCCCGATCGTGTGGCCCATCGCGCTGCTCCTCGGCGCCGGGCTGCTGGTCCTGCGCCGGACCGACATCACGGCGTACGGGCTGCGGTTCCTCGCCCAGCTCGGCACGCCCCTGCTGGTCCTCGCGCCCTGGTCGCTGTCGCTGCTGCCGTTCGGCTTCTTCCAGGAGGCCGGCCTGGCGTACGGCCCCTCGGCCGCCTCCGCCCTCGACCTGCTCGGCGCCAGCCCGGGCGGCCCGGGAACCGTCAGCGGCCTCATGCTGATCGGCATCGTGCTGGCCGCGCTCGCCGCCCTGCTCCGTTCCGAACGCCGGCTGGGCATCTGCACGGCCTGGACGGCCGCCCTGACCGGCTTCGTCTTCGCGGTCCTGTCCAACAGCTCCACCTGGGCCGGCCCGGCGACCCTCGTCTACGGCATCGCCCTCCTGGCGGCCGCCGCGCTCGGCGCCGACGGGGCCCGCTCGCGCGTGGCCGAGCAGAGCTTCGGCTGGCGCCAGCCGGTCGCCGTGCTGATCGCCTTCGCCTCGGCCGCGGGCCCGCTGCTCGTCGCCGCGGGCTGGATGATCCGCGGCGCGGACGGCCCTCTGGAGCGGCGCGACCCGACGCAGGTCCCCGCGTTCGTCGCCGAGGAGAGCGGCAGCAGCGACCAGGCCCGCACCCTCGTCCTCGACAGCGACTCCGGCTCCCACGTCGGATACATGCTGGTCCGCGGCTCCGGTGCCCGCCTCGGCGACGGCGAGATCGCCGCGGCCGACGGCGAGAACAGCAGGCTCGACAAGGTCGTCGCCAACCTCGTCGCCGGCTCCGGCGCCGACCAGGCCGACCAGCTCGGCGGCTTCGCCGTGCGCTACGTCCTCGTCCACCAGGGCGCTCCCCGCGATGTCACCCGTGTCCTGGACGCCACGCCCGGCCTGACCCGGCTCAGCCAGCAGGACGGCGGCGCGCTGTGGCAGATCGACCAGGAGGTCGCGCGCGCCACCATCGTCCCCGGCTCCGGGACCGGCACGCCGCAGACCGTCGCCGCCGGGCCCGTCGACATCCACACCACGATCCCGACCGGCCCCGACGGACGCGTGCTGCGCCTGGCCGACACCGCCTCCGACGGCTGGACCGCCACGCTCGACGGCAAGCCGCTGACCCGCACCACGGTCGACGGCTGGGCCCAGGGCTTCGAACTCCCCGCCACCGGCGGCAAGCTGGACGTCACCTACGACGACCCCATCGGCCACACCGCGTGGCTGTGGGCGCAGGGCCTCCTCGCCGTCGTCCTCGTCGTGCTGGCCCTGCCCGGCCGGCGGCGCGACATCGACGACGACCTGCCCGAGGAGCCGGCCGTCCCGGCCCAGGCGGTCGCGGGCGAGGGCCGCCGGGCCCGCCGCCTGCGGGCCCAGGCGGAAGCCGAGGCCGAAGGGGCGCCGCAGCCCGAGGAGTTCCCGCCACCGCAGCCCGAGCAGCCCCCGGCACCCGTGCCCCAGCAGCAGAACTACGGGATGGGGGTCCCCCCGGGTGAGGACGTTCGCGCCTGGGGGAGGGACAACGCCGGCTACCAGAGCGGCGAGTACGCCAATTACGGCGACCAGTACCAGGGCGCCCAGTACCCGGCGGACGCGTACGGACAGCAGTACCAGGCGGATCCCTACCAGGGCGGCCAGTACGACCCGTACGCGTACGGCGGCCCGCCCCAGACGCCGCCGTACGACCAGGCGGGATACGACCAGACGGGCTACGACCAGGCCTACCCCCAGGGCTACGGCACGCCGTACGACCCGGCGCAGCAGCACCACCCCCACGGCACGGGCAGTGAGCGTCCCGACGGGAGCCAGCAGTGAACCGCACCACCCTGTCCCTGATCGCCGGCGCGACCGCGCTCGCCGCCGTCACCGGCTTCGCCGTGCTGTCCGCCCCGGCCACCCCGGGCGCGGACACCACCGCCAAGGCGGCCGCCCAACTGCCCGTGGAGCGCACGAGCCTGCTGTGCCCCGCGCCCAGCCTGTCCGACATCGCGGAGACGTCGTACACCTCCTTCACGCCCGTCACGAAGGGCACCGGGAGCGGCGGCAAGGCCGACCTCCGGGTGGCCCCCCAGGAGTCGAAGGACGGCTCGAACGCGGGCGGCGGCAAGGGCAAGGGCGACGGGAAGTCCGGCGAGCGCAAGACCGAGAAGCCCGTGCTGACCCCCAAGGAGCCCGGCAAGCCGGTCACCGGGGACACCTCGGGTGCCGAATCGCCCGCGCTGGTGGGGACCGCGGACGGCAGGTTCGCGCCCGGCTGGACGGTCCAGGAGACGACGGAGGTCGCCGCGGGGACCGGGCGCGGCCTCCAGGGCGTCAACTGCACGGCCCCGGACACGAGTTTCTGGTTCCCCGGCGCCAGCACCGCGGCCGACCGCACCGACTACGTCCATCTGACGAACCCCGACGACTCGGCCGCCGTGGTCGACATCGAGCTGTACGGCAAGGACGGCGCGCTCCAGTCCACCGTGGGGGAGGGCATCACGGTCCAGCCGCACTCCAGCGACCCGGTGCTGCTGTCCACCCTCACCGACGAGCAGCAGGCCGACCTCACCGTGCACGTCAACGTCCGCAGCGGGCGGGTCGGCGCCGCCGTGCAGGCCCTGGACGACAAGCTCGGCGGCGACTGGCTGGCCGCGTCCACGGACCCGTCGGGCAGCCTGGTCCTGCCCGGCATCCCGAAGGACGCCACCTCCGCGCGCCTGATCGCCTTCACCCCCGGCGACGCCGACGCGGACCTCAAGGTGCGCCTCGCCTCCCCCTCCGGGCTGATCACCCCGGCCGGACACGAGACGGTGCACGTCAAGGGCGGCATGACCACCGCCGTCGACCTGGGCGACGTGACGCGCGGCGAGGCGGGCTCCCTGGTGCTGACGCCGACGGACCGGTCCGTGCCGGTCGTGGCGGCCCTGCGGGTCGTACGCGGCAAGGGTGACAAGCAGGAGACGGCGTTCATCCCCGCCACCCGCCCCGTCGGCACGCGCGCGACGTCCGCGGACAACAGCGCCAAGGGCAGCACGCTCTCCCTGACCGCTCCCGGCCGCTCCGCCACGGTCGAGGTCACCGCCTCGGCGGGCAGCGAGGGCGGCACGCCGGTGTCGAAGACGTACACGATCAAGGCCGGCACGACCCAGGACATCCAGCCCCCGGTCCCCAGCGGCCTGAAGGGCACCTACGCGCTCACGGTCGAGCCGAAGTCCGGCGGCCCGGTCTACGGCGCCCGCACCCTGGCGGCGACGGAGGGCGGCGTTCCCGGCTTCACCGTGCAGACGCTCCCGGACGACCGGGGGACGGTGGCGGTGCCGGAGGCGGACGAGGACCTGTCGGTGTTGCAGAAGTAGGCCACGATCAGGGCGGTGGTGTCCGCGAGGGCCCGCCGCTGTCCGGTCGGCCGCCGTCTCAGCCCTGGTCCTCGCCGTACCGCGGATCCACCGTCTCCGGCGTCAGCCCCAGCAGCTCGGCGACCTGCTCGACGACGACCTCGTGCACCAGCGCCGCCCGCTCGTCGCGGCCCTTTGTGCGGATCTCGACCGGCCGCCGGTAGACCACCACGCGCGCGGGACGGCCCTCGCGGGCGCTGATCGTGCCGCCCAGCGGAACCGCCTCGTCGTTCCAGGCCTGGCCGGCCCCGTCGAGCCGCGGCACCTCCAGCACCAGGAAGTCGATGTCGGCGAGCTGCGGCCAGCGCCGCTCCAGGCGCTCCACGGAGTCCTGCACCAGATCCGCGAACGCCTCCGCACGGCTGGCGGCGAGCGGTACCTGCGGCGGTGCGATCGGGCCGCGCATGCCCCGCCCGTGGCGATCACGGCGGCGGGGCCCGGGGGCGGCGGCTCGGGGCGTTACGGGCTTGTCCATCACTGCTGAAGGGTAGTCCCCGCCGCGCTCCCGCGCCCGGCACCGCACGGCGGTACGGACGGCTTCCGGCCGACCGATACGGCATGTCGTTACATGACCATTCCAGCCAAGGTTGGGCTCGATTCCGTATCCCGCCGAGACCGGCAACCTCACGGCAATTGAGGGTTTTGTGACGACTCTTGACCGCTTCGAGTGCTGTTCGACGCCTCGGACGGTGCTGTCCGGGCAGGTCAGCGAGGTGGGCCGGAAGGGGGGTGTGGGGCGTCTCACAGCACGACACGGGGGAGTGACCTGGTGGAGAGTCGTCGCGGCCCGCTCAAGAGTGCGGTACCGTCCAACGTCGTGAGCCCTGTACGTCGCTGTTCGCGCACCGCCTGCGGCCGTCCCGCCGTCGCGACGCTGACGTACGTCTACGCCGACTCGACCGCGGTCCTCGGCCCGCTCGCCACCTACGCCGAACCCCACTGCTACGACCTGTGCGCCGAGCACTCCGAGCGCCTCACCGCCCCGCGCGGCTGGGAGGTCGTCCGGCTCCTCGACGGTTCGGCCCCGGCGCGTCCCAGCGGCGACGACCTGGAAGCGCTCGCGAACGCCGTGCGAGAGGCGGCCCGTCCCCAGGAGCGGGCGGCCGGGGCCGGCGGCGGCGGGCGCGCGGCCGACCCGATGGAGGTCGCCCGGCGAGGGCACCTGCGCGTCCTCCGGTCGCCCGACAACTGACCGCATTCCCGGTTCCTTCCCACGCGCACCCATTGACGCGGCTTGGCGCGGACATGACCATTCCGTTTTGAGGCCGCGAGAAATCGCTTTCGCATGACGGAAGCCGGGGAGGCGCCCGTGTACGTCCAGGAACTGGAACCCGTCGCCGGCTCACTGGGCCTGTCCGCCCTGGTGGCGGCCCTGCCCCTCGTGATCGTCCTGGCCCTGCTCGGCGGCGTCCGCGTGAAAGCGCACCTGGCGGGCCTGGCCGGCCTCCTCGCCGCCGTTCTCGTCGCCCGGCTCGCCTACGGCATGCCCCTGGGGCAGACGGTCTCCAGCGCCGCCCAGGGTGCCGTCTTCGGCCTCTTCCCCATCCTGTGGATCGTCGTCAACGCCCTGTGGGTGTACCGGATGACCGTCCGCACCCGGCACTTCGACATCCTGCGCCGGTCCTTCGGGCGGCTCTCCGACGACCCCCGCATCCAGGCGCTCGTCATCGCCTTCTGCTTCGGGGCGCTGCTGGAGGCGCTCGCCGGCTTCGGGGCACCCGTCGCGATCAGCGCGGTCATGCTGGTCGCCCTCGGGTTCGAACCGGTGCGCGCCGCCGTCGTCGCCCTGGTCGCCAACACCGCGCCCGTGGCCTTCGGCGCGATGGGCACCCCGGTCGTCACCCTCGCCCAGGTCACCGGGCTGCCGCTGGACTCCGTGGCCTCCGTGGTGGGCCGTCAGACGCCGTTGCTGGCCCTCGTGGTGCCCCTCGTGCTGGTCTGGCTCGTGGACGGCCGACGCGGGCTGCGCGAGACCTGGGTGCCCGCCCTCGCCTGCGGAGTCGCCTTCGCCGTCGCCCAGTTCGCCGCCTCCAACTACGTCTCCGCCCAACTCGCCGACATCGGCGCCGCCCTGGCGGGCGCGGGTGCCCTGGTCGCCGTACCGCACGCGCGCGTGCCCGCCGCCGAGTCCGTACGCGCCTCCGTGCTGACCGGTGTGCGCAGCGAGGAGCTGGACGAGGAGGACCCGCCCCGCGAGGTCCTGCGCGCGTACGCCCCCTACGCGCTGATCGTCCTGATCTTCTCCGTCGCCCAGGTCCCGGCCGTCAAGGTCTGGCTGGACAAGGCCACCCAGACCTACGACTGGCCCTTCCTGAACGTGCTCGGCCCCGACGGCGGACCGGTCGGCGGCAACGTCTTCACCTGGCCGATCGTGTCGACCGGCGGCACGCTCGTGCTGCTCGCCGGGATCTGCACGGCCGCCGTCGTCGGGGTGCACGCGCGCGTGGCGGTGAAGGAATGGCTCGCGACCGTCCACGAGCTGCGCTTCGCGATCCTGACGGTGACGTCCGTACTGGCGCTCGCGTATGTCATGAACCTCTCCGGGCAGGCGGCGACCATCGGCCACTTCGTGGCGGCGGCCGGAGCCGGGCTCGCCTTCCTGTCGCCCGTCCTCGGCTGGTTCGGAGTCGCCGTGTCCGGATCGGACACCTCGGCCAATGCCCTCTTCGGTGCCCTCCAGGTGACCGCCGCCCGGGAGTCCGGGCTGTCGCCCGATCTCCTGGCCGCGGCCAACAGCTCCGGCGGCGTCCTCGGCAAGATGATCTCCCCGCAGAACCTCACCATCGCCTGCGCGGCCGTCGGACTCGCGGGGCGCGAGGGCGACTTGCTGCGCAAGGTACTGCCCTGGAGCCTGGGCCTGCTGCTGGTGATGTGCCTGATCGTGGTCGGCCAGAGCACGCCCGTCCTGGACTGGATGCTGCCGTGACCTGAGACGACGCCCGGGCGTCGACTCGGCGTCCGCACAGCGCGCTGTCAGCGGGCGAGGGTAGTTTGTGCGGACCGACAGTACTTTTTCAGGAAGGTTGGCCGTGGCTGCTGATCTGTCGCAGGTCGTCAAGGCGTACGACGTACGCGGGGTCGTCCCCGACCAGTGGGACGAGTCCCTGGCCGAGCTCTTCGGAGCGGCCTTCGTGCGGGTCACCGGCGCGAGCGCCATCGCGACCGGGCACGACATGCGGCCGTCCTCACCGGGCCTGTCGCGGGCCTTCGCGCGCGGGGCTGCGGCGCTGGGCGCCGACGTGACCGAGATCGGCCTGTGCTCGACGGACCAGCTCTACTACGCCTCGGGCGCGCTGAACCTGCCGGGCGCCATGTTCACCGCCTCCCACAACCCGGCGCAGTACAACGGCATCAAGATGTGCCGCACGGGCGCCGCCCCGGTCGGCCAGGACACCGGCCTCGCCGAGATCCGCGAACTGGTCGAGCGCTGGAGCGAGTCGGGCGCCCCCGAGCCCGCCGCGACGCCGGGAACCATCACCGGCCGCGACACGTTGTCGGACTACGCGGCGCACCTGCGCTCCCTGGTCGACCTGACCGCCATCCGCCCCCTGAAGGTCGTCGTCGACGCGGGCAACGGCATGGGCGGGCACACGGTCCCCGAGGTCTTCGCCGGCCTGCCCCTGACGCTGGTCCCGATGTACTTCGAACTCGACGGCACCTTCCCCAACCACGAGGCCAACCCCCTCGACCCGGCCAACCTCGTCGACCTCCAGGAGCGGGTCCGCGAAGAGGGCGCCGACCTCGGCCTCGCCTTCGACGGCGACGCCGACCGCTGCTTCGTCGTCGACGAGCGCGGCGAGCCGGTCTCGCCTTCGGCGATCACCGCCCTGGTGGCCTCCCGCGAGCTGGCCAGGCACGGCGGCAAGGGCACGATCATCCACAACCTGATCACGTCCTGGTCGGTCCCCGAGGTGGTCGCGGAGAACGGCGGCATCCCGGTCCGCACCCGCGTCGGCCACTCCTTCATCAAGGCGGAAATGGCGCGTTCGGGCGCGATCTTCGGCGGCGAGCACTCCGCGCACTACTACTTCCGCGACTTCTGGAACGCCGACACGGGCATGCTGGCCGCCCTGCACGTCCTGGCGGCCCTCGGCGGCCAGTCGGGCCCCCTCTCCGCCCTCGTCGCCCAGTACGACCGCTACGCCGGCTCCGGCGAGATCAACTCCACCGTCACCGACCAGACGGCCCGCCTCGCCGCGATCCGCTCCGCGTACGACAACCGTGAGGGCATCACCCTCGACGACCTCGACGGCCTGACCGTCTCCGCCACCGACTGGTGGTTCAACGTCCGCCCCTCCAACACGGAGCCACTGCTCCGCCTGAACGCGGAGGCGAGGGACCCGGAGACGATGGCGAGGGTGCGGGACGAGGTGCTGCGGATCATCAGGGACTGACGGCCTCGCCGAGTGTGCCGAGGCAGGCTCGGGGCAGGGGCGGCGGGGGCGAAACCATCCACCGCACCCCCGACCTGCCACCCCCACCGGCGGTACCCTGACCAGGCACATCCGCACACCCCAAGCACCCCCAACCCCGGAGAAAACCCTCATGCCCCTCGAAGCCGGCCTCCTCGAAATCCTCGCCTGCCCGGCCTGCCACGCCCCCCTCAAGGAGCAGGACGACGAACTGCTCTGCACCGACCAGAACTGCGGCCTGGCCTACCCCGTCCGCGACGGCATCCCCGTCCTCCTCGTCGACGAGGCCCGCCGCCCCGCATGAGCGGCCCCCACGCCTGAACCCCCGGTGCACAGAGCCCCGGCACAACGGGCACCGACGTAGGACGACGGACGACGCAGGACACCCCATAACGGACCTCGGCGCTCGGAGGCTGCCGCCCATGCTCGACGAATCGCTGCTCGACTCCCCGGAGGGCCTCTCCGAGGCCGACCACCGCGGGCTGCTCCGCGGCGCCGCAGAAGCCGGCGCCCGCGTCCGCACGGCCGCCCGCCACTCCGCCGAGGCCGGCATCAACGACCTCAAACCAGACGGCCGCCCCCGCGCCGTCCTCATCGCCGGCCCGGGCGCCGCCGCCACGCACGCCGCCGACCTCCTCGGCACCCTCGCCGGCGCCGGCAGTCCGGTCACGCGGCTGGCCCCCACCGGCGTCGCCCCCGCCGCGGGCGCCCTGCGCTGGGAACTGCCCGGCTGGGTCGGCTCCGTCGACCTCCTCCTGATCACCACCCCGGACGGCAGCGAACCGGGCCTGTCCCTCCTCGCCGAGCAGGCCTACCGCCGCGGCTGCAACGTCGTCGCCGTG
The DNA here is from genome assembly GCF_900236475.1 of Streptomyces chartreusis NRRL 3882. Lineage (GTDB taxonomy): Bacteria > Actinomycetota > Actinomycetes > Streptomycetales > Streptomycetaceae > Streptomyces > Streptomyces chartreusis_D. The sequence continues at coordinate 5,448,620 of NZ_LT963352.1, forward strand.
GCCCCCAGCCGCTCCCCGCTCGCCGACGCGGTGAACGGCTCGCACGGCCTGTTCGTCCCCATGGCGACCGCCCCGTACGACCAGGACGAGCCCCTCGCCGCCTCGGCGCCCGGCGTCCTGTGGGCGCTGCTCACCCCACTGCTCGCGCTCCTGGACCGCACCGGCGTGCTCGCCGCTCCGCCGGACGCCCTCGGCAAGGTCGCCGACCGCCTCGACCGCGTCGCCGAACGCTGCGGCCCCGCCATCGCCACCTACAGCAACCCCGCCAAGACACTCGCCGCCGAACTCGCCGACGCCCTCCCGATCGTCTGGACCGAGGGCACCTCGGCCGGCCCGGCAGGCCGCCGTTTCGCCGCCGCGCTCGCCGAACTGTCCGGCACCCCCGCGGTCGTCGCCGAGCTCCCCGAGGCCCTCGCCGCACACAGCGCCCTGCTCGCCGGCCCCCTGGCCGCCAGCGCCGACCCCGACGACTTCTTCCGCGACCGCGTCGAGGAACCACCCGCCCTGCACGCGCGCGTGGTGCTCCTCCGCGACCGCCCCATCGGCGGCCTCACCGCTGCCCCCAGCGCCCGCGACCTGGCCCTCAGCCACGACACACCGATCAGCGAACTGGAACCGGAGGCGGGCGGCGAACTGGAGACCCTCGCGGAACTGATCGCCATCACGGATTTCGCCGCTGTTTACCTTGCGCTCGCTTCGAGGGCCTGATCATGCTCAGGACACCCTGACGCGCCCGCGCCCGAACACGCTGAGAGACCTCCATGGACCGCCTCGACAACACCATCCGCCCCTACGCCTGGGGTTCCCCCACCGCCATCCCGCACCTGCTCGGCACCGAACCCACCGGCGAGCCGCAGGCGGAGATGTGGATGGGTGCCCACCCGGGCGCACCCTCCCGCACCGGCCGGGGCACGCTCGTCGAGGTCATCGACGCCGACCCGGAAAGGGAACTCGGACCGGCCGCGGTCGCCAAGTTCGGCCCCCGCCTGCCCTTCCTCCTCAAGATCCTCGCCGCCGGCGCCCCGCTCTCCCTTCAGGTCCACCCCGACCTGGACCAGGCCAAGGAGGGCTACGCGGACGAGGAGCGCCGCGGCATCCCCATGGACGCCCCGCACCGCAACTACAAGGACGCCAACCACAAGCCCGAACTGATCTGCGCCCTCACCGAGTTCGAGGGCCTGTGCGGGTTCCGCGCCCCGCTCGCCGCCGCCGGCCTGCTCGACGACCTCGGCATCGACTCCCTCAAGCCGTACGTCGACCTGCTGCACGCCCACCCCGAGGACGCCGCCCTGCGCGAGGTCCTCACGGCGATCCTCACCGCCGACTCCGAGGAGATGTCCCGCACGGTCGCCGAGGCGGCCACCGCCTGCACCCGCCTCGGCGGTGCCTACGCCCCCTACGCCGACATCGCCCACCACTTCCCGGGCGACCCCGGCGTCATCGCCGCGATGCTGCTGAACCACGTCCGGCTCCAGCCCGGCGAGGCCCTCTACCTCGGCGCCGGCGTCCCGCACGCCTACCTGAACGGCCTCGGCGTCGAGATCATGGCCAACTCCGACAACGTCCTGCGCTGCGGCCTGACCCCCAAGCACGTCGACGTCCCCGAGCTCCTGCGCATCGTCCGCTTCCAGCCCCGCGACCCCGGCGTCCTGCGCCCCGAGGCCGCCCCGGACGGCGAGGAGCTCTACGAGACCCCCATCGACGAGTTCCGCCTGTCCCGCTACGTCCTCCCCGAGGCGGGCGCCGCGCACGACCTCACCCGTCCGACCCCGCAGATCCTGCTCTGCACGGCCGGCGCCGTCCGGGCCGGCGAGCACGACCTGAACCCCGGTGAGTCCGTCTTCGTCCCGGCCGGAGAAAAGGCCGAAGTGTCCGGAACGGGAACGCTTTTCCGGGCCACCGTCGTCGCCTGACCGTTTCGACGGCCCCGTGCTGGTGACCTGACTCACCGCTGTCGCGGCGGGCTGCAACAATGGCCCACCGTCAAGCACGGGCAAAGTCGCGGGCAGCTCAGTCAGGCGAGCGTCCGGGCCCTGGAACGGCGTACGAAGGGACAACGCGAACACATGAGCGCGTCAGGCGGCACCAAGGCGATCGTGGCGGCACTGGCCGCGAACCTCGCGATCGCGGTAGCGAAGTTCGTGGCGTTCATCTTCAGCAACTCGTCGTCGATGCTCGCCGAGTCCGTCCACTCGCTCGCCGACTCCGGCAACCAGGCACTGCTCCTGGTCGGCGGCAAGAAGGCGAAGCGCGAGGCCACCCCGGAACACCCCTTCGGCTACGGTCGCGAGCGCTACATCTACGCCTTCCTCGTCTCCATCGTCCTCTTCTCGGTCGGTGGCATGTTCGCCCTCTACGAGGGCTACGAGAAGATCAAGCACCCGCACGAACTGGAGCACTGGTACTGGCCGGTCGGCGTCCTCGTCTTCGCGATCATCGCCGAGGGCTTCTCCTTCCGCACGGCCATCAAGGAGTCCAACACCCTGCGCGGCCGCCGCTCCTGGAAGGAGTTCGTCCGGCACGCCAAGGCCCCCGAGCTCCCGGTCGTGCTCCTGGAGGACCTCGGCGCCCTCGTCGGCCTGATCCTCGCGCTCGGCGGCGTCGGCCTCGCCCTGCTCACCGGTGACAGCGTCTGGGACGGCATCGGCACCCTCTGCATCGGCGTACTGCTCATCCTGATCGCCCTGGTCCTCGCCGCCGAGACCAAGTCGCTGCTGCTCGGCGAGTCCGCCGGCGCCGAGGAGACCCGGAAGATCGAGGCCGCCGTCGTCGACGGCGACACCGTCACCCGCATCATCCACATGCGCACGCTCCACCTCGGCCCCGAGGAACTCCTCGTCGCCGCCAAGATCGCCGTCCGGCACGACGACACTGCCACCGAGATCGCCGCCGCCATCGACGCCGCCGAGTCCCGCATCCGCGAGGCCGTTCCGATCGCCCGCGTGATCTACCTCGAGCCGGACATCTACAGCGAGGCCGAAGCCGCCAAGGGCCCCGACCCCGAGGCAAGCCCCGGCGGCCCGACCCCGCACCCCGCCGACCACTGACACCCTCTCCCACGACTCCTCCGGCCACGGGGCCCGCCGAACCACTCGGCGGGCCCCGCCGCCTTCCACCACCCCCGCACCTCACCGACAGTCCCACCCCGCCCGTCACGGGATCGGCTTGATGTGTTTGCCTGCGGACTGGGGATCGCAGGCGCCCCCGGTGTAGCTTGGGACGGAGCCAGACGTCGCTGCTGATGGCGGTCGGGCGGTCCCACCGCGGACCGGCCGAGGGAGAGAGGGCCTCCGACGGACTGCGCTGCGCACACGCGGGCATGCCTGTGTCCTCTTTCGGGCACCCCTGTGTCCGCCGCCGCGCAGACCAGCCGTACCCACCTCGACCCAACCCCGAGGAGCAGCTCGCAATGACGACTGTCGAAAACCGACAGGACTTCAAGGTCGCCGACCTCTCCCTGGCCGAGTTCGGCCGCAAGGAGATCACCCTCGCCGAGCACGAGATGCCTGGCCTGATGGCGATCCGCAAGGAGTACGCCGAAGCACAGCCCCTGGCGGGCGCCCGCGTCACCGGCTCCCTGCACATGACCGTGCAGACCGCCGTGCTCATCGAGACCCTGGTCGCCCTCGGCGCGCGGGTCCGCTGGGCCTCCTGCAACATCTTCTCCACCCAGGACCACGCCGCCGCGGCCATCGCCGTCGGCCCGAACGGCACGCCCGACAACCCGCAGGGCGTCCCGGTCTTCGCCTGGAAGGGCGAGACCCTGGAGGAGTACTGGTGGTGCACGGAGCAGGCGCTGACCTGGCCGGACAGCCCCACCGGCGGCCCGAACATGATCCTCGACGACGGCGGTGACGCCACCCTCCTCGTCCACAAGGGCGTCGAGTACGAGAAGGACGGCAAGGTCCCGGACGTCGACACCGCCGAGTCCGACGAGCACCGGGTCATCCTCGAACTCCTGCACCGCACCATCACGGACGGCTCGCAGAAGTGGACCCAGCTGGCCTCCGAGATCCGCGGCGTGACCGAGGAGACCACGACCGGCGTCCACCGCCTGTACGAGATGCAGCGCGACGGCACCCTCCTGTTCCCGGCGATCAACGTCAACGACGCCGTCACCAAGTCGAAGTTCGACAACAAGTACGGCTGCCGCCACTCGCTCGTCGACGGCATCAACCGCGCCACGGACGTCCTCATCGGCGGCAAGACCGCGGTCGTCTGCGGCTACGGCGACGTGGGCAAGGGCTGCGCGGAGTCCCTGCGCGGACAGGGCGCCCGCGTGATCGTCACCGAGATCGACCCGATCTGCGCCCTCCAGGCCGCGATGGACGGCTACCAGGTCACGACCCTCGACGAGGTCGTCGACAAGGCCGACATCTTCATCACCACGACCGGCAACAAGGACATCATCATGGCCTCGGACATGGCCAAGATGAAGCACCAGGCCATCGTCGGCAACATCGGCCACTTCGACAACGAGATCGACATGGCCGGCCTCGCCAAGATCCCCGGCATCGTCAAGGACGAGATCAAGCCGCAGGTCCACACCTGGACCTTCCCCGACGGCAAGGTGATCATCGTCCTCTCCGAGGGCCGCCTGCTGAACCTGGGCAACGCCACCGGCCACCCGTCGTTCGTGATGTCCAACTCCTTCGCGGACCAGACCCTGGCCCAGATCGAGCTGTTCACCAAGCCCGACGAGTACCCGACCGGTGTCTACGTGCTGCCCAAGCACCTCGACGAGAAGGTCGCCCGCCTCCACCTGGACGCGCTCGGCGTGAAGCTGACCACGCTCCGCCCCGAGCAGGCCGAGTACATCGGCGTGCAGGTCGAGGGCCCGTACAAGCCGGACCACTACCGCTACTGAGCCGAGCGGCACCGCCGCCGGTCAGACAGCCACCGGTCGGATCTCCGAGGCAGGCCCCCGCACGCCCGTGCCGGGGGCCTGCCCCGTTCGACCGGCCGGCGACCGGCCCCGCCCGTCAAGATCCAGGACCCCCATGCCCCGCGGCCGCTATTCGCTCCACGATCCGCACGATCACACCCCCCTCGCAGAAGAGCACTTCCAGTGCGCCCCCGGCCCCTCCGGCTGGCGCTACGTCTCCCAGCTGACCACCCCCTCGGGCGATCACCACGGCTCCGTCGACCTCACCCTCGACGAACTCGGCCGCCCCATCCGCCTCCAACTCCACGCCGCCGCCTGGCAGGTCCGCGGCGCCGCCCTCGACGGCGTCACCTGGGTCCGCACCGACCCCACCGGAACCGACGCCACAGAAGGCAATGTGCGCGCCCACGCCTTCACCGGCACCTCCCCGGCGTTCCTCGTCGCCACCACCCGTCTCCTGCGCCTCACCCCCTCCTCAGCCGGCACCCGCGTACGCCTCGTCGCCTTCACGGACCCGGTCCTCGCCCCCCGCACCGTGGACCAGTCGTGGACCTTGCTGAAAAGAGAAGCACACGCCACTGACAGCGGCCCTCTGACCGTGGACGAATACCAGGTCACAGCCCTGGACACGGGCGAACAGCACGCCGTGCACATCGCCGGAGACGTGGTGCTGGCGGCCCCCGGCATCGAGCTCGAAGACCTCGAATCACCGCCGTCGGTGTTCACCTGAGGCCAGGCCCTGCTGAGCGGGCAGCCCCACGCTCCACTACGCCGGCGGCACGAACCCAGTCCCGGGACGGTCGCCCATGGGCACCTCATGCGACTCCGCGGGCGGAGCTGCGCCGGACGACTCGACAGCCCCTGGGGCCGGCTCGGACACCGCGCCAGGCGGCACAACCGGAGCCGCACCGGCACCTGGAGCTCCATCGGCTACCGGAGCAGCCGGAGCGGCCGACGAGGACGACCCGCTCCCGAAAGCCCGTCGAGCCTCCCGCGCCTGCCGTTCATGCACGACCGCCGCCAGATACGCCGCCGGCGGAACCCCCTGCGGCACCGGCGCTCCCGTACGTTCCGCGAGATCCGACGCCAGCCGGTCCGCCATGGACCACCCCACCTGCGGGTCCAACTGCTGCACACGCGTCAGATACTGACGGACGGCGAGCCACAACCCATCGGGCACCGCAGAAAGATCGAGCCCCGAGAAACGCCCCGCAAGCCAGGGCGGGGGAGGCGGCACGAACCCGGTGCGCGCGACCGGAATCCGCTCCCGAACGACGAGGGTCCCCGCGAACACGTCCCCCAGGCGCCGCCCACGCGCCGACACGAAAGACGCGATACAGGCCACGACACCGAACGTCATGAGGATCTCGACCACCGCGATCAAGCCCCTCACCAGCGCATGCCGGAATCGGATCGGCCCTCCGTCGTCGCGCACCACACGCAGCCCGCAGGCCATCTTCCCGAGCGAGCGCCCATGACTGAGGGTCTCCACCGCG